>NZ_JAKRFA010000002.1:0-204606 GCF_022348305.1 Alteromonas sp. MmMcT2-2
ATATTCATTTTGGTCTCCTCACCTTGTTAACTTGATTGTTTAATTCCAAGTTTGGCACATTGCGATGCCGTTTGAGGGGGGAGACCATTCCATCGTTGAACGTTGATGTGCAGCAAAGATCAACAGGCTCCAGTCCGAACTACTTGGCGCTTACGTGATAAGCGCAGGGCTCTTTGCCCCTTTCCTAATGCTGTGAGCTTGTCAATTTTTCATGTACGGTCTCAGGGCTTAATTTAATAGCGAATGCTGACAAATTGCATCGTACATGGCATCGTATAATGGTTTTTATTAACCGCGTCGTTCAATGCGCTTCGATTTCTAATACGGGGCTACGGTAAGACGTCGCAATAAGGCACAAGTCTTATTCAACGAGGAGTTAAAGTGGTACCTTATATTCTGACTATTTTGTGCGTGCTAGTAGCAGGCGCTATTCATTGGATGTCGCCGAAGGCTTATTGGAAAGCCACTATCATGTCGACCGCCGTTATTTTACTATTTTCTGTAGCGGCATTGTTTATATTTAAAGCATCAGGAATGCTGGTTAGCGAGCACACTGGCGAGAATGCTGACTTTTCTGGGCAAATGTTAACTATCACCACAATGATTGCCTTCTTCGGTTTCTTAATTTCACTGTTTGTAGGTTGGTTTCTTCGCGTAGTCAGAAACTAATCCGGAAAGCAAAACCACATAGTTTGCGAGGCTGCACCATTTTGGCGCAGCTTCTTCCCTCTCAACTTCCCTCTTAATGCCGCTAACCTTCCCGTCCCCCTTATAAAGTCACCTTAAGTTAAAATTCCAGCCGAACCACATGCCGCTAAATGTCAGCACTCCGGGCGTTTTTGTTCACTCTAACGCTTATCTTCATTAATTCTAATAAACAGGGCATAAGTGTTGCTTGGTACACGTATTGCTCTGCTGAGTGCAGGGGACTAAGAGCAAAGAGTTTCAAAAAACGTTTCGCCAATAGATGCACTCATCAATAGAAAATTCGAAACGTGTGTACCGAAGATTAGCAGGCCTTTACATGCTTCATGAACCAGAACAGACCATTGCGCTTTGTAGCGACGCCACTAAGCGCTTTTTGCTAGCGGCCAAGCACGCCGAAATAACCGTGCTTGAGCAACTATCTAGTAATTGTCGAATTGTAATTGCCGTTCGAGAACTTATTCATGAACTGCAAAAAGAGCGTGGGGCCAGCAATATCTTTCTTGCTTCAAAAGGCGAGCGTTATGCCGCTGAGCGAATGCAGTACGTCAGTGCTAGCGAGCAAGCGGAGTCAATGTTGAAAAGCCACTTGAAATCTCTCTACCTGACAGATGAGATCACCACGGGTAACCCGCGGTTGTTGAGCAGCATTACACTTGCTATGCAGGCGACGGACTACCTGCCCAGACTGAGAGAACAAGTAAGCAAGCAGCTGCTGACACCACTGGAATCTACACGAGCATATAGTCGTCTAGTTGCCAGTTTGCTTACGGTTATTTTTGAAGCGGCAGATATTGCAAGCGACCCAACAATCACTCGCTTATTGGTTGCACTGTTCAATTTTATGCAGGCAAAAGAATACGCTGGGCAGGAGCGGGCGTGGGGCGCTATTGGTTTCGCAGAAACTCATTTCGATGTTCGCCTTTGTGAAAAGCTGGCCGCGCTTCAGCATGCCCAAGAACATCACTTCAGTATATTCTGTGAGTTTAGCTGTAAGCCGCATAAAGATGCATTAGACGCGTTGAACAAAAGCCCTGCTGCAATCGATATTACACAGCTTAGAAATATGATTGCACAGCTTGGTGACGGCAGTCCGATTGCCGGAGAAATATCGGAAGTTTGGTTTGATGTAGCAACACGTCGAATGGATGCAATGCAGACTATCGAAGTGGCGCTCACTGAGGCCCTTACTCAGCAAGCTAACAGTAAAGTCGCCAATGCAAAAAATGAGATGGCCAATCATCAGCAGTTGCTTACGCGCTTCAATGATGAACACGCTACTGATGGCTCACCGCTCACCTTATTGTTCGATCCAAGTATGCCTGGACTCGCGGAAGACACCAAAGAAGACGAAATCAAAACGCTATCACTTAACGAGCAAACGAAGACTTTATCTGCTCACCGCTCTTTTTATGATTTACTGCGTTCACAGGCCCAACACATAGAAAATATGGGTCGGGAGCTCGAAGAGGCCAAGCGTGCAATACAGGAACAAAAACTGATTGGGCGAGCAAAACTGGTAGTAATGGAGCAATTCGGATTAAGCGAAAATAACGCGTATCGTCGACTGCAAAAACAAGCTATGAGCGAAAATACGACCATAGCGGCTATTGCCGCTAAGATAGTAAATATTACAACAAAGACTACTGCTCAAAGGTAGCTACTCTCAATTGAGTCACTTCTAGTTTAATTAAGCGCGTTCTAGCTCTTAAGGAGAAACTAAAGTCAACAAAGGCCAAACAGTAAGCCAATTCTTAGTAGCTAGTCGCTGTTTAAAAACTTCGGGCCTTGGATATTTTGGGTTAATACTTATGGTGCCGGCGAAGTTTGCTTCCAAGCCAAATGGCGCGAGTATGTCTAAATCATCATTGGCTAAAAGACGAACCGCAACACAGGTTTCTCGTTCTATCCAATAAGAAATAGCGTCGTGGCAATTTTGATAGGGAGCGTGCTCGTGAGCTACGTGCATACGCGCTTGGTTTTTAACTTGCCAATTAGCTTGAGGAACCATACGCGCTAGCTCGCGTTCTATGGCTTGTTCTTGTGCTTTCAGCCCTGGTTTAGCAGCTGCAGAATTTGGTGAGTAAGCTTGCGGTTGAGGTACTGATTCCAATGTATTATCGGCACTCGCAACACTTAGCGGCGGATTAATTTCACCACTAAAGTAAATCACATCAATATCGTTAAGCGGAGTTGGTGTCGCTCTTGCGTGTAACTCATCCCAAATGGCATTTCGAACAAATCCAGCACCAATGTACCCTTGCGGTAAATCGAGCGCTCTCAAAGCGCGAAGGCAACGCATGCGAAAAGGATCCCGCTTAATAATCTCGCCTAGCCGTTTGAGATCTTGCACGTTTAACCTTCGCCTTTTATACGCAGTTTGCGTTTCCACTTGATGATATAAAAGCAAAAGGCAGCCATACTGCCACCAGCAAACCACCCTGCAATAATGTCGCTAGGCCAATGCACGCCCAATAAAATGCGGCTTAAGCCAATACAAAATACAAGAAAGGTGGCTGCCATGTAGATCCACACTTTTACTGAAGCGTTTTGCGTGAAGTACGTTAACAAATAGGCGATATAGAAATAAACAAGCGTAGATAAGGTAGCATGTGCAGAGGGGAAGCTTTGTGTATACACACTTACATCCTGCATGGGCAGCGGAGGACGAGGCCTGTCGATGCCAGCTTTGAGTAAGAAAGTCGTTGCGATCCCCACGGCAACAGCAATCAAAAAAGTCAGTGCCTTTTTCTTTTCACCGGCCATCGCCAAGGCTCCGGCAACTGAAATCGTGACAAAGATAAGTGCCGTATTACTGCCTAACGCGGTGATATCGCGAAGCGCGTCTTCTTTCCAACCCGATACATTGCCTGCTTCACTAATTACATTGAATAACGCATCGTCAAACGTAGTCAGCACGCCCATGTAGACAAACAACATCATAAGCAAAAAACCGGTGCCAAGTAGTAACACCTGAATAGAGGGTGTTTTAATGATGTCTAAGTAAGAGGCTAGCGCGCCGCTGTTTTTCGTTTCACTGCTTGTCATAAATCTACTTCCATTTAGTACAAAAAGAGCGTTATTGGTCGTGCTTGCTACCACCTAGGCAGTTTGGCGATACCATAGATTGCCCACCTCGAGCTTCCCACTCTGTCGGCGTATACGTGTGAAGTGCCAACGCATGAACAGGCCCCTGCAGCGCTTCAGCCGCAAGACCGTTAATTTCTCTGTGTCTCGCTATTAAGCGCTTACCCTCAAAAGCATCACTCACTACCGTTACTTTGAAATGACTCTGAGCCCCTTCTGGAACATTGTGCATAAAACTCTCATCTACAACCTCGAGAAAACTCGGGTTAAGTGCAGCTTCAATCGTAGTTTCCAGAAACGCTTTTACTTGCATTTGGCTTACCTTGTTCTGTGAATAAGATGTCGGAATGTAAGATTAATTCTACCACCGATAGGCTTAGCCGTCTTCGCAATACCGTGCGCATAATGACTTTGTGTTGTTCCTGCCATAATTAATACACTGCCGTGCTCAAGCACCTGTGTATACTTTTCCTTTGTTTCTTTGTGCTTAAAAACAAAGGGCCTTGCTTCACCTAAGGTGACGGATGCAATAACCGGGTTTATACCCAACTCAGGCTCATCATCTGAATGAAAGCTCATGCTATCTTGTCCGTCACGATACCAATTCGCTAACACACTGTTGAACTTTGTATTTTGGGTTGCAGCACATAACGCTTCACAACAATCCTTAATGCTTAAAAGGCTGTTCGTCCACGGATTTGGCGACATGGTTAAATTCGAATAGGTATAGGTGCAATCGTCATCGCCGTGCCAGCTCTGAAGGCGGGGAATTTTTACCGGCTTGCCAAACAATCTGATCGAGTCCTGACGCCAGGGTAACTCGGCCTTCAGTAACTCAAAAAAAGTATCTGCATCATTTTTTGATAGCGCGTGAGGAAAATAAGTGACATCGCCCTCTGACAGCGGGAGCTTATGAGATGAGCTATTATTTTCTGGGGTCTCGAAAAGAGAAAACTGCATGCGTAACTATGATATTTCCGGTGATTTTTAATTTTGGCTATGGGCACTTGATCTCAAAAGTGCTTAAACACACCTTTGAAGTTCCCCTAATTACACCTTAATTACGCATGCATTGCTAATGTGGATTTTTCTGCGAGCTATAAAAGTGATTCTTTCACCATTACATTGTCACCATCAACATTGCACGGCATAAGAATGACACGTTATTGGTTAGAGCCGCGTGGCTGATATGATAAGATAGGCAGCGCGTACATAAACCAAATAGGCATTCCCAAAAGTATGTGAGTGCTTTGAGCCATCTCTGAAAACAGACTCCAATGAATACAGAATTTATTTTTGCCGACCGACAATTTTCGCTTATTCGCTACCCTGAAAAGCACCAGCACATAAGCCTTCAAGCATGGGATAGCGCTGATGAACTCGTTATTGAGCACATTGAGAACTTATTAAGTGAAGCGTCGCTTTCAATTGGCAGTGGTGACAATGATGGCTCAATGATGATTTTTAACGACGATTTCGGCGCGTTAGGTTGTTGGTTTTCGCACTTAGCACCTTACTGGGTATCTGACTCCTACATATCTTTGCGATCACTCTCTGAGAATTTAAAAGCCAATCATTTACTGGGTAATGCAGAAACGAGCAATAAAAACGGCCTGCTAACCGCGCCGCTGAAAACCTTGACTAGCGTGCAAAGCTTAACGTTTAAGCCAGAAAAGGCGCCGAGTCTTGTTGTGCTGAAGGTCCCCCGCGCCCTTGCACTTCTTGAACAGCAGCTTATTGATTTACAAAAATATATAACACCTGACACGCGTGTTATCGCAACCGGTAAAGTGAAGACCATCACAAAATCCGTACTCAACCTATTTGAACGATATATTGGCCCCACCACCACGTCCCTTGCCAAGAAGAAATCGCGGCTTGTGTTCGCTTCGCCTCGTGAGTCAATAAAACTATCTGACTCGCCCTATCCGACGCGCTGGCAGTGTAAAAGTACGATGGGAACGGCGTTAACTATAGACAATCTGGCGAATACGTTTTCCCGACAGTCATTAGATATAGGCGCTCGCATTATGCTTGAACATATGACGGTGAGCGCTAATGATGTGGTGGTAGATTTAGGCTGCGGCAACGGAGTACTGGGGGTTAATGCCCTTTCTCTTGCCCCTGATGCCAAAGTAATATTTGTGGATGAGTCCTATATGGCATTAGAAAGTGCCAGACTCAATGTGCTCAACAACTTCCCGGATAAAATTGATCAATGTGAGTTTGTTGCAAGTAATTGCCTTGAAACATTAATCAATAGAGAGAATAAACCTGCTGTTACCAAAATTCTGTGTAACCCACCGTTTCATCAACAAAACGCAATCACTGACCATATTGCATGGCAAATGTTCACTGATTCCCGGGACGTACTTATTAAAAGCGGTCACTTAGTGGTGGTTGGTAACCGGCACCTCGACTATCACATTAAACTTAAAAAGTTGTTTGGTGCCGCTAAGGTACTTGCGAGTGACAAAAAGTTCGTTATCTTAGGCACTGCAAAACGATAAGCGATCAAAAAACATGCGCGAATTAAGGAAAACATTTAAAGGCATTTTTATGAAGAAAATACTTTTATCACTGCTGACCGCTATCATGCTAATAGGCAGCAGTTCACCCGTTATGGCCAAGAAAGACGATGGGTCTCAGGTTCAGCCAGATAACTATTACCCTCGGGTGAAAATAGAAACCACCATGGGCGATATTGTGGTTGAACTGGACAGAAGACGTGCGCCAATTACCGTAAATAACTTTCTTCGTTATGTTGATAAGCGCGCCTACGAAGACACCATTTTTCACCGCATCGTGCCTGGTTTTGTTGTGCAAGGTGGTGGTTATACGGCAGACTTCAACGGCAAGTCGAACTTTCCAGATATCTTCAATGAGTCTGGTAACGGTTTGACTAACGACCTGCACACTATTGCAATGGCAAGACAAGGTGACCCGCATACCGCAAACCGACAATTTTTCTTCAACGTGAATGACAACAGCAGCTTAAACCCCGGAAGAGACTGGGGCTACGCGGTTTTTGGCGTAATTGTTGAAGGCGAAGATATTGTTGATGCCATGTCGGAAGTAGAAACTGAATATTCGATTCGCCTTAACGCGAATAACGTACCCATTGAGCCGATTATTATTAAAAAGATGACCGTGTTACCGCCCTTATAGCGATTAACAGAAACAAACAGCCATAAAGAGCAATGCTTTATGGCTGTAATTCCAACCTGAACAAATGCTGTTTTGGGAACGTTTTGTCGAAGTAAAAGCCCTGCTTGTTAAATCCTAAGCGCTGTAAAAGCTTCTGCGACGCCATATTTTCTGGGTGCGTCATGGCTGTTAAAAAACGATAGCCCTCAGAGGCAGACCACGCTATAACACACTGACATGCCTCATAACATATACCCTTGCCTCTTGCTTCAGGCAGCATGGCAAAGCCTAAATCTGGACATTCAAATGCAAAGCGATTGAAGAGACCACAAACCCCTAACGGTTGTTTGGTTTCGGTTAATTCGACAGCCAGCAGGCCATATCCCCACTCTTCGCGCTGCGCATTTGTTTTGCCAATGTAGTCACACGCATCGTCTACTGTATGGACATTTTTACTTCCAATGTATCTAAGCCATAGCGGGTCCTGCTGCAGCGCAAGTACCCAGTGTTTATCATCAAAAGTAAGCGGCCGTAGCGTTATTTTATCGTTTGTAAAAATAGCGGTGTTTGTGTTCACACTAATCCTTTTAGCAAAGTTTTTATGACGCGCATGTAGTACTCGCTTTTGTACCTCTACATTTGAACGTATAACTAGAAGTAAGACCTAAGGCAAACACTATCTCTTTGATAGAAGCCTGTCTATGTGCTCAAAGTGGTCTGGGTTGACCACTGCCGCGCGGGGGTACTTTGGGTTCGCTCTGTCGTTTACTCTTGGGTGCTCCCACAACGATGTATGGACGATAAATCGCTCGGCTTCCTCTATACCACCGTGCTCTAAGCATCCACTCAAGCATGTATCTACGTACGTTTGATGTACGGGATAGGCGTCATTTGCCTGTGTACAGTCGAGTGTTTCGCAAATCCAAAAGGTAAATTGTGCAAGCACATCGTCTAGAGACGCAGAACCCTTGTGTTGATGAAAGTTGAGTGCTTTAGCGCTTACTTCGACAAACCGATAGTCTTTTTCTCTCTCCTGTAAGGCAGGGTTAATTTGTGTTGGGATAAGCTGGGCGTTTAATTTGCAATGCGCATTGGCCACGGCGCCAACGTAAGTCTGTTTTTCATGAAGACTACGCGTCACCCATGCCCTTTCGAAGCCTGAAACCGTCACAGAGATCCCTGGTGTAAAAATGTTGGAGTAGCGCTCTCGGCTGTCTTTGCTAAGTAAGCTTCCATAACCTAACACCATGTGTTTTTCGGTTTGCGTACTTAACCAATTCGCTATGTCATTCATTTTCACCTCTACTTCACAACCGCTCGACGTTTACCATCTTAAGCATGTTTATCTTTGCAGTTTATTCAACTGGAAAAAATCGTACTGACCACTTTCCCCTAGTATAAAAAAAGGCGATGTACTGAGAGCCCCAATACATCGCCTTGTATACCGCAGTGGAGTTGTTTAATTAAAACAACGCTCTCACACCCATAGTAAAGTTTCTACCTGGAAGCGGTGCTTGGTCTTTTAAGAAAGATGTATGAACACGGGCTTCCTCGTCAGTTAGGTTTTCACCGCGCGCAAACACTACCCAGTCAATGCCCTGTGTGCCAAATTCATATTGCACGCTTGCGTTAACCAAGGTGTAACCGTCGGTTGCAGTCTCAAATGACGCAACTTCATTTTGGTCGTCGTACCACGTAAAGCCCACGTCAGCACTTAAACCATCGTTCACGTAGCTTAATTCACTACCAAAGCGCATAGGCGGCGTGCGCGGAAGGTTGTCGTCTTCAATTTCTGCGCGGATATAGTCACCAAATACGGTTAAGCGTAGCGTGTCTGATAAATCAACGTAAGTTTCTGCTTCGAAGCCCCAGATGTCAGCGTCAGCCTGTTGGAAATAATAAATTGGCAAGCCTTCTTCATCGCCGTGTTCATCATGTCCATGCTCTTCGTGTTCGCTGAGCGCAATTAAGCCTGTGCTTGTTTGGAAGACATAGTCATCTGCCTGATTGTAGAAGAAAGACGCACTATAGCCCCAGCTGCCGGTAAATTTACGGAAAGTAATGTCTAAGTTTGTACTTACTTCTTCTTTAACACCTTTAAGCGTTTCCTCAATATGACCTTCCTCGTCCATGTCGAAAACTAGACCCACTTCATAGCTTTGTGTTGCTAAATGCTGGCCAGCAGAGAAAAGTTCTTGCTGACTAGGCGCACGCTCACTGCGTGACAACGTAACGGCAACCGAGTAACCCTCCTGGTATTCCCAGTTGGCGCCCGCTGAAAGCGATAGACTGGTAAAGTCGTAGTCAGGGAAGTTGAAAGCAACGGCATGCTCTTCGTGTTCTTCACCCTCATGTTCCTCATCGTGCTCCTCGCCTTCATGCTCATCATGCAATACGTCAAGTTCCACTTCGCTGGCATCAGCGTCTAATGTCGTTCGCTCTAGTCGGCCACCAAGCTCAAAGGTTACATCACCTACTTTCTTTTGTTCTATTAGATAAAGTGCGTAGCTTGATGTGGTATTAGCTGGGGTAAAGGCTTCTTCGCCCACGGCATTGTAATCGCTATGATTAAACTGTAGCCCGAATACGCCGTGCCAGCCGTTCACTTCTTCGTGGTAGGCAGACAAGCGAATGTCGCTCGATTCGTTTGTGAATACCGTGCCTGGTTCACCGTCTTCAATTTCAGCATGTTCGTAATCGGTGTAAGCTGCGGCAAATTTAAGGTTTGTAAGTCCACGTACCGGAGAGTGCCACTCACCGGCTGCTTGATAACGGGTCATATCTACATCAAGTAACACGCCTTCTTCAGCGTGTTCTTCATGATCATGTTCTTCAAGATCGTGGTCTTCGCCCTCATGCTCTTCCTCACCATGAGCATGGCTATGACCAGGTACGCCATATTTGTTGTCGAGTTGTTCCACAGCGAAACCGAAGTAGCCTTCTTCGGCCACGTAAGATAAACCTGCAACGACGTTACGCGTCTCCATTGCGCTGCTTTCTAGCACACCGTTTGGTTCATCTTCATCGGGATCGATAGACGCAAAGCCCGGAATATCCGCGTTGTCTGTATCGCGATAAAACCCGTCGACATGCCATGCAATATTGCCACTGCCACCCGTTACATCTGCACGGGTATACGAGCCGTTATTCACTGTGCTATAGCTAGTTTCAGCTTCGCCTTCTACGCCGTCTATCTGATACTGAGGAATACGTTTGTCAACCACGTTCACCACACCACCAATAGCGCCACTACCGTATTGAAGCGTTGCAGGACCGCGAAGTACTTCCACCTGCGTTGCACTTGAAAGTGTGGTGGCAACATTGTGATCTGGACCTACTCGAGATACATCAGATACATCCAAACCGTTTTGAACAATCTTTACGCGCGGGCCATCATTACCGCGAATAACTGGGCTGCTTGAAACCGGGCCAAAATAAGTGCTGTGCACACCAGGCGCGTTTTTTAGGGTTTCCCCTAAGGTTGGCGCTTCTATTTTACGTAATTTTTCAGCACCAATTACGGTCACTGGCGTAACAGATTCCAGTACTGATGATTGAAGCGCATTGGCGGTAACCACGATATTTTCGACGGATGCAGGCTTTAAAACGAAGTCTACATTTTGATCCGTATTTACGTCGCCTAAGTCGTTATCACCATGAATGTAGTTTGAAGAATAAACATGTAAATGAATATGTGGCTGCTTTACATCGTCAAAACGGTAAATACCATTTGCATCGGTGTATGCTACACGGCGGCTGCCTTCGATTTTTACTTCAGCCCCTGCAACAGGTTGCCCTGCCGTGTCGGTGACTTTTCCCGTTACTGTGGTGGCATGCACAGGCGCACTTAACAGCCCTGCTATGGATAAACTTAGCAGCGAACGCATTTTCATGGGTATCCCTCTGTGGATGTTATAACATTATTTAGTGATGTTATAACATTTTATCCATTGCCCATTGCTTGTCAACCGCTGCTTTACTCACTTAATCTTATGTTTTTGCAATTCAATCGGACGCGCCTACTGAAACCCAAGGTTTAAGCAATTCATAGCTAATTGGGCACGAAGGTACTAAGCCCTACTCACTGTGAAATTGATCACTCCTTGAATATGCTTCGCGTTGGTTTTAAGCATAAGCAAACGATCGATGCCCAGCGCCACACCCGCACACGGTGGCAAACCTGCGTCAAGCGCACTTAGAAAGTTTTCATCAATGGGCTTAGTGGGAAGGCCATGTTCTCTGCGTTTCTCGTTATCAGTTTCAAAACGCAGTCGCTGCTCTTTTGCTGCACTTAACTCATGAAAACCGTTAGCAAGTTCAGCGCCTTGGTAATACACCTCAAAGCGTTCGGCAACCCGTTCATCAACTGGGCTTAGTTTGGCAAGCGCCGCCTGAGAAGCAGGGAAATCGTAGATGAAGCACGGTTTTTCGTTACCGATTTCAGGTTCGATTACATAGCTGAACAACAGTTGTAACTTGCTGTCATAGCTTAGATTTTGCGGCGCGTGAATATCTATGTTCTGCTCTTCCATTGCCTTTAGCAAAACGTCGCCATCAGCACTTAACGGGTCAATATTTAAATAGGTTTGAAAAGCTTGCTGATACGTCATCTTATCAGCCGAAGCTGTGTTTAAGGTTTCTTGCAGCAAGGCGTCAACCTCGTCCATTAGCGCAAAATGGTCAAAATCTAAGCGGTACCACTCTAGCATGGTGAACTCTGGGTTGTGCCAGCGCCCTTCACCTTCATGGCGAAACGCTTTACACACCTGAAAAATACTACCGCTGTCAGCGCACAGTAACCGCTTCATGGCATATTCAGGGGAAGTTTGAAGATACAGCGTCGTTGGCTTACCGGATGAGGCAAAATTGAATTGGGTATCAAACGCATCTAAATGCTCATCGGTAACCGTACCGTTTGAAAGTAAAGGCGTATCGACCTCTAACACGTTTCTTGCGTAAAAAAACTCACGGATTGTTCTGAGTAATTCTGCTCGCGCAACACGGGCTTCATGAGTGGTAGTAGGCTGCCAAGATTGCATGTATTCAAACCTAAAAAGAATAGCTAAAACAAAAAACCGGTACACAAAGGCACCGGCTTTACACATAAACAGAATGCGCGATATGCGCTTAATACCAATCCGCATAGATCATTGCCCACTCAGAAGGCGCTGGCAAGCTTCATAGCGAAGCGTGGGAATGCAGGAATGTGTTCCCTTTCAAATTCCCAGAATGAAGCTAGGAAGCTTGCCAGACCTTCCCGAAGGGCGAGTTTAAAATGTCCGTACTCTTTGTTGTGTCACCTTGATCAGAGCGCGTATCTACACGGATAACTTCGCCTGTTTGAACGAATAGAGGAACGCGAACAACTGCACCCGTGCTAAGCGTTGCTGGCTTACCGCCAGTACCTGCTGTATCACCTTTAAGACCAGGATCAGTTTCAGTGATTTCAAGCTCAACGAAGTTTGGTGGCGTTACTGTGATAGGTGAACCGTTCCACAGTGTAATGGTGCAAACGTCGTTTTCTACCAGCCACTTTTTATTCTCACCCACTGCTTTTTCGTCTGCAGCGATTTGTTCGAATGTATCGTTGTTCATAAAGTGGTAGAATTCGCCGTCGGTGTACAAGTAGGCAAGCTCCGTATCCATTACGTCAGCGCCTTCTACTGATTCACCTGAGCGGAAAGTTTTTTCTAAAACTTTACCTGAAATAAGCTTGCGGATTTTTACACGGTTAAACGCTTGGCCCTTACCCGGCTTTACGTATTCGTTTTCTAGAATGTTGCAAGGTTCGCCGTCCAGCATGATTTTCAGGCCGCCTTTGAACTCGTTAGTGCTGTAATTAGCCATAATTCCTCTGTCTAAACATAAGGTACAAAAAGTTTCGTGGAACAAATAATACCTAAAAAACCGATTTCTGTAGAGCATAACTGGCAAAAAGAATTAGCAAGTAGCTTTACTGATCCTGCAAAGCTATTGCAACACTTAGGTTTAGACCAAGAAAAATACGCACAACACATCAAAGCACGTCGTCTTTTTCCTATGCGTGTTCCACGACACTTTGTGGATCTTATGGAAAAAGAAAATCCCAACGACCCGCTGTTTTTGCAGGTCATGCCGCTCAGCGATGAATTCCTAACATCACCCGGTTATAGCAAAGATCCGTTAGACGAGCACGACACCGCAGGCAAAGGCATACTGCACAAATACGATTCTCGCGTGTTGTTAATGGTTCGCACCGGCTGTGCAGTAAACTGCCGTTACTGTTTTCGTCGCCATTTTCCTTACGCCGACAATGCGGTAAGTAAGCACCAATGGCTTGATGTGCTTGAATATCTTCGCAGTAATAACAAAATTAATGAGGTGATTTTTTCAGGTGGCGACCCACTGATGGCGAAAGATGATCATTTGTCGTGGTTAGCCAACGAAATTGCCGCTATTCCCCATATAAAGCGCCTACGTATTCATAGCCGTCTGCCGGTAGTGCTACCAGAACGAATTAGCCATGACTTTGTTGAATGGTTTACGGCCTTGCCGCTTCAGAAAGTATTGGTGCTGCATGCAAACCACGCGAATGAGATGTCAGAAACGCTAAAATCCCGATTAAACACATTACGAGAGAGAGGTGTGATCCTGCTCAATCAGTCGGTATTGCTAAAAGGCGTAAACGATTCCGGCGATGCCATAAGTGACTTAAGTGAAACGCTGTTTGAGGCTGGTGTACTGCCCTATTACTTGCACGTATTAGATAAAGTGCAGGGTGCAAGTCATTTTTATGTCAGCGACGATGAAGGTCGTCGAATCATGAAAGAAGTGATAAAGCGCCTGCCGGGCTTCTTGGTGCCAAAACTGGTGAGAGAAATTGGCGGTCAACCCGGCAAAACGCCTATCGACTTACATTTGCATCCGTAACTTACGCGTAGGTATCAATGTTGGCGCCTAACGCGGGGTTTGAAGATGACGTTTTTGGTACG
This sequence comes from Alteromonas sp. MmMcT2-2, assembly GCF_022348305.1. Lineage (NCBI taxonomy): Bacteria > Pseudomonadati > Pseudomonadota > Gammaproteobacteria > Alteromonadales > Alteromonadaceae > Alteromonas > Alteromonas sp. MmMcT2-2. Next base: position 13,911 of record NZ_JAKRFA010000002.1, read on the forward strand.
TCAGCGGCTGATTCCAGCAGCTGAAGCGACGCTTTTCCCTCTTGCTCTTGCTGGCTTTTTGCCAACTTAAGAGAGGCCAACTCAAGTGACGCACCGGACGTTCCAGAGGCACTAGCACCTTGTAGATCCATACCATTTTCCTTTGTTGCTTGTAGCAAAGTAAAAAAATGGGCAGAATTGCCCACCCTTACGATGTGTTGAGTGTTACGTAATCAGCAAATTCGTTAGTGAACCGCAAGCTTTGTAATTTACAACATCGTTAAGTTATCGGCCTTGAAAGGCGAAACTTTAACCATTATTTACCGTAATACATTTGGCGTGGCAAAAAATAATTGCGACGCAACTCATATAAACTTAGGTGTGCAGGTAGTACGCACTCCTAATCACATTAGAAATAAAGGCGTGACTATGCAACAGAGCCAAGAGATGCAAGCTGTCCATCAACAACTTCAAGAAACACTTCAAACGCTACACCGCAAAGCCGTTGATGCCGACCAAATACTGGATAGTTTACAGCGCGATCAAAAAGGTAAGTTTGCAGCAGTATTCGCTGACGACAGTGGGTTTAGCACATCAGCAAAACGCTTTGGCCCCTATGTACAAGAGATAGCGAACGACTGGCAGTCGCTAAAGGAACTGGATGATGATGACGCTAAGCAGGCACTTGCGCCTTTGGTTAAAAAAATAGAGTTGGCGCTGGTGACCATTGCGCAATTTCAGCAGTCTCTATCCCAAAAGTAGTGTAGAACTGCAAATGAATAAAACAAAGCCCGCTTTCATAGCGGGCTTTTTATAGGTTGGCTTCTTACTTTCGGCGCACTCTCACGCGCCTTACCACTTATTTTTGGTAAAGCGGCAGCAAGGCAATTCTCCGATTAATTTCCTGCACTTCTTTTAAGTACGCTTTGCTGTCTACCCGCTGATATTGCTCAGTAAACGCTTGCTTACTTAAGCCTTCGGGCAGGCCTTCAATAGGCGGGATGATTTCAAGTTCACTTTGAATGCGCGCAATCGCATTTTGCACTTCCATCGCAGTATTTGGATGGGTAGCAACCTTTGCAAACTCAGTACCCGACATGTCTGCCGCTAAGTCTACAAAGCTATAGCCCGAACCACCGTTGCCCCGGTCCATTAGCTCTTTAAACTCACCAATTGCTAGGGACATACCTTGTTCTGCCATTAACTCTAATGCAGCAGAAATGATAAAGTGACGAGCCAAATCGTTGCGCTTGTGCAGCACAGCACCTCTGCGAGGCTTTAGCGCTTTTTCGGAATCTGGTTGTATGTCGCCCACCAGAGTCCCAACACGATGATGCCCAACGTAAACCGCTAAAGCGAGGATTACCGCATTATTATGCAGTACTGCTTCTTCAGGGGTTTGGCTTTGCTCTCTCGCCCGCGCCATCCCTTCGCGCAAGTATTCAATAAGGGATACCGGTTTATTTGATAAGGCTATTTCTCTACCAGACAAATAACGTAAATAGTACGCAGATAACTGCTGAAGCTCGGTCTGTTCGCTTACCGACATGTTCGACGCCACCACGTTTAACTCGCTTAGCAGCTCATCTAAACGCCCAACATCAAGGGTAAGCTCACCGCTTCTCATGATCACACGTTCAACCCGCGATAACGCAATGGTGGCTATTTCTGATTGCGTATAAGAGTTCACCGTACGCTCTAAAAACCCAAGTAAAAAACGACCCGGAATGGTTAAGTCGCCAACTTGGACTTGCTCTATACGCAAGCTATCTCCAGGCAGTACTAGCGCTGACGCATTTACATAATACCCCGTATTGTTGATAGCGTAAGTGACGTTAATGGTTCCCGCCAACGGCGTGATATTCACTACGCCCTTAAAGTCAGGTAATGCACGCTGTAACACACCCACTAAGCTTTCGACTTGGGTTTCGGTGAGCGTAACTTGATGCCCCTCTTCTCGGCGGGAAAACGCCTGTTGCAGCTGACCGAGGAGTTCGTTAACGCTATCAGCACCATCTAGCTGTGTGGGCGCTGTCGATGCGACTAATGGCGCTTTTTGCACAGCCATAACCGTAATCGTAGCAACGCTTACTACAAGCAGAACAACAATGATGGCAAAAGTAATCAAAAGCCATTTTACGCTACGCAAAATCATGAGAAATCAGCTGTACCTGTCATAACAATGAATAAAAAATAAGTTAGCGCCTCTGGCGTTCTTTGCTGTAAAACAAAGAAAGTTACGCCCTAACGTGCTGGTTATACTACGTTATCTATTTTCGCGCCACCAGTGACAAGTGGCACGACAAGTCGGCTATTAGCCTCCACCGCATTCGCTAAAAAACGAGTTCGCAGTCCACCCAGTCTTTCAAGCTTGTATACCGCGCTGTGGCACCAGACAAATTATGATGTTTCGACAATTCCGTGGGTATCACAACGCAGGCTAGGTTTGCAGCAAGTGCCGCTGTCATCCCGGTTTGCGTATCTTCAATTGCCACACATTCACCGGGTATTTTTCCTAGCTTGTCCATTGCAAGCGCGTAACAATCAGGTGCTGGTTTGCTGTTTTCGACATCTTCCACGGCAACCACACAAGAAATATAAGCACTTAAACCATACTGAGATAAGGTTTTTTCCACCGACTTTTTACTTCCCCCAGTCACAATGCCAATGGTGTAACCTTTGTTTGCACATTGTTCAATGGTTTCTTTAGCAAACGGCATTAAGGGAAAAGCTTGCTTATCTAAGTAGTCGCTAATGCTTTTGTGTTTTTGCTCTGCTAGCTGCTGCGGCGCTATATCAATATTAAAATGTTCGACGAGATCGACAGCATTTTGCTTTACTGGAATACCCGCCATCACTTCACAATAAAAATCCTCGCTTAATTCAACATCGTACCCCAGCAAAATGTCTTTCCACAGGTCAAAATGTACGGATTCTGAGTCAATAAGGGTACCGTCGTGATCAAATAACAGCGTTGTGGTTTTATCGCTTACCGCTAACTGGCGGGTTGATGAAGAAAATGAGTGCAATGCCAAAATAAACCTCCTTGCTAGTTCAATACCGGTTGTGAAAATATATTGGGTGTCATCGATACCGAAAAAACGATAACACCTTTAGATCCTGGTGCAGTGCTTTGTTAATGGTGATTGTTTTCATGCCATATGTCAGAACATGCCAGAACAGTGCCAGTGCTGTGGTACACTGTGGCTTTCACGAGCTAGGACATTTTCAACGTGGAGCAAATTGGGTGCTTTACCACATTTTAGGCTTTGCCAGTGCCGCGCTGTTTTTACTGACATGGTTAGGATTATGGTCACAAATTAAGGCCATGACGCGCTTTCAAGTGCCCGTTTCTAGCGAAAGTGACGATGCTAACCACAGTCTGTCACTTAACCAGTTTGGCTCTAGCTATTTTGCCTTTTTCTCAATTTTCCTCTTTGGCATTTCGGTAGAGCCTTTCAACCATTACTTGGTGTGGACACGATTTGGCGCGCTCGTACTTACGCTCATTATCATTTGGAAAATATGGCAACACAGGCGCACTTCAATTTCAGGCTATGTTGCCGCTATTGCCTTGCTAGCCCTTATTGGTGGCACACTTTCCATTGCTTTTCGGCCATTCCCAACGCTTGCACAGCTTGGCGCAAATACCTTAATGCTGGTCGTTACCGTTATCTTATTTCAAGGTTCACTGCACCAGTGGTTTGTACTGCAGCGCAGACAAAAAGTGGGATCGCTGTCATTTGCGCTGTTTCGCAATATATTGATAAAAGACGTTAGCACTTTATTGTTTGGCCTAACAATGCCATTAAGCCAAAGCTGGCCGCTACTTATCCTAAACGGCACCAGCGTAATTATGCGTGGCAGTATTTTATTGCAGATGCACAAACTAAAACGCCGAGAAATTTCCGTATCAGGATAGTTTCTCGGCGTTTCTACGTTGTTTAGTGTAGCGTTAAGGTTGCTTGTCTAGCGGTCGCTTGTTTGAACAGCGTTATCGATACAAGCTTCTATAAATAAGCACAAAAGCGGCGCGTTTCTGCAATCTACAACGCCACTTCGGCCATATTACCTTTGCTTTCAAGCCATGTTTTACGGTCGCCAGAACGCTTCTTAGCAAGTAGCATGTCCATCAACTCCATCATTTCTTCCGCGTCTTCAATGGTCAACTGAACAAGGCGACGGGTGTTCGGGTCCATGGTTGTTTCGCGAAGCTGTAGCGGGTTCATTTCACCCAAGCCTTTAAAGCGCTGTACGTTGACTTTACCGCGTTTCTTTTCCGCTTCAATTCGGTCAAGAATGCCCTGCTTCTCGCCTTCATCTAGCGCGTAATACACCTCTTTGCCTACATCTATTCTAAAAAGCGGCGGCATAGCGACATACACATGACCTTGTTCTACCAAGGTTCTGAAGTGACGAACAAAGAGCGCACATAGCAACGTTGCAATGTGTAGCCCATCGGAGTCAGCATCGGCAAGAATACATATTTTACCGTAGCGCAAACCAGATAGGTCCGTCGAGTCTGGGTCGATACCCAGCGCAACTGAAATATCGTGAATCTCCTGGGATGCCAGTACCTGAGAAGAGTCAACTTCCCAGCTATTTAAGATTTTACCGCGCAGCGGCATAATTGCCTGAAACTCTCGGTCTCGCGCTTGCTTGGCCGAGCCCCCCGCCGAGTCACCCTCTACTAAAAACAGTTCAGAGTAAGAAATATCTTGTGATGAGCAGTCGGTCAGTTTACCTGGTAGTGCCGGCCCTTGAGTGACCTTTTTACGCGCAACCTTTTTGGTTTGACGAAGGCGGCGCTGTGCATTGTTGATACACATTTCAGCAAGCGCTTCAGCAATTTCCGTATGCTGATTTAACCAAAGGCTGAATGCGTCTTTCACCACGCCTGACACAAACGCGCTGGCCTGACGTGAAGACAGGCGTTCTTTAGTCTGCCCGGCAAACTGTGGGTCCTGCATCTTGGTCGACAGGATATAGGCACAGCGGTCCCAAATATCATCAGGCGATAATTTAACACCACGGGGCATTAAGTTTCTAAATTCGCAGAATTCGCGCATTGACTCCAGTAAGCCTTGGCGCAACCCATTGACGTGTGTACCGCCTTGCGCTGTAGGAATAAGGTTAACGTAGCTTTCCGTTACCAAATCTCCACCTTCAGGCAACCACATTACAGCCCAATCGGCGGCTTCTGTATTGCCGCTGAATGTACCCACAAACGGCGTGTCAGACGGTAAGGTTTCAAACTCTTCTACCGCTTGGTAGAGGTAGTCTTTAAGGCCATCTTCGTAATACCACTCTTGGCTTTCTTTGGTAATCTTGTTGTCGAAACGAATGCGCAGACCCGGGCTTAACACCGCTTTAGCGCGCAAGTTGTGCACAAGTCGGCTGGCTGAGAATTTTGCCGAGTCGAAATATTGCGGGTCAGGCCAGAAGTGAACACGGGTTCCTGTATTGCGTTTACCGCAGGTATCGATTACTTGTAAGTCTTCGACTTTGTCGCCGTTTTCAAAGGCAATTTGGTATACGTTACTGTCTCGTCGAATAGTCACTTCTACGCGGGTTGAAAGCGCGTTAACTACCGAGATCCCTACCCCGTGAAGACCACCAGAAAAGGCATAGTTTTTGTTTGAAAACTTACCACCTGCGTGAAGTTTACATAGAATAAGCTCTACGCCTGATATTCCCTCTTCAGGGTGAATATCTACCGGCATACCACGACCATCGTCGATAACTTCTAACGATTGGTCTTCATGCAAAATTACTTTGATATTAGAGGCATGCCCAGCAAGCGCTTCATCCACACTGTTATCGATGACTTCCTGACCCAAATGATTCGGGCGGGTAGTGTCGGTATACATACCAGGGCGGCGTTTTACGGGGTCGAGGCCGTTTAAAACCTCGATAGCATCTGAATTGTATTGATTTGACATAGTTATGGTTGTTATTTAAGCCAGCGACAAAGAAAGAGATACGCAGCACTAAGGTTAGCTATATAGTATAGCGCCGCACAGCAATATGTTTGATGTTAGCAGGGCTAGTAAAGACTGGCAATGCGCTTATTTCAGCAAAAACTCGGCAATAGCAGGCAAGTGATTTTCGTAGCCTACAAAGCTGTGATCGCCACCCTCTTCAATAACCAGGTGACTTTGCGCGTACTTTTCTTCAGCCAAACGGTAATCCAACGTTTCATCTTCTGTCTGAAGCAACACTTTGTAACTGTTTGGTTCTTTGATTGACGCTGCCTCTAACGCTTGAATTACCCCTATATCGCTTTCAACTATTTCAAACTTTTCCTTGCTGTAAGGATTTTCATGAGTGCCGATAAAGCCTTGCAACAGCTCGTAGGGGCGAACTGCAGGGTTAATTAACACCGCTTTGCCTCCAAATTTTTCAAGCAAAAACGTAGAGAGATAGCCCCCCATTGAACTACCTATAAGCTTCAGCCCGTTTTCAAGCAGAGCTGGAGTGTTCTCAATAAGTGAAATTAGCTGGCCTTCTACTTTACTGGGGAAATTAGACAGCTCTGGAATATGTAGGGTAACGTTTGCGTGATGCTGCTCAAAATACGCTTTTGTGGCTTGCGCCTTAATGGATTTCGGCGAACTTAAAAAGCCGTGAAGATATAAAATGTGCTGCATGTTTTTCTCTATTCTGTGTTCTCTGTTTCTATATTTAATATGGACTCGATGAGAGTTCAAAACTGTTCTTAACGCCAAATACTTCCAAAACAGCCACGCTTAAGCAAAGAGCGCGAAAGCTAAACCCGAACAACCTTAACGCCCACCGAGCCACCATCCATTAAGCTCATCACCTGATACCCTGGCGCTTCATTGCTAACACCGAATTCGGGACGCATTTCCCATTGCCAACAGGTAGATGGGCTTGCGTAAGAAAGCGTTTTGTTCACTCCTATCTGCTGGCGCAACGGCGAATGTACGTGTCCGTGTAGTAAGGCTTTTATTTGCGGATATTCATCTGTAAGCGATACTAACCGCTGAGCATCAACCAAAGAGTGCTTATCCATCCAACTGTTTGAAGGCAATATGTGATGATGAAGCGCAACAAGATGATTTGTCTGCTGCGACATCCTTAACGATTGCTCTAGCGCCTGTATATCGCTTTCTTTTACTTCTCCCGCTGCCGTATGCATGTTACTTGTAGCGCGGGTATCCATGCCGTGTATTTGCCAATTGCACAAGCTTAACGAGTCATTGCTTTGTAGGTGCCGACCGCCAATGTACTTTTCGAAGTACGGGTTATTGTCATGGTTTCCTGCCAGCACAAACCATTCTATATTTGCTGGCTCAATATGTTGCTCCATCAATGCAATAAAATGCTGATAGCTCTCAGGGGAACTATCGCCGCTAATATCCCCAGTAACCAGCACAACTACTTGGTGCTTTGCGCACTGTTCTGGCTGACTGCCAACATCTTGAGCAATGTAATTTTGGATATCAGAAAGCACGCGTGCTAGTGAATCATAGGGCGCGATGCCCGCATAGCCCGTCTTATCTTTGTCTTTTAGTAAGTGGCAGTCACTTAACTGTATGAGTGTTATCACGCTTCAGAGGTAACGCTTGAGGAATGTTGCAAACAGAAGTTTAGCCATTCAGCTAAAAAGATATTCACCATGTGCTTTTCATTACGCTGGCGCATTTTTAAATTCGGATACTCGTAAGACGGTTCAAGCGCTCCCGTATTTTGGCTATTAATAACCTCTGCCATACGCGCATCGTGATATAAGCGCACCGTCATGCTGGGCGTTAAATATGAGGGCATGTCTTTAGTGGTTTGCTTAATGCTTAACGTACTGGTGTAGCGAGCAGACTCCACAATACGTATTTCATAGGACAGACCGACACCAACCGAAAATTCATAGCTCAAATCTTCCGTATCGCAATCAGGCAAAATTCTCAGAACATGGGAGTAGTTCAGTTCGCAAAGCGCCTGCATTGAAGGAAGATGAGGTACGTATTTTCGTTGATTACGTTGTGTCACGATGTCTGCCACTGCTCCAGAAGTTGTGTTTTGTGCATAAAGAACCATTGTAGCGCAATTACCGCTGCGGCGTTGTCAATATGGCCATTTTCCAACCATTCAAGGGCGGTGTTTTCTTTTATTCGGTGTACTTTAATGTCTTCAGACTCGCTTTCTAAGCCGTGAATGCCTTGCGCTTGGCTAGCATCAGTCTTTGCTATAAAAATGTGTAATCTTTCGGTCGTGCCGCCCGGGCTCGATAAATAACTCAGCGCTTTGGTTAATTTATCTAGGGTAATACCTGCCTCTTCCATCGACTCTCTATGACATACGGACTCCGGTGTTTCTCCTTGGTCGATCATGCCCGCGATAATTTCTATTAACCAAGGGCTTGAAGATGTGGCTAATGCCCCAATTCTAACTTGCTCAATGAGCACAAACTCTTGGAGTTCAGGATCGTAGGGTAAGACCCCCACCGCATGACCACGTTCAAATATTTCTCGCGTGACCGTATCGCTCCATTCTCCATTAAAACACTTGTGCTTAAATTGATACTGATTCATGGTAAAGAAACCACGATACACTGGCTTAATGTCGGTGATTTCGACGTCATTTGAGGTAAATGAAAGGAATTCCTTGCTCATTTGCTGACACTTATGGTTCAAATAGATTTATCATACATAGTACATTTACACACCAACCATGTATACGCATGAAAAATGCGATACGGCGTGTGAGCGAATAACAGAAAACTCATATTACAAGTCGTCTATTACTATAATAATTGCGTGGGTAGATCACATATTCTGTTACAGTTAATCGAATACTGTTACGAGTTTGGACTTTCGGTTTGTGGTTGAATTTTCATACACTTGGTTTTAATAAGTCGTCTCAACGAATAAACGACGACGCAACTTGAACACAACAGGAAGACGTAAGCATGAAACGAACACTTCTGTCGCTAGTTATCGGTGTTTCGATGACAACTGGTGCACTAGCCGATGACCTAATGCAGGTATATCAACAAGCACTGGCGAACGATCCATTGGTAAACCAGGCGAAAGCGCAACGTGATGCTGCGTTCGAAGGAATCAGTCTTAGCCGCGCAAGCCTACTACCCCAAATTTCTGGCTCAGTGGGTTATACGCACTCGGAGTCTGAACGTTTTCAGCAACTTGGGCCAGATACAATCTTTACAACTGATACCACTGTCGACACTATTGATTACGGAATTTCCTTATCAATGTCTTTGTATGACCACGCGAACTGGTTGGGTTTAGACCGAGCAGAGAAAGTGGCAGAGCAAAGCGACGCACAACTTGCCGCTAGTATGCAAGACGTCATAGTGCGTACCGTTACAGCTTACTTTGACGTATTACGCGCCCGTGACAATGTGGAGTTCGTAGGGTCAGAGAAACGCGCTATTGAGCGACAGCTTGAACAAACACGCCAGCGCTTCGAAGTGGGTTTAACAGCCATTACTGACGTGCATGAAGCACAAGCAAATTACGACAGTACAGTAGCACAGGAAATACAGGCAAAAAATCAGCTTGAGTTTGCCCTTGAAGCACTTCGTGTAATTACCGGAAAATACCACGATCGTCTATTCGGCTTAAATACAGAAAACTTTTCTGCGACTATGCCGGTTCCAGCAACCGTTGACAGCTGGTTAGAAACCGCACAAGACAAAAACCTTGCATTATTAGTTGACCGTTTGGCCATGGACGTGGCAAAAGAGGACATCGCCATTGCACGTTCAGGCCACTTACCAACCTTGGCATTGTCGGGTCGATATGGCCGCTCGAAAGACGATGTTGAAGGTGAGTTTATTACTGATGATGGTCAAACCGCACCCATTGCTTACGACACACCGTACCTTGATAGTAAGTCAATAGGTGTAACGCTCAGCGTTCCAATCTATCAAGGCGGTAGCGTAAGCGCGCAAACGTCGCAAGCGAAGTACAACTACGTAGCGGCCAGCCAAGCTGCAGAGCAGACGTATCGTCAAACGGTACAGTCAGTTCGCAGCTCGTTTAATAACGTAAAAGCGTCTATCTCTACTATTCGCGCTCTTGAGCAGTCAGTGGTGTCTGCAGATAGCGCACTTAAGGCCACAGAAGCGGGCTTTGATGTAGGTACTCGTACTATTGTTGACGTATTGGACAGCACCCGTAACTTGTTTGATGCACGTCGTAACCTTGCGGGCGCACGCTATGACTTTATTCAGTCAGTGGTTACGCTTAAGCAAGCGGCAGGTACATTGACAGGTGAAGATGTGGCTATGATCAACCGTGGTCTTAAGCCAGCAGAAACCAAAACCAATGGCTAACATTGAGTAGTTGATTGCGCCAAGCGCTGTCAAAAGAATGAAAGGGTAGCCTATGCTGCCCTTTTTTATGCCTACTAGTTTTACTTAGTTAATAGCAAAAGCAGGCTCTATCCAAACGGTGATGAGAAAGGAATGCTACGCCGCGGGCGTAAATCTTTTTAGTGCACTGAGCAGTTGGCGATATTCTGCGCGCAAGGCTTCAGCATTTTGTTTTGTTGGCGCGAAATTAGATAGGCGTTCAGCCACGATATGCAATTTCTCTTGCAACAACTGTAATTCATCATCCATGATTATGCCCTTTATTTTTAAGCCTATGTATTTGGCTAGATAAACGTTTAGGTCACGTGTGGCGACACAGGTTTTAAAACGCCTTTTGTGCCCCTACATTTGTAAGCAATAAGTGCCTTTATTCAGCACTACTGATTATTTAGTATACCGCCAATCGCGCTTACCACAAGCCCTTTGGTTATATGGTTTTTCTTTGAGTGATAAATAGAAATGCAAGCCTCTGAACTTCAAAATAAATTTGAGCGCATTCGAGCCAATAAATGGTTCGAAGCCTTTGTAATTAGCGTTATCGTTATTTCAGCGCTTCTCGTAGGTGCCAAAACCTATGAATTGCCAGCAGGCATGTCATCCGTCACGTTATTCTTAGATTGGTTTATCAGTGCATTCTTCCTGACAGAGATCACCATACGATTTTTGGCTGAAAAACGTAAACGCTACTTTTTCAAGAGCTTTTGGAACTGGTTTGACACACTGATTGTGGTTATTAGTCTCATTCCGGCAGACGATACCGAACTGGCACTCATCGCCCGTTTGGTGCGTGTGTTCCGCGTATTGCGTATGATTTCGATCATTCCCGAGCTCAGGATCTTATTAGTTTCTTTGGTTAAAGCACTGCCCCAATTAGCATATGTCATGCTGTTGATGTTTATCATTTTCTACATATACGCAGCTATAGGTAGTACTTTATTCGAAACCATCAATCCCGTGCTGTGGGGCGATATCACTATCTCGATGCTAACGCTCTTTAGAATTATGACATTCGAAGATTGGACCGATGTAATGTACGAGACTCAGGAGGTTTACTCGCTAAGCTGGATTTTCTACCTTACCTTTATTTTCTTTACTGCGTTCGCGTTCTTGAACATGGTGATTGGGATCGTGGTTAACGTGATGGAAAGAGAAAACGAAAAAGCACGAGCAGAAAAAGAAGCCGCTTTACTTGAAGAGCAAATTGCACAAGGAAACGTAGAGCCAACCCTTCAAGATGTAATGAAAGAACTACGAGAGCTAAAGGCGCAGATTACTGCTAATAACGAGCATAGCACGGTAAGCAAAACCAGCTAGGCGCGTTTTGCTCCAATAGCATGATTGAAAAAGGCCACATTGATGTGGCCTTTTTCGTTTCTCGCAAATGGAATGTTTAGATTTAAGCTAAGGTATAAGTAAGCTATACGAGCCTAAAGCCCGTACTGCTGCTTAAGCGACTCAGCCCTTTGTTTTGCAGCTTCAGATTTAAACTCTCGACTTGCTAGCTTGCGCGAGGCAAGCGCTTTTTTATCGAGTTCAAGCAACACACTCACGTGATTTAAATACACATCGTCGTTCGCAATAGGACGTGCAGAAACTTCTTCATACAGTTTCAGGGCTGCGGCTTTATCACCTTTAGCCACATAAATTTGCGCTAGCGTATCTACTGCGTCAGCGTTCTCACGTTGCAGTGATACGGCTTTTTTAGCGAGTTCTTCAGCTCGAGTAAGGTTTTTATCTTCAAACGCCAAATACGCTAAGTTGTTTAAGACAACAAAGTTATCCGGTGTTTTAGTTAGCACCTGCTCATAGGTTTTAATGGCTGCTGCTCTGTCTTTGCCGATTTGACGCTCTGCTAACAGCATGGCACTTGGAATGTCGTTACTGTGCGCCTGAACGTGTTTTTCAAGAAACGTAAATGCCTGAGCTTTTTTACCCGACATCTCAAGCGCCGCTATCAACAACAAAGCGTTGTCTGAGTTAGGCGTAGCGTCATAGGCGGCTTTGGCATGCTCTACAGCTTGCTCAGGCGCTTTATCGATAAGATGTAAGCGCGCTATTACGCCTCTAACGAAAGGCAGAGCCTTAACATCATCGGCCGTGCTATTAATGATTTCCCATGCAGGTTTAGCCTGCCCAAGTCGGCTGTGAAAGTAAGCTTTCAATAAGGTTAACTGTGCATCTGGACGTTTAGCCAACACCTTATTGGTTAACGTCAGCCCCTGATCAAATTGCTTTTGAGAGTCGACAATCAACAACTTACCCAATACCGCATTTTTATCTTGCGGGTAAAACGATAGCCAACGATCAAAAAACGCTGTCGCGTCTTCTACATTGTTGGTGGCAATAAGCGCTTGACCCTTTAAGTTCCAAAACGCTTGTGGCGACGCTTCATTACCTTCGACATCTGACAAAAGCGAAACCGTTTTATCAAGCTGACTGTTCAACGAGTACATTCTTGCAAGAAGAAGTCTTAAGTTCAGATTTGTTTTATTGGTGTTGAACTGTGTTTGAGTATGCTTGATAACGTCCTGTGCGTTCCCCTTTTCCATTGCGAGGGCAAACCATAGCGCTAGCGCCTGTACATCGGCGGGGTTCTTATCAATAAAGGCGCGAACAAAGGAAATCGCGTTATCGTTTTTACCTTCGGCTACCAGTAATTTAGCGCGAGAGTAAAACACCTCATTCTTTGCACCTTCTAACTCGCTAGCTTTATCTAGATATTGGGCGGCCTCTTGGTAGGCTCCCTCTGCCGTCGCAATATTCCCTAGGTAAATAAGCGGAGCTGCAGTTTCAGGTGACTGTTCATGCCACTCTTTCGCCGCACTTTTTGCTTTTTCAAGCTGACTAGTAGCAATGTAGGCGCGAAGTAATGTAGCCTGTGACGTCACAGACTCTGGCGACTGCTCTACGGCTTGTTCAAGATTAACTAAGCCATCAATATCATTTAGTGATAACTGCAAAACACCTAAGCGAGATAAGTCTTCTGCCGTGGTACTCACCGCTTCAGACTTTGCCACCATTTGCTGTGCACCGACTACGTTACCGTCTTTTAAAAGCTGATAACTTGCCTTAGAGAATAGTGCGGCATCAATACCTTGCTCGCCTTCTACCCTCGCTAATACTTCAAGCGCTTCATCATTTTCACCGAGCTGCAGCATGCTGTCTGCCAGCATACGAAGACCAGGGTGATTATCAGGAAGACTAGAAGCCACCATTGTCAGGTGACGCTGTGCCGCTTCAAAGTCTTGAATTTGATATGCACTGAAGCCCGCAACCAAACGCACGACCTGATCACTTCTTCCATTTTGAACGGCAATTTCCAAGTGCTCGAGGGCCTTAGCATAATTTTCGTTGGCCGACTCAATGATGCCTTTAAAGGTATTAAGCAGCGGATGGTTTTCATTTAAGGTCAACAAGTCATCTACAATAGGTTCTGCTTTGTCGAGCTCTCTTATTTCAATCAGTAGCGCTGCATAGGCAAATTTGCTGGTTACGTCGTCAGGATACTGACTCACATACACGCCGTAGACTTCGGCAGCTTTACTCGGCTCACCTTTTTGAAGATAAATTTTTGCTAACTGTTGTAGCACGTCTTTATTGGTGGGGGCTTGTTCTCGCAGCTTCTCGGTGGCGGCTAGCGCTCCATCCATGTCGTTCTCTAAAACAAAGGCATAACTGTCAATAAGGCCTTTATAGACTGAGCTCGTATCTAGGGTTGATAAATCAGCCAGTAGCGTTTGAGCTTCTTCGTTTTTACCTAGCTGCATTAAAGCCTGTAGCTTATAAAAACCCACCTCGGCTGATTCAACTGCTGACATCCCTTCTGCGCGATAATCTACTTCGGCCAGCGCATTTTCTGCGCCTGACTGTTGGTAAGCGACCGACAATAGAGGAATGACTTGGCTAACAGGATGCCCAAGTTCCATTGCCTTGTTGAGTTCTTTTTCAGCAGCTGAAAAATTACTTTCCTGCAAGTACAGCTTGCCAAGTTCGAAGCGCGGTGCTGCGGCATCGGGCGCTTTTTGAATGGCATTTTTATATTCAACAATGGCGGCGTCGATTTGTTGAGAAGAGGCGTAGTTCCTTGCATCTGCTAAATGGCTTTCCATTGATTTTTCACTACATCCAGATAAAAGCGCGCTGGTCAGCATCACCGCTAACGTTGTGCTTTTAAGTAATGTATTGGGTTTCATTTTTGTCATTGTAATTCCTTGCCCTACCTCAACTTTTTATTGTCACATCGCTACACATTGAAAATAGCGCATGGTGTACTGTCTATTATTTCATCTAAACTGTGCAATTTCGTGGCAACCTTGCCATTATTCGAATATAATATGGTTTTTTGCAACACTGCTGGCAAGCATATCGCGAAATACGCTACGAATACGCTTCATAAACTCGCCCGAAAGGCCAGTTCATCGCTGTATAGCGTCTTGCGATAATAAACCGAAAAAGTACGGTTTAATCGTATGCCGCACCCTCCTTACTTAATGCACCAGGATCCTTAATGACCACAACTGTCGACATGACATTTAAAGACCTCAATTTACCAGAACCTATCTTACAAGCCCTTGAAAAAGTTGGCTACGAGAAACCGTCTCCTATTCAAGCTGAGAGTATTCCTCTTTTACTTGAAGGGCACGATTTACTCGGTCAGGCACAGACAGGGACAGGAAAAACCGCTGCGTTTGCCCTGCCCATGTTGGCAAATATCGATCCTGAAGAACGTAAGCCGCAATTACTGGTATTGGCCCCAACCCGTGAACTAGCTATTCAGGTTGCAGAGGCGTTTCAGGTTTATGCGAGCTTTAGTCAAAAAATTAAAGTACTTCCAGTATACGGCGGTCAGTCGTACGACAACCAAATTCGCCAGCTTAAGCGCGGCGTTCAGGTTGTTGTAGGTACACCAGGCCGTATCATCGACCACATTAAGCGCAAAACGCTAGACTTAAGCGAACTTAAGTTCCTAGTGCTAGACGAAGCTGACGAAATGCTTCGTATGGGCTTTATCGATGACGTTGAACTTATTCTTAGCCACGCACCAGAAGAGCGTCAAACCGCACTGTTCTCGGCTACTATGCCTGGCCCAATTAAGAAAATTACTCAGCGTTATTTGAAAGACCCTAAGCACGTTAAAATTGCGTCTAAGGTAAGTACGGCTAGCACTATTCGCCAGCGCTATTGCCAAATTGCACCACACCACAAGCTTGAAGCGCTAACGCGTATCATGGAAGTGGAAGTGTTCGACGGTATGATCATATTCGTACGTACGAAAACCGCTACGGTTGAACTAGCAGATAAACTCTCTGCTCGTGGTTACGACGTAGAACCACTAAACGGTGATATTCCTCAGGCTGCTCGTGAGCGCACTGTTGAAAAACTTAAACAGGGTAAAATTGATATCCTTGTCGCTACTGACGTTGTAGCCCGTGGTCTTGACGTTGAGCGTGTAAGCCACGTTATCAACTACGATATCCCGTACGACAGCGAATCTTACGTACACCGTATTGGTCGTACAGGTCGTGCTGGTCGTCAAGGTGATGCGATCCTATTTATCTCTCATCGCGAAAAGCGCTTGTTGTTCTCTATTGAGAAAACCACCAAGCAGCCTATTGAAGCAATGCCAATTCCTTCAATTAGCGAAATTAATGAAACACGTTTAAGCCGCTTCAAACAATCAGTTGCCGAAGCAACCCAAGACGATAGCATTGAATCACTAATGCCTATTGTTGAGATGATTAAAGAAGAAAACGAAGCGTCTCCTGAAGTATTGATGGCAGCCCTGCTTAAAATTGCGCAGGGCGACGAACCGTTAATACTTAAAGAATCAGATCGTCCAGATATTAACAGCAAGCCTCAGCGCGACAGCCGCGAGAGAAACTCTCGTGACCGTGATGGTCGTGAGAGAAAGCCAAGAATACCTCGTGGAAACCGCAAGCCTGAAGAAGGCATGCAGCGCTTCCGCATTGAAGTAGGTCACGTACATGGTGCGAAGCCTGGAAATATCGTTGGCGCTATTGCTAATGAAGCAAACATAAATTCGAAGCACATTGGCGCTATCGAAATTTATGACAACTTCAGCACGGTAGACCTTCCTGAAGGTATGCCTAAGGAAACGCGCGATACGCTACAGGGCACCCGTGTTGCTGGTCAGCGTTTGAATATTCGCGAATGGTCAGATACACCGCCGGCTAAAGGTCGTGGCGATCGTGGTAACCGTGGTGACAGAGCGCCTCGCGGCAATCGTGAAGACCGTCCTAATCGCGGAGATCGCGAAAACCGTAAGCGTAAGAACTAAATAGCAATACATTCAGCCTTTATATAACTAATAGCAATATAAAGGCTGTTTTCGTTGTTTTCTAATTAAAAAGAATTGGCGCAAAATAGTGTCAGTTCTTTTTTTGTATTTGAAGCTAAGAAAACCTTTATGGATTACTTTCCGTTATTCCTAGACGCCAGAAAACTCAATGTTCTAATTGTTGGGGCTGGTGAAGTTGCTGCCCGTAAGCTAGAGCTTATTATGAAGACACCTGCGACCATCACTGTAGTGGCGCCTTGGGTTTGCGATACGGTGAAGCAATTGGTGCAAAATGAGAAAGTGACACTTATTGAACGCGAGTTTGAAAATAGTGATCTCACCCATAAAGATATGGTCTTCATTGCCACCGATAAAGGCGATGTTAATCAACATATTCACGACTTAGCGCGCGCTAACAAAGTGTTGGTGAACGTGGTGGACAATACGCCGCTTTGCCAATTCATCACCCCCTCTATTGTTGACCGCTCTCCTATCGTTATTGCTATGAGTAGTGGTGGTGTAGCGCCTGTTTTGCTTCGATATTTACGTCAAAAGTTAGAAACTGTACTGCCTGCTAACTTAAGTCGACTTGGCGCATTTTCTGAAAAATTCCGCGAAAAAGTAAAACAAACGCTTAATGGCGTTACCGCTCGTCGATACTTTTGGGAAGACGTGCTCGATGGTGACATTGCTGAAATGGTAGAAAAGGGCCAAGACAGCAAAGCCGATGATGCATTCGAATTAGCACTGCAAGCCGCGGCTCAGGACAAAAAAGTAGAAGGGCAAGTGTATTTGGTGGGAGCAGGTCCTGGCGACCCCGATCTTCTTACCTTTCGCGCCTTGCGCTTAATGCAAAAGGCCGACGTGGTAGTCTATGATCGCTTAGTATCGCCGCAAATTCTTGAGCTTGTACGCCGTGACGCTGAGAAAATCTACGTGGGTAAGGCCAAAAGCAATCACACGCTTCCTCAAGACGACATTAACCAGCTAATGGTTGATGAGGCCAAAAAAGGCAATCGCGTAGTGCGCCTAAAAGGCGGCGACCCATTCATATTTGGACGCGGTGGAGAAGAAATTCAAACCCTCATTAAGCACGGCATCGACTTTCAGGTAGTTCCCGGCATTACCGCCGCAAGCGGGGCGTCTAGCTATGCTGGCATTCCACTTACTCATCGCGATCACGCCCAGTCTGTGGTATTCGCCACTGGTCACCTAAAAAATGGCACTATCGACCTCAACTGGCCTGCCCTTGCACAGAAGAATCAAACCGCTGTGTTTTATATGGGTTTGACAGGCTTGCCGATTATCTGCGAAAAGCTCATTGAACACGGTCTTGATGCCAATACGCCTATCGCTTTAGTTCAATCGGCGACTACCGAAAAGCAGGCGGTACTAACAGGCACGCTGAGTAATATTGTGGCTAAGCAAGAAGAGGCGCAATTACAGCCTCCTACACTTATTATCGTCGGTTCAGTTGTTAGTTTACGTGACGAACTAAACTGGTACCAATAATCCCTTCCTGCCCCTTTGTGTAAATAAAGGGGCTCTGTACCAGCTTTCCGCTTAAGAACGTCGGCAGGCCTACGCAAAACATGTACAAAGTATTCAGCAACAACTCAGTGGTTTACCCACTAATCGACAGTTTTTGAATCAAGTAGCACAATCCCAAGGTCTCTCAATGCATTATTAACGGCCACTGCCCTTTGCTAGGGTAATGGGCTGGCACGACCCAAGGCAAAGGCTTCAAAATAGCCTTTACCTTGTTTTTTTCATTTTCACGCGCATACTCACAAAATGAGTGATCAATTATTGAGTTACCCCAACGATAACAATGAAGCTTCACACTAACTCGAAAAAAAAGAACATTTGGCGCTTTATTAGTAAGGTAACGAGATACCTTGGTCTCGCTACGATCCTAGTGGTTTTCCATGTTCAGCATGCGCTCTCTGAACAACTCGAGTTCAAAAGAAAGAAGACTGATACCGGCATTCAGTTCTATTACGAATGGATTGACGGTGCGAAGCAGCGACATAACCTCAGGTTTGAAATTCCCTTTGAGTCAATTGAAGATTTGCCGCTCAGGCAGACAAATTACAAGCCCAAAATAGCACAGCGACACGTGACTGTTGCATTGACCAAAGCAGCAAAGGCTATCGACCCCAAGGACGCAAAAATAACAATCAAGCCCTTGAGAGAAGCCATTAATATTAAAGTGTCGGGGACTGACGAAGAGAAAATAGAAGACGTTCAAGCGCATTTACGTGACGTACAGCAAAACGCTTACGATAGCTACTTGCGTGAACATTACTTCACGCGCTTTACGACCATATTTAACCAAAGTGCCATAAAGCCAGATCACCTGCGTTACATCTCTGAGTCAGTAAAACCTTTGGTGTCCGTTTCTCAAGCGTTTTACGAGAAAGTCGCGTCTGAGTCAGATTCTAGAGCCTATTTTTCTTTAATTCTCAGTTGGCTGCAAAGCATCCCTTACGACACGTTAGAAGATAGAGTAGTGAGTAATGGCTCTGGGTATGCGCCGCCCATAAGTGTGCTTATGCAGAACCTAGGGGACTGTGACAGTAAAGCAGTATTAGCGTCTTCAATGGTAAGAGCTTTTTTACCTACTACAAAGATGATTGTGCTTTATCTGCCCAACCATGCCTTGCTTGGAATTGCATTAACCCCCATGGCAGATGACCGAACCATAGAGCACGATGGCGACGTTTACGTGCTCTATGATCCTACGGGTCCGGCACTCATTCCTTTCGGGCAAGTATCCGAAGATACAGAGCGCAACATTGTGACCGGGCGCTACCAAGTGGAAGTAGTAGATTAAGTTTCATCTACATTTGCCTGTTATTCCCTGAATAGAACATCACTTCATTGCCAATCACACTGTTGGTAGATTTATCGATAATAACAAAGCTAACAGATTGCATGGTATTAGCCATTGGCGACAATGCTTCAACTGAAAACGGCACATTTCGCTTTTCGCCTGGTGCTACGTTTATAGTCGGTACGTTAATAAGCTGCATATCTGATGGCGTTTCTATAGCAATTTCATAGGTTTTGGCCACGCGGGATTTATTTAAAACGGTTAACGTATAAGTGTTTTCAATGTGTCCCGCGTTGTTCTCTCTGTAAAGCGCGTTGCGGTCACGGCTAATTGAAGCTTCGAAGTCCTGCCTGTCGATAGCCCACTCGCCCATTGCGAGCAGTATGGCAATGATTGCGGCGCCGTAAAGATAGTTAGTGATTTTACGCCCAGAATTCCTGCCGGCTCGCGAAAAATTGATAAGTTTGAGCGGATAGCCAAATTTGGCCATGACCTTGTCGCATGCGTCAATACACAGGCCACAGTTAATGCACTCGTACTGAATTCCTTCACGAATATCGATGCCTGCTGGGCAGACTTGAACGCATAAATTACAATCGACACAATCGCCCAAGTCTTTGTGCTGTGAAAAACGCTTCCTTGGTCCGCGACTTTCTCCTCTGGTTTCGTTGTAAGTAACCAATGACGTACTGTTATCAAACATCGCAGCTTGAAAGCGAGAATAGGGGCACATGTGCGTGCACATTTTCTCTCGAAGCCAACCGGCATTGGCATAAGTGCAAACGGCAAAGAACATTGTCCAGCCTGAAATTAACGCAGGCGCAGAGAAAGTGAAAAACTCCGTATATAGACGAGATGCCGGATAGAAGTAAGACATAAAAACCAGCGCAGTAATAAGGCTTAATGCCAACCATGCACTGTGTTTTGCCCCCTTTACGACTACTTTTGTTAGTGAGCTAGGCTGCTTATCTAAAGCCTTGCTTTGATTGTGCGTACCTTCAATACGGCGCTCTACCCAATTGAAAGCGAGAGTCCATACGGTTTGAGGGCAAGTAAAGCCACACCATACTCGCCCGTAATGACGGGTGACTAAAAACAAAACAAAAGCCGCAAGAATAAACAGAAAGGCAAAAATCATGAGGTCTTGTGGATACAACACCCATGTAAAAAGCGTGAGGGTTTGACGCCCCACGTCAAACAAAATCGCCTGCTGTCCTTGGTATTGAATAAAGGGGAGCGCAACAAACAGCGTCACTAATACTACATTCAAGTATCGACGTATTTTTTGAAAGTGCCCGGTTTCCTCACGGATATAGATTTTTTTGCTTTCTACGGGTGTACAAGCAATGATGTCTTCTTGCCGAATTTTAACTGCCGTCATTAGCTTTCTCCGAAAATTTTGCGCTAATGGTAGGGATTTAAGGCCGTTAAAATAGAAACAGATTAGGGGTTTCTTTATAGATCAGTTGCAATAGATTTTAAGGCGCAGATATTTAAGGCGTAGGCTTTGAAGTCGCAGATTTTTAAGGTGAATGTTTTTCTTGTTTCAAACCTGCACCCTATACATAATGTGCAAAAACTACGGTTTGCGTTACGCAGATTGATAACACGTTATTTATGAAAGACTTTTTATAAATAACGAAAGCTTAAGCAGTTGATTGCGCTTCGCTTCATTCAGAGCAAACGATGCATTTAAACGAAAACAATGGTTAAACTCATTGGTTAAGCTAAACAGTTTTCCAGGCGCAATGGTGATGTGTAAACGCAACGCTTCTTTATAAATAGCCATTGCATCAACATGCCCCCGGCTTTCCACCCACAAAAAATAGCCGCCACTATGTGTATGAATAGTCGCAACGTCTGATAGAAGGTCGGTAAGCAGCGCCGTTATCGTCTTCTTACGAGCGATGAGTTTTTTTCGCAGCTGCTTTAAATGAGACTCGTAATTTTTTGTGGATAAATAGTCTACAAGCGCAAGCTGTATCGGCGCACTGGTTGCCAATGTACTCATAAGCTGCTGTTTTTGTATTTCAAGGGCACGCTTACCTGCGGCGACCCACCCTATTCTGTACCCTGCCACTAAAGACTTGGAGAACGATGAACACAACATACTATCTCCCTCTTTCATAAAATGCTTAATTGGCAGAGGTGGACGCTTATCAGCATAGAGCTCGGCATACACATCATCTTCAATAAGGGCAACATTATACTTATCCAGTAACGCGGCCACCTGCTGTTTTTGAACGTCACTCAATGAGTATCCAACAGGATTTTGAAAGTTGCTCATAAGCCAGCAGGCTTTCACATTATGATTTTTAAATGCGCGCTCAAGTGCAGCTACATCCAATCCAGTGTTGGGTGATACCGTTACAGTAATCGCTTTTAGACCTAAACGTTGAAGCGCCTGCAGCGTTCCGTAAAACACCGGCGACTCGACAACCACCCAGTCTCCTGGTGTGGTGCATGCCTGCAAACTCAAGTTCAGCGCCTCTAACGCACCAGCGGTAATAATGATTTCATCAGGCGATATATTCACGCCTTTGGCGGCATAGCGCTTAGCGATGATTTTTCTGAGGTCCAGGTTACCTGGAGGCAAATTATCCATGGCGCTGGTCAAGGAAATTTGCTGGGCGGCAGCTGCAATAGACTTATTTAAATGTTGCCTTGGATAAAGGCTTGGGTCGGGGTAAGCAAATCCTAAACTGAACATGTGGGGGTCGCGAGAGGCCTGCAGCACTTCATACACAAAGTCGTTAATGCTGACGGCTTCTGTGGCCTGTACACGCTCTTTTGAGGCATTGCTCGCTTTAGCTGTTACCAGAAAGCCAGAACGTTCTTGGGAGCTGACTATGCCTTGGCTTTCTAACATCTGATAGGCGTGCAGCACTGTCATTAGGCTGAAGCCTGTTTGTGCTGCCTGTTTGCGAAGCGATGGGAGCTTTTCATTTTCTACCCACACGCCGCGCTCAATCTGCTCTTTAAGTTGGTGAGCTAAAACTTCGTATTTAGCCACGTTATACTCCGATAGTTCCCACCAGCGGAGTATAACAGTGAGGACAGTATTCTGTTATAAAAACAATACTACCAATTTACGCGTTATCTTAGGTTAAAGATTCTCTTCAGCAAAACTCGCAAGACGACTTCTTACCACGCCGTCTAAGTTTATGGTGGCACTGCCCGAGAAGTCTTTAAACTTCTCAACCAAGTAAGTAAGCCCCGATGTCACTGCGCTCAGGTAGTTACTGTCTATCTGCGCCAAGTTACCGCCCACTATCAGCTTCGTTCCTTCACCACAACGTGTGATGATCGTTTTAAGCTGTGACGCGGTTAAGTTCTGCGACTCATCCAAAATCACAATCGCATTTTGAATACTTCGGCCTCGCATAAAGTTTACCGACTTATACTGAATGTTGGCTTTTTCCATGATGTAATTCATAGACCCTTTGGTATTTTCGTCGTGCTTGTGGAGTACTTCCAAAGAATCGGTAATTGCTGCCAACCAAGGCAACATTTTTTCTTCTTCCGTCCCCGGTAAAAAACCAATCGACTCAGCAATTTCCGGCGTGCTTCGCGTGACAATGATTTTGTCATACATGTTACGCTCTACCACCATTTCAAGGGCTGCCGCTAACGCAAGTAACGTTTTACCACTACCGGCAGGGCCAGTGAGAATAACCATATCAATGTGTGGGTCTAGCAGCGCATGAAGCGCCATGGCCTGCCCTATATTTTTGGGTGTGATGCCCCAGGCATGACGACCCATCAAGCGTTCATAGCCTAAATCCAACACCTCTAAATGATCGTCGGTGATCTCTTCTACTAAACCTGCAAACTGTTTCGTTTCGTCGAGCAAAAACTCGTTTACATACGCTTCTGGCAACATAGACTTGGGGATAGTGTGAATGGTGTCGCGCCCTTCGCTGCGGCTATCCACGCTTTTTACGCTGTCCCAAAAATTACCTTCAAAGGTATGAAACCCGCGAGATAGATATTTGATGTCAGTAATTAGCTGGTCGGTGCGGTAGTCTTCAACATGAGCGAGGCCTGCCCCTTTCGCTTTAAGGCGCATGTTTAAGTCTTTGGTAACCAACACCACTTTTTGCGGCGCGAACGTCTTTTGCAAGTGCAGCGCTACGTTAATAATGCGGTTGTCATTCTCGTTGCTGGTAAACACTTGCTGAGCCTCAACCATGTTGAGGTCGGCGAATATAGATAGACTCCCTGTAGGTGCCGTTTGACCCGCGCCCAACCCTTCCATCGATACACCCGCTAGCATATCTTCTGGCGTTGCGTCGTGGAGTAAATCCTCCATAGCCCGAATGGATACCCGTGCATCACGCGCCACGTCTTTTTTGCTGTCTTTGATGTAGTCGAGCTCTTCCAATACGGTCATTGGAATAACAACGTCATGTTCTTTAAAGGAGAGAAAAGCGTGAGGTTCGTGCAGCAGAATATTGGTATCGAGGACGTAAATCTTAGTATCGGTAGAATTTTTTCTTGGCATCCTTCACTCCGGTAAATAAAGCCAGGTTAGACGTATTGTTCATTTATGAACGCACGCGCTAACAAGCTACAGTTACGGTTGTAGGAGAATGCCGCTCGAAACAGGACTTCTTCCCCTACTCGCGTCGACTGAGAAGCAGTACTACTCTTTCTGCCTCAAAGGTTCGTTTGTTAAATTAGCGAACCCTTAATTCCACCATAATCCAGTTTTTGAGATTTAGCACTGTTTTTTCTTTTTTATTTTTCGTTAGAGCAAGTGATAAGCGAAGAGCAGTCCCTTCACGTAATATGAGATAGCACAGCGCTCCCATTCTGCATTAACAAGAAACTGGCATACTTGGTTCGTAACAAATGCTCACACTTTAACTACAGTTAGCGCAGCTTTAGTTGCGTTTTTAATACCCAAATAGGCTAAGGTGTATTTGTTGAAGCGGTGAATTAAACACGGGTGCTAACCCAATGCCACAACACCTCAATAAAGTGGATGCGTTTAAATTAATAACACTCAGGGAAAGATCAGCTATGAATTGGCTTAACATCACAAAAATAAAAACGGCCATAAGCGTGACGTTAGCGCTACTGGCGTGCTTTAACGCTGAAATTGCATGGGCGAATAGCCAAGCGCTCAATGATTCTTCCCCTTCTACTATTCTAATCAAGGTTGAGAAAAGCACGGCTGATACGTCTGAAAAATGGGTAGTCACTTACACATTAACTACGCCAGCCAAAACGCTGGCTTTTGTTAGAAACCCAGATACATCAAGAACAACACGTTGGTTCGCGCAAGACAACGACATAGAAATCGTCTTTGATGACACCAAACACCAAGAACTTGTGCGCTCGAAGTCAGGCAAGTCCCTCTCTACCGTGTCATTTTTACTGACGCCCACCTATAAACATCTGGGTAAAGATTACGCACCATTTTCTCCTTTTTCTGATGGTGGAAATACCTTTCACTCTGGGCGACTGTTTGCTTGTGCTAATGCCTGTACTGAAGAAGATAATAAATGGCACCTGACACTCAATGTTCCCAGTGATGAACACATAGTGTTGAATGGCAAAGTAATGAAAAGCAGCGTGTCGTGGACAGATAACAATGATGGAAGAGTCGTGTATGTGGGTAAGCAACAGCCAATTATTACCGATGATGTGGTTGCCCTAATTGATCCCGGGCTTCCTGAAAGCATTAAAGCTTCGCTAGAAGAAGATATACCCAACATGATGGCGTTTTTCTCCCATTCTCTTAATCCTCTTAAGGGCGAAAAGCCCATGTTATTTGCCTCTTACGCAAACGTAGACGATCACTCTACACAAGGTGGAACACTACCTAACCAGATATTTATGCATTGGAACAGACAAGACTTAAATGAGCAGGCCAATAACAGCAGCTTTGTTAACCAAACACTTTGGTTCTTTGCTCACGAAGTCGCCCATTTATATCAGCCCGGCAGTACCGAAGGTGTATCAGAAAACGAGGAGCAGTCTTGGCTGCACGAGGGCAACGCCGACTACTTTGCGGCAATCGCCATGAACTTCCTCTACGAAGACGCCAATAGCTATGTTGAAAGCCGAATGACCCGCGCTTTCGAGAGCTGTACTGAAGGGCTGGCGCAGACAACGCTGGCTCGTGCTTATAAAAACGGACACTTCAATCTTTATTATTCATGCGGGATGATAATGCACCGCGCCATCGATAGCGTGGTGCAACAAAAAACGTTAGGTGAGGAGTCGCTGTTCACCGTATGGAAGCGACTTCAAAAAGCAGTGAATAGTGGCATGCCACCTGGCACAGCGACGTTCCTAACCTTGTTAGAGCCCTACAATGCACCTGAACTTATCAAAGCCATCAACAATGCAACGAGCGATCATGCTTTCAAAGCCATTCAAGGAATTGAAACTTTGTACCAGTTACCTGAGTAGGCTACTTAATGAAGTAGCCTATTGCTTTATATTCGCCATCAACTTCCACCATAGAAAGGGTCTCTACTTTCATTGTGGTCTGGGAATCAAAGTCAGTGGTGAACGACAAAATTAAGTAGTTTCCTTTAGGCAATCCCGGCAGTGAAGTTGGCGCTTGTGCTAACGCAATTTCCCTCGACTTGGCTGCCCCCAATGGCTCCCTGACTAGCTGCATCGCCTCGGTCCATTTAGCTATTGAAATACCGCTTCTAAAAATAGCCCCACTCTCTTTCCAGCTTTGTTCATATTCTCCGCTGTCGATAAGTTCCAGCCAGCTTGTTGCACCTTCAAGGACTTCGCTACTGACATTAACTGGCTTGCCAGCTTCAATTACTTGGTTGCTACCATTGTTCGCATTGACCGTTTGCGCATAATAAATAGCAGCAAACAAACTGATGGCGAGCGCTAGCGTGATCCAAAGAACATGTTGGGGATTCAACGACGTTCGCCGGTCACCCTGCAGCTTAATTGAATGATGAGCTGCGGCATTCTCGCCCGCAGTAGAAGTTTGCGAGGTTGGCTGCCCTTGAGCATGACTTGTAGTGGCATGGGTTTCACCCATTAAAAGCGCATCGGGCGTCGTTTCGAAAACTGAAGCAAGTGCGCCTATTGAATCGTGTGAAGCAGATTGTGTTTTCTCAATTCGCTGAATAGTACGCAAACTCAATCCAGACACATCTGCCAGATGCTGCTGACTCCATGCCCTAGCATTGCGAAGTTGTATAAGCTTTTGACTGTCTACTTTCATATCCATCTCGCGCTTCCTCCTGTTAGCTGCGCTTCACATACGTTAAAAACGTAACGCGGTTAACAGTAAGAAATATCCATGGTCAGTGATACGACAGTTTTACGCCAACCCTGTGACAAAGCAAGCCTGATGGGCACGTTAACGTTCTTATTCTTTTGCTACCAGCATTCTCGTTGTGAAGCAAAGAAGGCCTACTAGTGCTAATCGTCTTGTTAACGCAGGGCATAGGTACTCAATCCCCCCACCTGCAACCGCAAATCAAATGAGCTAGTATTAATGACTTATCACAACGCAATGCGTACAATACCGCCCCCCGAAAAATAGGTTGGTGATTTATGAGTTCAGATAGTCAATTTTCAGTTGGTCAGCGTTGGTTAAGCAACACAGAAATAGAGCTGGGGTTAGGTGTCGTTATTGGTAGCGACTTCCGTTCTGTCGAAGTGTTGTATCCAGCAACAGGCGAAGCGCGAAAGTATACTAAGCAAGATGCGCCGCTTACGCGACTAATTTTTGAAATTGGCGAAACGGTCAAAAGCCAAGACGGCTGGGAAATGACCATTACTGAAAAAGAAGAAAGCCAAGATCTTTTCATCTATCACGGGCTTCGCGAAGACACCAAAGCGCAAGCGCGATTACCTGAAACCATGCTAGACAGCCATATTCGCTTGAACCAACCTGAAAAGCGCCTGTTCAGTCAGCAATTAGACAACCCTAAATGGTTCGATTTGCGCGAGCGTGCTTTAGATCATCAATACGATTACTTACGTTCAAACACCATTGGTCTTGCAGGTGCGCGCATATCGCTTATTCCGCACCAACTCCACATTGCGTCAGAGGTAGGCGGCAGACACGCACCTCGCGTATTACTTGCCGATGAAGTAGGTCTTGGTAAAACCATTGAAGCCGCGTTGATTATTCACCAGCAGCTTAAAACAGGCCGCGCAGAGCGCGTGCTTATTTTGGTTCCAGACTCGCTCATGCACCAATGGTTAGTTGAAATGCTTCGTCGCGTTAACCTTCCTTTTGCCATTTACGATGAAAGTCGTTGCGAGGCTATAGAGAAGAGCGAAGGCTTACAAGATGACGAAACATCTGACGCGAGCGCTGTGAATCCATTTGAAAACGACCAGCTAGTACTTTGTAGTATCGACTTCCTAAGCAAGAGCGAAAAACGCCAGCAGCAAATTCAAGCTGCAGGATGGGATTTAATGGTTGTCGATGAAGCCCATCACCTTGCGTGGTCAAGTGAGGCTCCCTCTGCCGAATACTTGTGTGTGGAAGCGCTGGCAAACCAAACGCCAGGCGTATTACTGCTTACCGCAACGCCTGATCAACTTGGTCACGAAAGCCACTTTGCCCGCTTGCGCCTGCTCGACCCGGCTCGCTTCCATAGCTACGATGCATTCTTAGATGAAGAATCGAAATACAGCCAACTGGCCGATGCGGTAGCGCCATTACTTTCAGACGCCGAGCCTAACGACAAACAACGCAGCAAACTCGCAGAGTTCGCGCCTGACGTAATGGAACATGCGGGTGATTTAAGCTCGCCGGACAATCGCCATGCGTTGCTGCATCAACTTATTGACTGTCACGGCACAGGTCGTATGCTGTTTAGAAACCGCCGCGCCAATATCGAAGGCTTTCCGATGCGTAAATTAAGCGCTTACGAACTGGCTTTGCCTGAGGTTTATTCAGATGCAGTGAGCGGCGGCGACTTAACCTATTCACTGTATCCTGAACGTATGGCAAGCGTGGTTAACAGCTGGACCAAGCAAGACCCGCGCGTTGAATGGCTGCTTGATTTCATGCAAAGCGTTAAGCCAGAAAAGATTCTGCTTATTTGCGCAAGCGCCCGTACAGCGCAAGAGTTAGGTGAGGTTATTCGCACGCAAACCGGTATTCGCCACAGTGTATTCCACGAAGGCATGAGCATTGTGGAGCGCGACAAAGCGGCTCATTATTTTGCTGATGAGGAAGACGGCGCACAAATTCTACTGTGTAGTGAAATTGGTAGCGAAGGTCGTAACTTCCAGTTCGCTCATCATTTGGTGCTGTTCGATTTGCCTATCACGCCAGATCTGCTTGAACAACGTATTGGTCGTCTTGACCGTATTGGCCAAACCCAAACCGTACAAATTCACGTGCCGTATTTAGCGAAAACCGCGCAGCACGTATTACTAGATTGGTATCACGAAGGGCTGAATGCCTTCGAAAAGACCTGCCCCACGGGCTCTGGTGTATTCGACGACGTTAAGCCTCTGCTTATTGGTGCGTGCTTACACCCTGACGATATGAGCGCGCGTGACGAGCTAGTGAACATGAGTGTTACGCTTAATAGCCAGCTCGTAGCGCAGCTTGAAGCCGGTCGCGATCGTCTTCTTGAGCTTAATGCCTCGGGTGAAGGCCGCGTAGAACAACTGCTTGAAGACATTATTACCCTTGATAGCGAACAAGATTTGTCGCGCTTTATGGGTCGCGTTTTCGATGCTATCGGTGTTCAGCAGGATGAAAAAGGCAATGACTGCTTTATTCTTATGCCAACCGAGTCGATGGTGAGCCAGCTTCCAGGTCTTGACCCAGAAGGCATGACAGTCACTTACAAGCGCCGTGTTGCCACCACGCTAGAAAACGTGCAGTTTTTAAGCTGGGATCATCCACTTGTGCATACCGCCATGGACGTAGTACTCACCGACGTACACGGAAAGAGCAGCATGGGCTTCATTGCCGAGCCGTCTTTGCCAAAAGGCGCTTATTGGGTTGAGGCGTTGTTTGTGCTGCAAGCGCAAGCGCCTAAAGCGCTTCAGTTGGGTCGCTTCTTACCTCAAACGCCCGTGCGAGTGTGTTTAGATGCGCAAGGAAACCCGTCTGAATTGAGCTTCGACGTTAAGCGTAAAATTGGACGTAAGATCTCGGCTCAACTTCTAAAAGCCTTGCAACAGCCGCTTGAGCTTGCCATTGAAAAGGCGCGTAAGCTTGCCCATCAGCAAGCCAACCAAAAGCAACACGACGCACTTAACAGCATGCACAGCACGCTTAACGAAGAAATACAGCGCTTACGCGATCTTCAAAAACGTAACCCTGCAGTACGTGACAGCGAAATAGAGTTTATTGAAACGCAAATGAGCGCCCTTGATAAAGTAATTCAGGATGCAGATGTTCAGCTGGACGCCATTCGTATTGTGGTAAATAACCCGTAACCTCGAAAGGTTAAACATTCAAAAGCGACTGTGAAGTAACGAGTACATAATGGCGAACCCAAGTTTTGTTTATAACCCACCGATGACACCTTATCTTGATATTTTGTATCAAGATGAGGACATGGTGGTTGCGCATAAACCTAGCGGGCTATTGAGCGTTCCGGGCAAAGCATTAGAGCACCGCGACTCGCTGATTAGCCGGGTGAACCGTGTGTACCCCACCGCCACAGTAGTGCATCGCTTAGACATGGCGACTTCGGGTATTTTGGTGCTGGCGCTTAATAAAGATAGCCATCGCCATATCTCGAAACAGTTTGAGTTACGTCAAACTAAAAAGCGCTACTTCGCACGTGTTCATGGGCATGTAGAACAAGACAGCGGAGAGGTTAACCTTCCCCTTATTTGCGACTGGCCAAACAGGCCAAAGCAAATGGTAGACTTCGAGCGCGGTAAAAAAGCCGTAACGCACTTTGACGTCATTGAGCGCACACTGGATGAAAAAGAGCGACCCTATTCTCTCGTTGCCCTTTATCCTATTACCGGTCGCTCTCACCAACTGCGAGTACATATGCTTGCTTTGGGTCACCCTATTTTGGGAGATAGACTCTATGCCCATGAAGAAGCGTTATCCATGGCGCCTCGTTTACAGCTTCATGCTGAAAGCTTGAGTCTTTCGCACCCGACACTTGGGCATTGGCTGCACTTTAATGTCGCCATCCCTTTTAGTCCGTTTTGCCCAAAGCCGCTCTCAGAAAGTATTGAGTAGCGTTCTAACGCTACTCAACTTTATCAATAGACTCCATTTTAGTTTTAACGCACCCTGCCGATAACCTTCGTATACGCTTGATGTACGAATTAATTTGATGCTGTCAAAGCTGAATAGATCCAGATTAAGGTAAAGGCAAACCACATTTTATGAAAAGGCACGCTCTCCTTTTAACATTTGCTGTTATTGTTTCGCTATTGCCTATGACAGCTCACTGTGACTTTTTCACAGATGTTAGTCACGCCTATCTGCCTGGAGAAGTGAAACCTTTGATGATTGGAGAAGTTGAATCCCCAATTATTGAAATTGAAGCGCAAACACCATTACCTTTGGGTGTGGCTATCATACTCACCGAGCCTTTTCCCTCTAGCCTTACGCTCGCGCAGGGAAATAGCCTTGCCAACATGCTTGCAGAAAAAGGCTGGAATGTAGTGATAAGTCCGTTTAATTTGCCGGTCAATGTCACTTCCCAGCAGAACCTACCTGCTGAATCTACAAACACCGACATATCAGACTCTGAAACTACGTCTATGTCAGCCCAAAATATCCACCCCAGAAGTAATCAACTTACGCAGTATCTCAATTTCGAATCAGCAACTTCAGCACTGAGTTTACAACTCAATGCATTGAATAATTATTTACAAGACAATTCAGGCTACCGTATGGTCATTGCACAAGGCATGCTGGCCACAACTTACTTGTCCGTCGTAGAGCAACAGCCTCAACTTCATCCAGACACTTTCGTAGCCATTTCACCTTTTTGGCCAGAAGAATCAACGAATACATTAGTTATAGATAATATAGCGCAGTCCAGCTTTCCAATATTGGATCTGTCACTAAGTGGATTTAACGATTGGGCGAACAGTACCACGCAAAAACGAAAGATTAGCGCAAAAAACGCACTAAAAATGCACTATCGGCAAATAATTATCCCCAGCAATTTATTAGCCTTTAGTATAAAGGAGTTTCAGAAACCCCCTCATATTCAGATAGTTGCAAATAGTACTATTGGTTGGACTCGCCACCTAGGCTGGTAATTCGATAATTTACCGATTACGCTAAATTAGTATCCAAAACAATTACCTAAATTTAATGGTGTAAATAGCAAGCCTCTGTCCTAAGCAGTAAGATTGTTATGAACTATAATACTTTTAGCAAACATAAACGGTTGAGTTACTTGTGAGTGTTCAAGATTTCGTAGATAACAAAGCAAAGCAGCTGTGTTTCTATTTGAGAGCATTTTGGCAAGGAGAGCTTCCTATCGAGGAGATCGAGCTATTCTTTTGGGATAGTATGGAAGAATGGGGGCAAATTGATTACACCTTAACGCAGCCCTACACACAAAAAGAACGAGTTTTTTGGCATTTACTTCACCAAGTGCATTATTGGAATGAAGATAAGCTAATTAACGACCAGTTTCTTGTAGATGAACTAAATAACTGCGTGAATTTCCTTGAAGGTTTGGGTCATTGCCCACTCGACTGCGTAGGCATTCGTCCATAGTAAAACTTTCACTTCAACGCGTTATTGCTTCTCACTGTGGTTCATGGCTCAATATGCTTTTGTATTCTTGCCTAAGGCCGCAGTTTTGCTCAACGCTTTAAAAACGTTTAACGACAAACGATACCTCAGTATATTTCTTTTCGGCATTTCCAGTGGCTTCCCTTGGATCATGATTGGTTCAGTGCTATCTGCTTGGCTCAAAGATGAAGGTTTGTCTCGCTCGGCCATCGGCTTATTCGGCATTATTTTCGCGACATACTCTTTTAATTTCCTCTGGTCTCCGCTTGTCGACAAAATCAAGCCCCCACTATTAGGTCAACGACGAGGTTGGATTTTCGCTATGCAAGGCTGTGTAGTTTTGCTGTGTTTAGTGATGTCTCAACTCACTGCAGACCAAGATTTGTTTTATGTTGCATTAGTCGGTTTGCTTATTGCTATTGCCTCAGCCACGCAAGATA
Source organism: Alteromonas sp. MmMcT2-2 (assembly GCF_022348305.1). NCBI lineage: Bacteria > Pseudomonadati > Pseudomonadota > Gammaproteobacteria > Alteromonadales > Alteromonadaceae > Alteromonas > Alteromonas sp. MmMcT2-2. The sequence goes on from NZ_JAKRFA010000002.1 coordinate 46,515, forward strand.
TCGCCATCGATGGTTTTCGCATTGACTGTATTGCCCAAGACGACAAAGACGGCATGTCAGCTGCGTCTTCAGTAGCCACCGCTGGCTGGTGGACAGGTTATGGCGGGCTTGGTGCTATCCCGTTCTTCTTGGCTGACATGACATCTTGGACTTGGCCAAACATTTATCTTTTACTCGGTGCTCTCATGGCTTTATTAATGTGCGCCACGTATTTAGCGAACGAGCCACAAATTGACCGCGAAGCCTTGCTTGAAAAGATAACAGCCAAAGATACAAAGCAGTCTCCCGTTTTTCACTGGATACAAACTACTCTGGTCACGCCATTCGCCGAATTTTTCAATCGAAATGGCGTTAAATTAGCGGCGTCGTTTTTACTGTTTATCTTTCTATTTAAAATCGGTGAAGCCTTTCTAGGCCGCATGAGTATCGTGTTTTATAAAGAAATTGGCTTTTCTAATAGCGATATCGCTACTTACTCAAAATTGCTCAACTGGTGGGTAACCATCGTGTTTTCACTGTTAGGTGGATTGGTTAACATTCGCTACGGTATTTACCGCGGATTAATGATTGCGGGTGTGGCCATGGCCGCGTCTAATTTATTATTTGCACTGATCGCGCAAACAGGCCCTTCCACATCTCTTTTAGCCATAACCGTTATTGTCGATGGTTTTACAGGGGCTTGGAGCACCGTTGCCATGGTCGCGTTTATCTCACTATTGTGTAATCGGGCGTTTAGTGCAACCCAATACGCACTCATGGCCTCCCTGAGTGTTGCAGGCAGAACTTTGGTCGCTTCTAGCAGCGGCTTTGTTGTAGATAGTCTTGAAGGCAATTGGAGCTTGTTCTTTATTCTCACAGCAGTCATGGTAATTCCCAGCCTTTGCTTTTTGTATTCAATTAGGCACCACATAAAGCGCGTTGAGTCACCGTAATTTTATTCTACTTCCTTGCAAGTTAGCGTTAGTTGCCTACATTTAAGGTAGGTATCTCTACCGCATATTACTTGCAAGGATGAACGTGAGCTCAAACCAGGCTGGCCAGTCGCAGCGCAAATCATCATCAATTTCGCGGACATTCACTTTTTCAAAAGTGAGTGTTACAGCACTGTTGATCGCTATGGTTGTCATTGCGGTTTTAATCGCGCTGATGAGCAAACAACAAGCTCTCATAGCAGCCTTAAAGCAGCAGAGTTATTTAGAGGACAATATTCTTGCCACTGAGTCTAGTATCAATCAGTTTACGTTTCAGGTGGAGAGCAGCGCGTTTTCTGGCCCCGCGAATTATACTATTTTAAAGCGCGAGCTACAGGTCACCGTTCAAGGTATATCAGAATACCTTCGCAGTAGTGCAGGTCAAGCTATCTCGCCCACCGTCTTATCCGAGAGAGACTTTGCAATAGCAAAAGAAGGATTGAATAGCGCGTCTGCACGGCAGGTCGCGCAAACCACACTAGATTTACTTTATACTCTTATTGAGTTGCCGACAGACGATGCAACTCAACGTATTCAGCAGCAATTTAGCCTGCTGCCTATGGTCAATGCCATGCAGGCGGAAGAAAACGCGTTGTTACTGCGTATTCAGGCGTTGCGCAATAAGATGCTTCTCACTACTATTTTGGGCGCAGTCGTCATTGTACTTTGGTATTTTATTGCATGTTTTTTTTACAAAAGTAACGCAAACAAGTCGCCTAAAAAGTTTGGTAAATCGAAGTTGAGACTTGCCGTTGTGGATGACGATAGAGATTTGCAAAACAAAGAGTTTTTGCAACTGATTAGTCATGAATTCAGAGCGCCAATAAGTGCAATTATCAGTGCTCTTGAACTTATTCCTAACATGGAAGAAGAGCGCACCAGACTAATTCAGCAGGCTGAACAATCCAGCTATCGACTTCTTAATCTTACCAACAACCTTACCGATGTATTAACCAATAACACTGAAGACGACTTGCACTTTTCAGATGTCGACCTAATCAGCTTGCTCGACGAATGTATCTCGCCGTTTTCTGTACGCGTAAAAGACAAAAAAATCGAATTTAATATGCACTGTAGTCACAGTGTGCCCCATTACGCAGAAACGGATCCTGTCGTCCTTTCTAAAGTAGTAGTTAACATTCTTGATAACGCCGTTAAATTTACGGCTAATGGACTGATCGACGTCACCGTTACAACCTTGGTGAAAAACCAAGGGATTTTTCTCGTTATTATAATTAGTGATACTGGAATAGGAATTGATGAGGCGACGCAAAAGCGCATGTTTGAACGCTTCTATCGCGGTGAACACTCAACTGGTCAGCGCTTCCCGGGGGCAGGAATTGGCTTGTCTGTAGCTAAACGCAGCGTTGATAAGCTGGGCGGTGCACTACAGGTAACCAGTACAGTTGGAGTTGGTACAGAGTTTAAAATTTTACTGCCTCTGAAACCTATTGAGGACCTTCCCGCTACAAATTCAGCACCGTCTAATGCGACCTTCGCCGTAGTTGACGATTTAGAGATATCTAGGCTGCATTTACAATCAATTATTACCAAAGAGGGCTTTAGCGCACGCACGTTTTCATCTGGTGCGAACTTGCTCAATCTGCACGAAGAAATACTTCAGTTTTCAGGCATTATTGCAGATTTGTACATGCCGGGCATGAATGGTCTTGAGCTAGTGAGGACGCTCAAGGCGATTTTTGGTGAACGGGTACCGCCCGTTATTGTGCTGTCAGCAACCCCAGATATTGCCAACATTATTGCAAACAGTGAACTCCCCATCTATCAAAGCTTTGTAAAACCCATAGATAGAAACCGGTTTGTAGATGCGCTCCATCACCTCACAGCAAGTAACGCAAGAGTTGTTGAAACAACGAAAAAGGCCAACGTGTTACTGGTAGAAGACGAGCCCATTAATGCAGAAATGGTGGGGTATATGCTGCAATGTATGGGTCACGAAGTTACCGTGAGTTACACCGGTGACGACGCTATTATTAGAGTGAGTGAAAATGCGTTTGACTGTGTACTGCTGGATATCAACTTACCAGATATCAATGGCTTGGAAGTCGCTAAAATAATGAAAGAAGGTCACCCTGACCTTCCAATCATCGCCCTTACGGCGAATGCTCACAGAAGCGATAAAGAAGCGTCGCTGCAGGCAGGTATTCGATACCACTTAGTGAAGCCTGTTACCTTTCAAGAGCTCAAAAACACCCTACGCCTAGCGCTATAATGCGCTAGGCGCTGCATAAATGCGATATTGATTTCGGCCGTTTTCTTTTGCTTCATAAAGCGCCTGATCAGCACACTCAAGCCATGCCATCGCTCCTTTAAAGTCAGGAGAGAATTGTGCAAGACCTAAACTAACAGTGAAACTTATTGACTCACCTTCGTGTTCTACCACTAAACGCTTTGCTAATTGTCTGATGCGTTCGGCAACTATCTTGGCATCTTCAACCGAAGAGTCATTCAGAATAATGGCAAATTCCTCTCCGCCGTAGCGCCCTGCAAGGTCGGTTTCTCGCACACAGCGCTTAATTAGCGCTGCTAACATCTTAATCACCTTATCCCCAGCCTGATGACCATAAGTATCGTTAATACGTTTAAAATGGTCGATATCGAGCATAAGCGCAGTACTTGGCTTTTCTCGGCGCACACAAAGTTTGTGCATCTCATCAAAGCGTTCCTGCCAGTAGCGACGATTATATAGCCCAGTTAAACCGTCCACGCGGCTCGCTGTTTTCAACTCTTCGTTAAGATGCTCCATTCCACGCTTACCAAGCGCCTGCTCAGTGACATCGTAAACAAGCATACAAAACCGCTCTACGTTGCCGCGCTTATCAACAATAGGGAACATGGTCACATTTTGGTACATGAACTCTGCAGCGCTGGTTACAGGACGATTACAACCAAACTTAAACAAGTAAGGGCGCTGTTCCCAAATAATAAACACCGGGCTCTTCAAATTGAACACAGGGTCGACTTTGGTTCTCAACCACTTTTCCTCTATTTCCGGGAAATGAGAAAAAAGACTGTCTCCAATGATTGCTTCCGCTTTCTTTGCACCATGGTTTTCAAGAAACTTGTTCCACACTTGAACGTTGAAGTTGCGGTCTAGCACTGCAATGCCCACTTCAATGGAATCGAGAAGCTCTGCGGGTACTTGAGAAGAATTAGCTAAAGCACCGGTGGAAAGTGCGTCTGTTGATGCATTCATATACTTTCCTTGTCTTGTGTGACAGCGTCATCATCGAGCAGCCGAGAATAGATATGGTTCATGGCGTCACCAGGAAATAGCAACAGCAGGTCAAAGGAAATATCTCTGGCCTTAATGGCATAACCTATTTCGATAGCCATGAGCTTGCCCCATCGCTGCACGTTATCACTTAAAAGCGTTGATAGTCCTTGGTGCTGCCCCAGTAGCACCGGATGCGTGTGGCTAAAGGCGACATTTAACTGCTCTGACAAACCGTTTAAACAGGCCCCGATAAGAATATTGGAAACATCCATTAGTGCTTCTAGCGCTAGTTGGTCTGAGGAAGCTGACGGCGGATACTTTAATAGTTCAACGATGTTTTGAGAATTTGTGTCGGTAAAAATGACCAGCGCTTCGCCGCTTATACCTTCACTAATAAAGCCTTTTGAAACTGCCGACACACTGTCGTTACGATTAATTTCCGCAACCGCCATAGACAGTTCGTTGCTTTCAATTAAGTTGACGTTTGGGATAGGCAAATCAATAAATTCACCTAGCAGTTGAGCAAGATTCTCACCCGCACGCCCCATGGCAATATTGACCATTTCACGGCATGCGTCTAATTGATCTTCTTTACTCATCTGGCGCTTGGCTAAAACGGCATTTGAGTCGCTATCGTCTTGCGCTTTTTGTAAGCTCGCGCCAGAAGAATGCCTCTCGCCACTGTAAATCCCGTAAGAGGCTAGGATGTGGCTGAGTTTTTCGTTATCAATTGGCTTTCTTATGAAATCCAGGGCACCAAGAGCGAGCATTTTTTCTCGCGCTTGCGCTTGTACATCACCGGAAACGACAACCACCAAGCAAGGAAGATCCTGTTGGCGAATGGCTTCCATGGTTTGATAACCGTCCATTACCGGCATGTTTAAGTCGAGAAACACCACATCGCCTTTGCCTTCGCGAACAAGCGCGAGGGCTTGCTCACCATTCTCGGCAAACGAAATATCCACGTCCCACCCATCAGGTAAACTGCGCGCCATCTGGCGCCTTGCGAAGCCTGAGTCATCGCAAATCAATATCGGAGTACTCATGGTAACTCCTTAAATAGCTACAGGGGCTTTAATGTGTGGGTGTGACTGATAGTTTTTAAGCGTAAAATCGTCGAAAGAGAACCCAAAAATGTCTTTAACCTCTGGGTTAATTTCCATAGTTGGACGCGCAAACGGTTCGCGACTAAGCTGTAGCTCTACCTGTTCAAGATGGTTTGAATACAAATGCGCATCGCCTAGCGTATGAATAAAATCGCCGGGCTCTAAATCACACACTTGCGCCATCATCATGGTCAGTAAAGCATAACTTGCGATATTGAACGGAACGCCCAAGAAAATATCGCCGCTTCGCTGGTAAAGCTGGCAGCTAAGCTTACCGTCTAATACATAAAACTGGAAAAGTGTATGGCAGGGTGGCAGTGCTTGCTTGCCCATCGCTGCATTTTCTTTAGGAGAATAACTGGTATCAGGGAGTACCGCAGGGTTCCAGCCGCTAACGATAAGACGACGGGAGTCTGGGTTGTTTTTGATTTGCTCAACTACCTCGGCAATTTGGTCCACCGATGTGCCATCACCGCGATCCCAACTGCGCCACTGGTGTCCATAAACCGGACCAAGTTCGCCTTCTTCGGTAGCCCACTCGTCCCAAATACTCACCCCGTGCTCTTTCAAATAAGCGATGTTTGTCTCGCCTTTAAGAAACCAAAGCAATTCGTGAATAATGGATTTAAGGTGACACTTCTTTGTTGTCACCAAGGGGAAACCTTCCTGTAAATTAAAACGCATCTGATAGCCGAATACACTTAACGTACCTGTACCAGTTCGATCTTCCTTTTTCACACCCGTATCACGTACATGGCGCATTAGAGCGAGATATTCTTTCATCGTTATTCTTATATTTTTTGCTGTTCAACATGGTCTTTTCCGCGCATGTAAGCACGGGCTATTAATCCTATTCCTAAAGCTATCATAGGTAAACAAAGAAGTTGCCCTTGGCTTAGTCCCATTTGATATAAGCCAATATGTGCGTCGGGTTCCCTGAAGTATTCTACGATAAATCGGAAGGTGCCGTAACCAAGTAAGAACAAGCCGCTGACCGCCCCTACTGGACGCTTTTTGGCAGAATATAGCCATAGGATAATAAAGAGTAGTACGCCTTCAAGCGCAAACTCGTAAAGCTGTGATGGGTGACGGGGGATATTACCCGCGTTGGGGAAAATGACCGCCCAAGGCACATCGGTGCTACGCCCCCAAAGTTCAGCGTTTAAGAAGTTACCTATGCGTCCAGCACCCAAGCCGATGGGTACTAACGGGGCAACAAAGTCCCCTAGTCGAAGGAAGGTCGTGTTCATACACTTGGCGCGCCAGAATAAGGCTGTTAGCACCCCTAAAAGCCCGCCGTGGAAGGACATTCCACCAGCCCAAATTTTGAATAAGTACAAGGGATCGTCGAGAAACATACCAAACTGGTAGAAAAGCACATAGCCTATTCGACCGCCTAATATTACGCCAACGAAGCTCCAGAAAAGCAGGTCGCTTAACTGCTCACGGCTCCAGTTGGTTTGTGAAAGACGCTTTTGTGCCAATAGGTACGCGGCGATAAAGCCCACCAAATACATAAGGCCGTACCAGCGGACACTTAACGGACCGACACTGAAGATAACGGGGTCGATACTGGGAAATACCAGATAACTGCTCTGTTCCATTACTTTATTCAATTCCTAAAATCATTCTAATGCTCACCAACACGAGTAAGCACGCCAACATCGCTTTTAACACACGAACATTTACTCGCTGCCCAAGCTTTGCACCTATGTTTGCGGTAAACATAGAGGTGGCAACAATACCAGCTGTTGCAGGTAAATACACATAACCTAAACTATGTTCTGGTACATCTATCGCATTGTAACCGGCCACAATAAAACTCGTGGTACCAAAAACGGCAATAATAAGTCCGCAAAAGGCAGCACAGCCAATTGCCGTGCGTACATTAACACGAAACCATACCAGCGCAGGTACCAATAATGCACCGCCACCAATCCCCATAAGTGCACTTAGTAAGCCAGCTCCACCACCAACAGTCGCAAGCGTACCTTTTGATGCGTCATTTTCTGAGGCTTTTTGCTTACCAAATATCATCTGCATCGCAATTAAAATAACCAGCACCGCAAACACATCTTTAAGCAGTTCACCAGAAATATGGCTTGCTACCTGAGCTCCGGCAAATGCGCCAAAAGCAATACCTAAGCCTGTGTAAAGCACAACATGCCTTTGAATATTACCCAGCTTGTAATGCGCGAAGGCCGACGACATTCCTGTGAAGATGATGGTAGATAATGAGGTAGCGATAGCGACAGGCATTACGGTTTCAGTGGTCATTCCCATGAAATGTATAAGCAAATACGACAACACAGGAACGATGATAAGCCCACCGCCAATGCCCAGCATACCCGCCAGAACACCTACCACAGAACCTAAAATAAGGCAGCTGAGAACTATTACAACTAACGGATCCATTCCTTAAGCACCTGCTCGGATAAGGCCTCCCAGGCCCTTGGTTTCAAGATATTGATTCAAGTGCACAAAAACTTCTTCTTGGCTAACAGAGGTGAGCGCCAATGACAGTAACTGCTTACATTCATCCAGCGTGACTTTTCTAATAAGCCAGTTTATTTTTCTTAAGTTAAAGCCGTTCATACTTAGGCGGCGATAACCCATTCCCATTAGCAGTAATGCTCCAGCTGGCTCACCTGCAATTTCACCGCAGATAGTCACGGGCACTTGATTTTGATTGGCTTTTTGAACCACATCGTAAAGCGCCCCTAATACCGCAGGATGATAGCTGTTGTAGAGCCCTGCCACCCGCGTATTGTTTCTATCCACCGCGAGCAGATATTGGGTCAGGTCGTTACTGCCTACCGAAAAGAAATCCACGTGCTTTGCTAATTGAGGTAGCTGATAAAGTACCGACGGGACTTCTAGCATAATACCTAACTTAGGCTTGGTTAACGTTTGTCCTGACTCTGCAATCTCATCACAAATTTCATAATATGCCTGATTAATTAGTCGCTTAGACTCCTGCACTTCAGATACGGTGGAGATCATTGGCAGCATAATTTGCAAATTGCTTAGGCCTACACTTGCACGCAGCATGGCGCGAACCTGAACCAAGAAAATTTCTGGATGATCAAGGGTTAGGCGGATGCCTCGCCACCCCAAAAATGGGTTTTCTTCATTAATTGGGAAGTACGGTAGTGGCTTATCGCCTCCTACGTCGAGAGTACGCATAGTGATAGGCAATGAAGGCGCGGCCTCAAGCACTTGGCGGTACAGCTTTACTTGCTCTTGTTCTGAAGGAAAACGCTCGCGTAACATAAAGGGGATCTCGGTGCGATAAAGCCCTACACCCGCACCAATTTGTTCAGCGTTTAGCTCGACTTCAGCTGAAAGGCCAGCGTTGATATAAAGAGACATTCTACAGCCATCAACACTTTCGCAAGGTTTATCAGCCTCGGCGTCAATTTTCTCTGCGATGGCCGACTCTTCTTCAATGAGCTGTATAAATTCAGACTTGATGTTACGTTCAGGCGATACAATGACCTCGCCTGAATACCCATCAAGCAAAATCTCTTTGTCTTCGAGTAGTGCTGGCGTGACGTTTTGACAGCCCATCACTGCAGGCACGCCCATGGCTCTAGCCAATATTGCCGCGTGAGAGTTATTTGAACCGCGAATAGAAATAATGCCTTTTAGCTTACCTCTTGGAAATTCGGCAAGCATAGGCGCTGAGACTTCATCAGCTACGAGAATACTGGCTTCGGTTATCGTTTTTTCAGTAACCTTTTTGCCATTCGCTTCATACAAAATGTTGGCAAGAATACGGTCGGATAAATCGACAATATCAATGGCGCGCTCTTGCATGTAAGGGTCGTCCATTGCCTGAAAGCGCGCGGCATAGCTTTCTACAACCATTTTCAATGAAGACGCCGCATCCCAACCTTGGCGAATTTTTTCTTCTACTTCCCGCCCAAGGCTGTTGGCATCTAGCAGATGATGATACAGCTGAAAAATGGATTTAACATCGTCGGGAATGCCGTCATCTAACCGCTTCGATAACGCATCGACATGACCTCGCGTAACTTCAACCCCTTTGCGATAGAGTTGAATTTGATCTTGAGGAGATTGCGTGCGCTTTACGACCCAGTTTTTAAGGTTAATAGATTTGTCTGGAGACACTCCCTTGCCAATAGCAAGACCTGGAGAACCCGCAATACCACGCACATTTTTTTGCCGCGCAGTATTGTCGTTCGAATTTGACAGCGTCAAAGCCCCGCGAATATCAGCATTGGTTATTTCTAACGCGAGCTGCGCAGCAAGGGTGACTAAGAATGCTTCTTCGTCTTCACTGAAGCGGCGCATTTGTGATTGCTGAAGGGTAATAACACCAAGCACACGCCGTTGGTTGATAATAGGCGTACCTAAAAAGGCGTTATAGTTTTCTTCCTGAACTTCGGGGTAATGTTTGAATCGAGGATGGCTATGAGCATTAACGATATTAAGAGGCTCTTCCCGCTGACCTACTAGCCCGATAAGCCCTTCTGAGAAGCCAATGCGTACCTGCTCGACTGCATCGGGATGTAGTCCGTCAGTGGCTTTAAGGATAAATTCTTGGGTGTCGTAATCGGCAAGGTAAATAGAGCATGAATCGACATCTAGGGTCTGTTTAACCCGTGAGGCTAGCCTAAACAACGCCGTATCGAGAGCAGGAATTTGATTCATTTCCTGCACGATACGCTTTAACGTGGTTAACATTGTTCCTTGCTGGCTCTGAGGGCTCACCGGTTTTTCCTTTTTTACTCGCAGTTTACTCGCTGCTTACTCCGCACACCGCAATATTGCACACCTCTTTCTTGCGTACCTGAACTTCGCATACGCTTATCCACGCCTGCGTTTCTTGCCACGTTTATGTGGCGCTGCGTTTTGGCGCTGTTGAGGCCGATGCTGCGCAGACATAACTACAGGCGAGAACTCTTTCATTACTCGTCTGTATACATCGCGCTTAAACGATACAACGTTTCTTATTGGATACCAGTAACTTACCCACCTCCAGTCATCGAATTCAGGATGACCTGTTTTAAGTACATTAACGTCTCGCTCGTTACAATCGAGCTGCAACAAGAACCATTTTTGTTTTTGCCCTATACAAACAGGGTTACTGCCTTGTCGAATTAATCGCTTCGGCAGCTTATATCTAAGCCAGTTACGGGTAACACTTAAAATAGTGACATCTTTCGGTGTCAGCCCTACTTCTTCGTGAAGCTCGCGGTACATAGCTTGTTCAGCAGATTCCCCTTCATCAATTCCGCCTTGAGGGAACTGCCATGAATGTTGACCATAACGTCTTGCCCAAAATACTTGACCCATTTTGTTGCAAATCACTATGCCCACATTCGCACGGAATCCATCGGCATCTATCACATAGACTCCCGGGCACACTATACTGTTATATGTTTTCATTCTTCCACAAACTATGCTCCAATCATAGTCTTAATATTCGTACCCGCTTTTCAAACAGGAAATTAGCCATATTTATGCAGCCTCCAGCGTCTCCCCCGTCATCTCCAGATAGCCTTTTAGCCCGTTGTCATGCGATAGCAGGCTTGACGCTTGGAGAGCTTGCGGACATGGCAAATGTAGCCATTCCGGCCAATTTACAACGTCACAAGGGGTGGCCAGGCATGCTGATAGAGAAGTGGCTGGGCGCGAGTGCAGGTTCGAAGCCTCAACAGGACTTTCCTGAACTTGGTATCGAACTTAAAACCATTCCCATTGACGCCCATTTTTCCCCCTTAGAAACCACCTACGTTTGTTTTGCCCCGCTTTTGATGACGCCCGGCATTACATGGGAAACGTCTAACGTGCGCAACAAACTACAGCAGGTATTGTGGCTACCTATTGAAGGTGACAGAGCTATTCCGCTGGCCCATAGGCGGGTAGCAACAGGCTTCTACTGGCGACCGAATGAACACGAAGATGCGGTATTGAGACACGATTGGGAGGAACTGGTCGAGCAAATTGCAACTGGACAGGTCGAGTCGATCACCTCTCGTCAAGGCGAGGCCTTACACATTCGTCCTAAGGCAGCAAACGGGAAAGTGCTCACCGACGCGTTGGGGCCAGAAGGTCAGCGTATCAAAACCCGTCCTCGCGGCTTTTATTTACGTAAAACCTTCACCCATCAAATATTGATAAATGCATTTGGTGGCTAACGCGAACTCAACGTCTAGCACAACACTCTTGTTTATCTTAGCGGCGTGGAGTTTAGGTGTTTAACCAAATACTCACTCAAAAACTTTTCTGAATTTATCCCCATGCGTTTTGCCACGGCTTCAAGTTTAGCGTCGCTGCGCAGCAGTACATTCTTGGCGTACTCTAAGCGGTAGTGGAAAATGAAACGTCTAAAGTTTTTCTTTTCGGTAAGTTGCAAGGCCAATGCGAGCGAGGTGGGGTCGATATCTGCCCCTTTACAAAACTCACTGAGGGTAAGGAAGCGAACCTTGTACGCCTTTGACTCTATGGTGTAGCGTTCTGCTTTAGAAATAATACTGCTAATTTCATAAGGCGTTGCTTTGCCTTCATCTAAGCGTTCGTAATCGAGTGGCGACGGGGACGTCCGTCGTATAAAGGTTAGTGAAAACAGTACAACTAGAATTGCCGTTCCAATCATCAGATGATGAAACCCTTCCCAAAAAGGAACAGGGAAGAAGCCGAATGTTGCGGCCGTCACAAGTAAAATACTCATAAACGCAACGCCAACCAAGCTCCCCATTACTCCGGCAAGCCTAGGCATTTTCAGGTTTTTTATATCCACCGCCTGCTCTGGTAAGTGCCTATGGTACATTTGAATATGCTCGGTAATAAGAATACCTATGAGCAACACGCTAAACCCCGTTAACAGTGATGCTATGTAGGCAGGCCACAATAGCAGAGGCTGACCATGAGGAGACGATGAGAGCCATTGCTGCTTATCGTCTACGGGTATTAGGAGAATGGCGCACTGAAAAACGCCGGTCATCACGACAGGCCACCACAGCCGCTTTCGTGCCGTAGGATAAGCTAACAGCATGGGCTTTATTGCGCGGTAACAACACGTAATCGCGATAACAGCAAATACTTCTGATAGCCCGTAGATATTAGCCAGCCCTGTGGCATTTGCCATACGAAGCCACTCATCCAGCATAAATACAGGCCAGCACAAAAACGCTGCCGTTAGCCAGCGTCCACTGCGTAAATTGACTTTTTGAACGAACAGACGCACAAAGCCAATGGCATAAATGCCAAGCAGTGCGTAAAGGAAATAGTCATTTATGGCTGAGGTCATCAGCGCCCTCCATCCTTGAGATTCGAGTTGCCTTTACCGTGCATGTTTACAGTAACCACATATGCATAGAAAACAATTACCAGTAAACGTCACGTTGCATAGCCACTGTGCGAGTTCGTTCCATAATTCGAATAAGCGTGCTGAGTTTCTCTGCTGTCCATTTACGCACCTCGTCATGGGAGTCTACTTCGGCGTCGTCTATCGACTGCTTTAACATAAGCAGCGCATTCAGCTCATCAATACCAGTGAGCAAATCTAACCACGGCGCGCGAAAATTACCCCGCTCTTCTACAAACAAGTCACCCAGCAGAAATCCACTCCATAATGTCTGCCTAAGCATTACTTCTACAGCGCTGTAATTGGCAGGCCCCATGGTTTTATTTAGAGGCATACTTTGCTGTACAGTTTGCCAACCTTGCGACAGCCAGCCTTTTGCATGATCAAGCACGGGATGATCAAAACCCGTTGCGACTTTTTGCCACGGCTTATTCTGAATAAGACTTATGGCGTGTAGCTTAATGTCTGTGGCATCGTTGTCGAAAAACAGCTTTTCGGGCTCATGAGCCTGCATTAAACCTGTTTGTCGTCCTTGCAAATAGCTTACTACTGCAGGATGTTTGCTGAGAGTTTTGTTAAACATGCTCTTTTTAGAGAGCAAGTAACGCAAACTTTGTAAGTCGTCTTGCCAGCCCCACTTTTGAGCATGGGTGACCAGCTTTTTATGCAGGGCTAGTAGCTCAGGGCACTGCAGAACCGGCAAGTAAAGCGATACACTTTGCAGTAACAAACGTACGCTTTTAGCAACTTCAGCCAGCATTTTTATTGAGCCACTTTCGCAAAACACATGCTCGTGGTGCTGCCAATGCGCCAATGCAGTTTGAACCGCGTGGCTAAATGCTTCTTCCGTGGTGGTTGTGTCTTCAAGCGCAAGGAAATCTGGCAGGTGTCGAACTTTAGCGTTAAAGCCGTGAAGTAATTGATATCCCTGCGCCGCTTTTGATACATCACTAAGGCGTACCGGCATGTTGTCGTTTATTAGCACCGCCAACGTAAACAAACTGTTGATATCACCTGACATCAATTCAAGCTCTATTTCGTTGATTGGGGAACTGGCTTTTTCTGTACTTGCTTCGCCACAGTCCAGCACAATCTCAACCACACTTTCACCCACACTAACCACATAGGCATTGCGAGTAAAGTGAGTGCTAAACTGTTTAGATAGACGCGTGTTTTTTGCCGCCACGTCCCAATCTTGGGGCCAAGCGCTGGCTTCAAATAGCGTGAGGTCGGGCCTTGAATTATCAAGGCTCACATTGTATTCCATGCGTTTGTGCAGACCACCGCTGACCACGCCGTTAGTCTTTAGCGTCTGTTCGTATTCACCATTGTTACCTCGAACGCGAAAGCCCATTTTATTGTTTTGAAAATCGAGCTTATCTGTATCGTAATAGTCATTCTCAAGGCGCATTTCACGATGAGAGTTAACCTGAATACTGTTTTTTTCGAAAAGAGGAAGTACACGTTGAGTAAACGCATGGTGGGCGTTGTCACCCGTTACAAATTTTAATTCTATTTCTGACATGGTTGCGCTAGGCACAGCTTATGATGCTGACACCTTACCTTTGTCGCTTACTTTTCGCAATGCTGGCGCCATGAAACAAGATGCTTTAATTAGACAAAAGTGGAACAAACTTGCCTTTATCGCGGTCAACCAATACCATCTTCACGTTTTAAATTCTAAAATTGGACTTCATATGATTCGAAAGTGGTTAGCAGCAGCCCTTATTGCATGCTCTTTTCAAGCATTTTCGCTACAAGATACCGCTGATTTAGAAGCGTCTTCTTCGCATTACATAAGAGATGACTTGTTTATCTTTATGCATACTGGACCTGGTCGTAACTACCGCATTCTAGGTTCAATTGAGGCGGGCACACCTATTACTGTACTCTCCCGCGACAATGATGCTGAATTTACCCAAATTACCGACAACGAAGGACGTAAAGGCTGGGTTGAAAGTAAGTTTGTGTCTAATACCATGTCGCAAGCCGAGCAATTGCCAATCATAAGTGAGAAGCTAGCTGAGAGCCAAAGTGGACTTCAAGCTGCACAATCAGAAAATGCCAAACTTCGTCAGCAGCTTAACGATGCTCGCCAAAAGGTGTCTAAACTTACCACCACAAACGACGAGCAAGCGTCTCAAATTATTCGTTTAACGGCTAAGGTTGAAAGCGCTAATAAAGACGAGCTTGTTACCTGGTTTACTCGCGGTGGCATAGTGGCAGGCGTGGGGATATTGCTTGGTGTAATGCTCACTTACCTTCCTAAACGCAAGCGTAGAAACAGCGAATGGATGTAGTGTAGGTTTTAAAGCTGGACGCTAAAAAACGAAAACGCCGATGTTAGCATCGGCGTTTTCTATTGGGCTCGTTTCGGTAAATGGATTAGGAGTGACAACGTGCAAACACTTTGATGAGTTATATGCGCCTATTATCGTACTGTAAGCAACACTCTATACCCTCTTGTCATACGAGAAACATCACCTTGTTCATCGTGTGACCCTCGGGCTGTTATCCTCTCATGTGCATAACCCCATTTAAGCTTCGCACAAAGCTTATCAATGAGTTTTAACCCTATTCCAAATCCGCCATCTAATTCACTGATAGTCGGCGCAGATAAAGTCGCTTGGCCTTTTTCGTTAAGCGCCTCTTCTTCAAGGCCGTCCTCTTCGTTGAGCACGGTGAGCGTTGCATCTGAAAGACTTATTGTGACTCTTCCTTGCTGCGTGTGCTGATAAGCGTTTCGAATCACATTTCCTATCACAATTTCGCTCGCCGTTTTGGCCAGCGTTAACTCACAATCGCTCAATTGCAGCTGCACACTCACGTCTTTTCCCGACAGCAAATACATTAAATCTTGGCTTAGAGCCTCAACCATTGCTTTAAGGTTAACCTTTTCTTTGGGTAAAGCTGCTTCTTCATTTCTTCCTAGCCAAAGTAGAGTTTCGGTCAAATCTGCCATGGTTTTTGAGGCATGATCCACCCGCGCAAGCGCGTTATTTCCTTTAGTATTTTCACCATCGATCACTCTGTGCAATAATGCCGCGCTACTTCTAATGACGGCAATCGGCGTTCTAAGCTCGTGACTCGCGTGGTTAACAAATTCCCGTTCTCGATTTAGGGTGTTGCGCACGTTTTGCAAACTGCCATGTATCATCCCTGCTAGCGCGTTAAGTTCTTTATAACGAAACTCCGGGATAGGCTTATCGAGCTCTTGTTCATCCAAAGACGCCGCCCACCTCTGCAATGACTCTATGGGGCGAGACACGCTGCGCATAAGAAAAAGCAAGGCGACAAAAAACGAAACCAGTGCAACTACGCCCACAATGGCGCTGTAAATAACATGGTTTATTCTAAAGTGTTTTTTGCCATCAGAAGGTGGCGCGACAAACACTTGGGTAACATAGCGCGATTCTCCATTTTCCAACGGAACTAACACAGCAAAGCGAGCCGAAATAGGACGGGAAAACCAATCAGGTTTGTTGATATCTTTCATAAGTGAAAACGGTATAAAGCTCTCTTTAGAAAAGCTCTGCTTCACTTCGTCAGGCAAACTCTCGTAGTTCGCAAAAACATGTAAATCGAGAATTTGAGCATGCTTGTTGTCATCAAGCTCTGCGCTTTCTGCCGCCCGTATCATGGTATTTCTCAGCATGCCGTCCATACCATCGAAAAAGCTATCGCTGCTTTGTATTGAAAAGAGCACAATAACTACGGCGGCCAAACTTAATAGCGACCACAAGACGTAGCGTCTTAAGCTGATGCGAAGGCCATTTACCACTGATCGTTTCCTTTATTTGTACTTTTTGGTTCCGCGCTTGTACTTTGCTCTGAACTGGACTGTTCTGGTTTAAACGTCACACAAAACCCTGTGCCGGCTACTGCTTTTACCTCTATATTGGCATTTGCTTGTACCAGTGATTTGCGCAGATTGTGAAGATGTACCTTAAGCGCATTACTCTCTGGCGCATCTTCTCCCCAAACCGCATCAAGAAGGCGCTCTCGTGGCATAACTTTTCCTTGTTGCTGTAACAATGCCTTTAGCAGCGTAAATGCTGTGGGGCTTAACTTAATAGGCACGTTCTCAACACTTACTACGTCGCTTCCCATTGCTAAACTTACGTTACCAAAGCGCAGCTTTTTCACTTGTGATGAACGCCTGTGTGCCAGTGCGAAAACCCGGGCAACCAGTTCGGGCATGTCAAACGGCTTCACTAAATAATCATCGGCGCCTTTTTGAAACCCTTCTAGCTTGTTTTCCAACTGGTCACGGGCGGTCAGCATAATAATAGGCGTATCGTTGCCATCTTCCCGCACCCTCTCACATACGCTTAAGCCATCAAGTCGCGGTAAATTAATGTCCAGCACCACAACATCAAACGGATGCTTTTGGATAAGAGACAGCGCGGCTACACCGTTTGCAGCGTGGTCACATACCATGTTTTCAAGCTCTAAATAGTCGATAATATTGCCCGCCAGGCCCATATCATCTTCCACTAGTAACACGCGAATCATTAGCCGTACTCTCCGTTAAAGGTTTAACCAAATGCTTTGCCATTAAACAGCTTACATCGTCATAAATTAACAGTAATGCGGGTATTAATAAAAGTGTGATGACGGTGGCAAACAATATACCGTAACCCAGCGACGCGGCTGCCGGAATTAAGAATTGCGCTTGTACCGACGTTTCGCCCAATATGGGGTATAAGCCTACAAAGGTGGTAATTGAGGTCAACAACACAGCCCGTAGGCGACTGGTACAAGCTTCAATAACTGCCGTTTCCACCGGCACACCTTCTTCTCGCAAAGCGTTGAATCGTGAAACCAACAACAAGCTGTCGTTAACCACCACACCGCTAAGCGCCAATATGCCGTTCAGCGAGAGCAGACTTATCATTAATCCATTCGACCAGTGGCCGATAATGGCTCCGACTATACCAAAGGGGATGGCGGTCATAATAATAAGCGGCTGTACGTAGGATTTAAGCGGAATCGCCAACAACGCAAAAATAGACAACAAGGCTAATATAAACACGCTCTGCATAGAGCTTTGCGTTTCAGCTTGCTGCTCAGCCTCACCGGCAAAATAAAGCGATAAGTCCTGATACTGACGCGATAGCTGAGGAACAAACTCGTTGTTTAAGTAATTCACCAGTTCGGTAGAGGTGATAACATCGCTATCCACCGACGCGCTAACCGTTAAGGCGCGTAGGCCGTCTATACGTACCACCTGTTTTTCTTGTACATCTTGAATAACGTTAGCCACTACAGAAAGCGGTACTACGGTGCCATCGTCCAGACGCACTTGCGTGTTCATTACATCAGACGGATTCATTCTGTCTTGTTCGGGATAACGCACCCGCACTTTTACTTCGTTTTTATCGCGCAAATAGCGCTGAACAATTTCGCCACCAAATGCTTTTAACAGCTGTTGCGATAGGCTTTGCGTATTCAACCCCAACGCTCGTCCTTCGGGGGTAAGTTCAAAGCGCATCATGGCTTCGCCGGGTGTCAGCGAGCTCTCAACTGCATATACACCATCGATATTGTTAAGTACTTCAATAAAGGCATCGTTAGCCGCCGTCAGGGTATCGTCGTTAATGCTTTTAATTTCAACGTTAAACCCGTCGACCATCTCTCGGCGTGAGCGTATTTTTAGACTTTTTACGCCTTCTAAATTGCCAGTTAACGCATTCCAGCGTGACGACAATTCATCAAGAGAATAAGAGGAGTCTTCATCAAGTGAAATGGTGATTGTGCCGCTTTGATCGCCACTCGCCGTTACTTGCAAACTGCTAATGCCACTTTTATCTGCGCCGTTTTCTTGGGTTAATTGGCGGTCTGCCTCTAGCGCATTTTTCTCTAGCAGCATTAAGTTCCGTTCGTTCTGTCCATAGCTGGCATCGCTGTAAAGCGACATATTGGCCGAAACCGTATCGTCCTGCATACTGGGGAAGAAGCTTACTCTTACCGCACCTGTGAGCGGTAGGCTAACCACCATGACAAATAAGGCAATAAACAACAATACAGCGGCATAACGGTACGCTACGGTGACTTTCAACAGGCGCTGATACACGCGGTAATTAAACCACTGAAGTCCACCATCCGCTTTTTGCTGCACTTTGTTCCATACGCCACCTAATCCCCCCCGCGCTTTTTGCTTGGTTGGCAGATGGGCTAAATGAGAAGGTAAGATCAGCTTCGATTCCACCACCGACAGCAACAAACACAAGGTAACGATAGTGCCGAACTGAGAATAAAGGGTACCTAAGCCGCCCGATACGTTCGATAATGCGAAAAAAGTGGCCACTGTGGTTAGTACACCAAACAGTGTAGGAACCGCCACTTTATGGGTACCTAAGATGGTATTTTGAAGCGTATCGCCATGCTGTTTACGCGTGGCGTACACGCTTTCCCCCACCACCACGGCATCGTCCACCACAATGCCAAGGGCCATGATAAAACCGAATGTGGTCATTTCGTTTAGCGTCATTCCCGTATAGCTGTCGGTCATGAAGTACAAGGTGCCGAAGAAGATAAAGGGCAAGCCAGCCGCCACCCAAAATGCCACGCGTAAATTTAGAAACACGGCAAGAGTAACAAATACCAACACAATGCCCATAAGCGCATTGCTGGTAAGTAGCGTCAATCGCTCGGTAATAAGCGTGCTTTTGTCATACCAGGTTTCAAGCTCTACGCCTTCAGGTAGCAAGCCTTTTTCGTGCCATGCGTCCACTACTTCGTGAGCCTGCTGTACCATTTTTGTTACGTCACCATATGCGTCCATAAGCACCTGGATGCCATAGCCATTGGTACCGTTGTAACGTGACAAGTGATAGCTGTCGTCGGCAAACATATCGCGCACTGTAGCAACATCGCCAACGGTGAGTATGACGCCATTGGTATCGGTAATGAGGGGGATGTTGGCAAAATCTTTCGCCCAGTAAGACTGTTCAGACGCTTTTAAACGAATCACTTTTTCTTTGTTGCGCAAGCTGGTTGTAAGCGCGGTATTCGACTCCTGGTTAACGGCATCAGCCACGTCTGACAGCGTTAATCCGTAAGCTTGAAGCTTACCTTCGTCTATTTCAATAGACATCATAGGGTCGACAAAGCTGCCTGCGCTGACTTCGCGAATGTCGTCTGTTGCCAGTAAATCTCGCTCTAATTGCTCACCCAAGTATTGAAGCGAAGCGTGATCGACGTCACCATAAAGCTGCACCCAAATAGCGTGTTCTTGTCGGCGTGCTTTGCTGATAACAGGGTTTTCAGCATCCGACGGGAAGTTAGAAATACTATCTACTTCGGTTTTGATGTCGTTGAAAAGCGTGTCTAAATCGTATTCGGTTTCTTTTTCTACCTGCACACTGGCGCCGCTGGCGTTCGAGGTAGAGGTAATTCGCTTAATCCCCGGGATTGCCTCCAGCGCGGTTTCAATTTTGATAGCTATCCCTTCTTCTGCTTGTTTAGGGTCACCACTATCGTATGTCATTGAAATGGTAACAAAGCGTGGCTCCATACTTGGGAATGCCTCTTTGCGGATATCGTTCATGGAAACCAAGCCAAGCACGATAAGGCTGACCATGAGCAAATTGGCCGCTACTGAGTTCTGCGCAAACCAAGCGATAATTCCCCGGGCGTTATTCCCACCATTCCTATTGTTTTTCGGACTCTCGCCCCCGCCAAACGGCGCGCCGTTTCGATTATTTGTCATCAGCTTGCCCTCCTGTTTGTCCTTCCACTACAGGCAATACTTTGGTATTCACCAGATAGCTGTTTAAAGGGCGTGCAACCACCAGCGCTTGGCGTATTTCGCCAACCTGTTCTGACATGCTGTTGCCGCTAGCGTTACCCGAGGTTTTACCCGCAACATTACTCACAATATCGCCCGTAATTTCACTGTTTTTTGGCGGGGTAGTGTAGGCATAACCTTCGCTTTCAAACAAAACCGAAGGCGTGAACTTTGCCAACTGCCCGGTAGATGGCATTACTAACCATACTTCTTGCTTTTGCGAGATAGCAGAAGCCGGCAGTTTCCACACATTGTCGAGAGCTCTTCCTTCAATATCTGCCTGCACAAAGCTGCCGAATAAAAGAGGCGTTGAGTATGCTAACGGCTTTTCAATAACCGCTATGGCGTTTCGCTGACGCGTTGTATCGCTTTGATGCCATTCAGCGCGAACGATATTAGCAACCCAGGTATTTCCTGTAGTGGTATCGGTAAGCGTTACCGGCCAGTTAAGGGAGGCATCACCAGACAACTGCGTTTCATCACCAGAAGGTAGTTGAGCCCATTGGCTAGGTGAAAGACCAATAGCCACTTCGGCAATATCTGCAGAATAAAGTGTGGCGACCGCACTGCCAGCTTGAACATAGCTCCCTAGCGCAATGTCACGGCTGACCACCAATGCATTAAAAGGTGCACGTAACGAGGTAAACGCCAAATCTCGCTTGGCTGAATTTACACTTTGCTCGGCTTCATCCAAAGTGGCCTGAGCCGCCTTTAGCTGTGGCTCACGCAGTACTAATGCCGATAAAGGTTCACCATCAAGCCCTGAACGTGTCCATTCATCTTTCGCTTGAATACCCCGTAATCGCTCTTCTTCCAGACTTACCACAGCCGCTTGATAGGTAGCATTTGCACTTGCTAACGCCTGTTGATAGTTGGTGTCATCAATACGTGCCAATACCGTGTTATTTGCCACTAGGGCACCAGTTTTAAAAGACGAAGATATATCAGTAACTTGACCACTAACCTGTGCGACTAAGCTCAAACTATCTTGCGGAACAACCTGACCATACCCCCTCACCTTAGCGTTATAGCTGTCGGCGGTTACATCAATAACGCCTACTTGAGCCAGCTGAGTATTGCCGCTTTGTTCTCCCTTTGGGCTGCGATTAGTGGTATTCACTGATGACGTGTCGCTTGCCTTGTTAAGCCTGTTCACACCGCTATCGGCAGTAGGTAATGCTGTTGGCCTTTCACCACCTGCAGGTTTCTTTGCCTTAGCGGCATTTTGTAATTGTTCGGCATTCGCGGAAATAGCGGGAGACGTTGGCTTTGATTCGGCCTGCGGTTTTGCGCCGGGATGTTGGGCGCCCATATTCGTCATGGTATACATAACCGCTAGCGCAATACTTGCAGCGGCGAGTAAGGTTACAATAATTCGTTTGTTTCTCATTGTGACACTCCAAGGCCAAGGGCTAGGCCTAAGTCAATTCGGTTTTGTAATTTCTGGGCGTGCAGCTCAACTGCCTGAGCTTGTAGGTTAAAGCGCGTTTCATATACTGAAAGTAAGTCCAAGATGTCAGCAAGGCCCTGTCGATATTGACCTTCAATGGTAGAGACGCTGCGCTCTGCATTCGCTAACGCCACGTTGGTGTGGCTAATTCGAGCACTCAACGCGGTTTCGCTATCCAGCGCATTTTGGGTTTCCTGTACCGCCGTTAATAACGTTTCGCGATACTGCCACCAGGCATTGGCTGAGGTTAGCTTTGCATCTTCAATTTGCGCCCTTAAAGCGCCCCCCTGAAACAGTGGCGCGGTCATCTGCCCAAGCAAACTCCATAAAGGGTTAGTAAACAAAGCTTGTGAAGGTGTAGAGGCATTATCAGAAAGTGATGCAGACAAGCTAATGCTTGGCAACAAGGCTTTGTAGGCCACATCGACTTCAAACTCTGTTGCTTTTAATGCATAAAAGGCCGCCTGAAGATCGGGTCTACGTGCCAGATCCTGTTTTGGCAAAGTTGTTAGCGGCAATAACACGTCGGGAAAATTAACTTGAGTGTTGAGCTCGTTTAGCGATTGGTTTTGCCTGCCTAAGAGTACGGCCAAGGTGCGCTTTGCTGTTAAAAGTGCATTTTCATATTGGGCAATAGTAGCGCGGGTATTTGCGCTGCTAGTGCGCGCGGTATCTAGGTCGTCTAAACTTCCAAGACCGGTGCTATAGCGCTTTAAAATAACGGCTTCGTTATTTTCTAGTACCGTTAACCGAGACTGCTCAATATTCAGTAATTGCTGCTGAGTGAGTACGTCGATATAGCTTCTTACTACGTTAGCGACCAGAGAATCTCTGGCAGACTGATAGCTGGCTCTGGCACTTGCTGCATCAAAGTTTGCTGCACTTATTCCATCGCTGATTTTTTGCCATAAATCCAGCTCCCAACTGACATTCATGCTCGCGCTATAGCTCGGACTGCTCGAATTAGAGCTCGTACTGGAGTTGGTATTTGAGCTGGTAGATGCACTGCTATTGGTGGTTTCACTTTTTGACGCAGAGATGCTCGCGTCAACATTAAGGTTCCTATCCGCTTTTGCACTATCTATGGCTACTTGTGCTTTTCTAAGCGTTATTAACGACTGCTGCAGACTAGCATTAGAAGACAGGGCTTCATCAATGTAACCAGCTAAGTGGGGTAACTCTTTGATATCAATGATATCGGTTAACGTCGTGTCCGAATTCAGCAGCAAGGTTTGTTTTGATTCTTGTTGCTGTGCTTGAGACTGCCACACAACGTTGTTACCCGTTGACGACGATGCCGATTCGCTCAACGCTCTGTCATCAGTACTTGTGCATGCAGACAGCAAAATGCAAAGGGTAATGCTATTTACCGTCAGTTTTATCTTGCCCATGACTTGTGCCTATTATTTGGCGCACAGCTTACTTTCGAAGGTCTATGCGCAGCTTTTTTAAATTAACTGACACGAGTATTTCAAACGCAGGGTTAAGGTCCGGTTAAGAAAAGAGCAAGGAATTAGAAATAAATGAGAAAGGTAAGAATAAGGTATTAAAAAGGCCAGCTTAGCGCTGGCCTTTGAATGACATGTTGTGAAGATAGCTCTCAATTAAATCGCTATCTTGCAAAGTCGGTATTTACCACAAGCATTATCGCTTATTCATCATCTTCGACCAAGGTCATCAATGACGTGTTACCACCTGATGCCGTAGTATCAATACTGATGGTTTTTTCGGTCATCAAACGTTGAATAAGGTTGTCGTTATATTCTGCTGTGATAACCGGCAAAATAGCGCCTTCGCGGGATGACAGCATTGCTGTAATACGCGCAGTACGTTCAGTACCAGAGTCGACCACCACGCCAGATAAATCTTCATCCATTAGCAAGGTATCTAGATGCGCAAGACGCGCTACCTGGAATAAGCCTTTTGGTGCGCCAGTTGATTCAAACTTGTTTTGAATTTCAACGGCTTCTTCATAGAAGATTTCAGACACAACTGATACTACCGGGTTACCCGTTGATAGCGCGGTCACAACAGACAGTAACCAGTATTCGAAGGTTACTTCTTTATCGGCGAAACACACCAAGATTCCGCGAGGCTCTAGGTAAAGCTTGTTCGATTCACCTGTTGGGCCCGGCAGGGTTTGTGGCTTGGCAAGCTTGCGTTCAACACTGGTTAACTGTTGACGCGCCGTCGCAAGCGTACGGTTCAAGTCATCAGCAAGCTCGTCAACAATGTCTACTTTCGCAATTTTTGCCAGAAGCTGACGAACCATAGAAATACGGTCATTCAACGGCGTATGACGCCACTGCACTTCCACCGCTTTCGCTTTATCCATCATTACGTGCGCACGCTCGGCAATCTTTTCATCACCGACAAGCGCTGCATCGGTACCGTCTACATCATCAATGCGCGATGGCTTAGGTGTAGCACGCTCCATCATTAAGCGAGGCAGATAGTTGGGGCCACCCGCTTTTGGACCTGTACCAGACAATCCACGTCCACCGAACGGCTGAACGCCAACAATAGCGCCAATCATGTTGCGGTTAATGTACACGTTACCCGCGCGGCTCTTCGCTGCCAGCTCGTTAGCACGCTCTTCAATACGCGAGTGAATGCCCATAGTCAGGCCGTAACCTGTGCCATTGATTTGCTCTAGCACACTATCAAGGTCTTTCGACTTAAAGCGAACAATATGCACCACAGGGCCAAACACTTCTTTTTCAAGCACATCGATGTTTTTGATTTCATACAAGGTCGGCGCAAAGAAAGTACCGTTTTCGAAGCCTGCTGGCATTTCATTGCGATAAAGCAGCTTAGCTTTATCTTCCATGTACTCTTGGTGATCGGTCAGGCTCTTAAGCGCCTTCTCGTCAATCACAGGGCCAACATCGGTAGCAAGCTGCGTTGGATCACCAACGGTAAGCTCTTTCATGGCGCCGGTTAGCATTTCGATAAGGTCATCAGCAATTTCATCTTGTACGAACAATACGCGAAGCGCTGAACAGCGCTGACCGGCACTTTGGAAACCAGAGTGGATCACGTCATCAACTACCTGCTCTGGCAGTGCAGTTGAATCAACAATCATACAGTTTTGACCGCCGGTCTCTGCAATCAATGGCACCTGTTCGCCACCACGTTCTGCAAGTACTTGAGAAATTAACGTACCGGTTTGCGTTGAACCTGTGAACATTACCGCTTTAATGCGCTCGTCTGGCAGAAGGGTTTCGCCCACTTCTTTACCTGGCGATACAATAAGTTTCAGTGCGTCTTCTGGCAGGCCTACCGAGTGCATAATATCTACCGCACGCTGCGCAATAATGCTGGTTTGTTCAGCAGGCTTAGCAATAACCGTGTTACCTGTTACAAGTGCCGCTGCCACTTGGCCTAAGAAGATGGCTAGTGGGAAGTTCCACGGGCTAATACAAAGCACAACACCACGAGGAAGTAAGCGTTGATCTTCAGCAAGCTCTTCTGCACGCGCCGCGTAGTAGCGACAGAAATCAACGGCTTCACGCACTTCATCAATACTGTCTTGCGCCACTTTACCGGCTTCACGCATACAGATAGCGATAAGCTCAGCCATGTGGCGCTCAAGCGCATCTGCTGTTCGATTAAGTATCTCAGCGCGCTCGCTTACATCGCGTTTAGACCATGCTTCAAACCCAGCTTCGGCTTCATCTAATGCTTTGCGCATATCATCAGGCGTAGCGTAATGGTGATAACCTACCACGTCGTTGTGGTTAGTTGGGCTAAGTACCGCTGTCGCACCTTCTGGCACTTCACCGGTCACTTTGTAGTAATCCTGCCAGCGTTCAAGTTCGTGTTTAAGCGCCGTTACCGCATTGGTGTCGGTAAGGTCTAGACCACGCGAGTTATCGCGCTCTGGCGCATACAGCCCACGTGGGGTTTTGATTAACTTGTTATAGCGTACTTTCAAGCGTTGTGTTTTCTCTACCGGATCTTCAAGCAAAGACTCAACCGGTTTTTCATCGTCAACGATGGCGTTTACAAACGACGAGTTCGCGCCGTTTTCAAGAAGACGACGTACAAGGTAGGCCAATAAGTCTTCGTGTTCACCTACAGGTGCATAAACACGGCACTGAATTTTATCCTGTGTTACCACCTGATCGTAAAGGGTATCGCCCATACCGTGCAGACACTGGAACTCAAAACCTTCTTTGTCGTCACCAGCAAGCTCAACAATAACAGACGCTGTGTAGGCATTGTGAGTCGCAAACTGCGGGTAAATGGTGTCGCGATACTCAAGTAGACGGTTCGCACATGCATGGTATGACACATCTGTTGACGACTTACGGGTAAATACAGGAAACTCTTCAAGGCCCGCTTGTTGAGTAAGCTTAATCTCAGTATCCCAATAAGCGCCTTTAACCAAACGCACCATTAGCGGACGACCTACCTCTAGGGTAAGTTCACGTAAGTGCTCTATAACGTGGATTGCGCGTTTTTGGTAGGCCTGTACGGCCAAGCCAAAGCCTGTCCAACCGTTCAGGTCTTCATCGCGAAATACAGCTTCAATAATATCTAGAGAAAGCTCTAGACGGTCAGCTTCTTCCGCATCTACGGTTAAACCGATATCGTATTCTTTCGCCATCATACACAGCGCTTTCAAGCGCGGCGGAATGTCTGCCATGGCGCGTTCGCGGTGAGAAAATTCAAAGCGTGGGTGAATAGCAGAAAGCTTTACCGAGATCCCCGGTGAACGCTTAGGACCGCGTCCGTTAGCCGCTTTACCGATTACTTTTATTGCTTTTACGTATGCATCGTAGTAACGCTCAGCGTCGCGCATAGTACGTGCGCCTTCGCCTAGCATGTCGTAAGAATATACGTACCCTTTGGTTTCTTTCTCTTTGGCGCGATCTACCGCATCTTCAATGGTTTCGCCCATAACGAACTGACGACCCATAACGCGCATCGCAATGTTCATAGCGCGGCGAATAACAGGTTCACCTAAGCGGCCAAGGGTTTGTTTTAACAAGCCGAACTGTTCTTTCTTGCGCTTGTCGGCATAGTTCACCATGTTGCCCGTAAATAACAAGCCCCACGCCGATGCGTTAACAAATAACGACTCTGAATTCCCCAAGTGAGGTGTCCACTGTCCCTGAGACAGTTTGTCACGAATAAGCTCATCTTGAGTGGCTTTGTCTGGAACACGCAGCAAGGCTTCAGCCAAGCACATCAATACCACACCTTCTGCTGTAGATAGCGAGTATTCATTTAATAATGCGTCAACACCACCGTGCCCTTCTTGCTCTCGGCGAATTTGAAGCACCATCTTTCGTGCGCGTTCCCATGCACGGCTTCGTGCACGTGGGTTTACCTCGGCAATGGGAAGGATTTGATCCACAGCCACCGACTCACTAATGCGATAGTAGTCTCTTATACGCTGGCGTAGGGGTGAAGTTGTATGAAGTGTGTCGTTAATGAGCATTGCAACCCTTTCATAGAAATAGCTGTAACAAAAAGCGTTCCCGCCGTGTAAGACTGCTCACGGTTACATGGAAGCGGCTAAAAAACAAGCAAAGTCGAAACCCTGCGTTGACCTGTCGTTCTTCTTTTAACTTTATACTTTTGGATGAAGATCACGACAGTGCCAAATTTGCGCGGATGGTAGCACACAAAATCGCCCTGCCAAGCCCCTACCAGCAAAGTTTTTTTGATTCTCTGTCAAGCTACGTATTCAGTGCGTTAGATGACATTTTTTAGCCTGTTGATACCGCATTATTTTTTAGTACAAAAGCGGTGAGCGATTTGCTTCTAAAGTCGTAGTAAAGCTCGTCTATATATGGTGTATTTTTAATCGTAATAAAAAGCGGTTAATAAAAAACCGTCTACACTTTAAAAAAACAAAAATACAAATAGATAGGTATTTGCCGATGTGGTTAAGAAAATTCAGTTTAATTCAACGTTTGGGCATTATCGTTGCCCTAATTACGCTGTTATTTGTACTTCTTACTGCCGTTGTTTTAAACAGGCACTACGAAGCATTAAAGCAAAAGTCTTATGATGAAAATCAGCACCTGGTCGAGGTGGTTCATACCATGCTCAGTAGCTTCGCGGCGCGTACCGACGTAGACGAGGCAACCGCTAAGCAACAGGCGTTAGAGGCCGTCAAAGCGCTACGATACGACGGCAGCAACTACTTTTGGATCCAAGACCAAACGCCATCTATGGTTATGCACCCCATCAAGCCCGCCCTTGACGGTCAAGATTTACGAACCTTTAAAGACGGGAACGGCAAAGCCTTCTTTATAGAGTTGGCGCAAAAAGTGAAATCGAAAGGTGAAGGGTTTGTCGATTATGTCTGGCCGCTTCCCGGTGAAGAGTCACCTACTGACAAAATTTCCTACGTTAAAGAGTTCAAGCCGTGGGGGTGGACAGTGGGCTCTGGTATCTACCTTACCAATCTTGAAAAAGAATTTGCTCATCTTCGCAATGTGATTACGGTGTTTTGTCTGGTTAGCATAGTGCTAGTTGTGGTGCTTGTTTATGTTATTGGCGGCAGCATAGTGAAACCGGTTCAAGAAGTAAGTGAGCGAATGAAGGATATCTCACAAGGAGAAGGTGATCTCACCCGCTCGTTGCCTGAAACTGGCCAAGATGAAGTAACGCGTTTAGCACGCTACTTTAATGAATATACCAAAAAAATGCGCCATTCGCTGTTGGGGATCCGTGAGAATATTAATTCACTGACCCAGCAAGCAGAACTTGTAGAAACATCAAGTAAAAATAGTAACGCTCAGGCACAGACGCAAAATGAAAATATGCTTCAAGTTGCCGCTGCCATGGAAGAGATGACAACGCAGATAAATGAGGTTAGCAATAACGCAGATTCTGCAGAAAAAAGTACCAGCAGCGCGCGGGGTAACGTGCAAAACGGCGCCTCGGTTGTGGATAGTACCGTAAACGATATACGCTCTCTTACCTCTGATATTGAAAGCGTAAGTAGCGCTGTTACCGAACTTGCTGCGCAGACTGAAAGCATTGGTGCTGTACTTGATGTGATTCGCGGCATTGCCGAACAAACTAACTTACTGGCGCTTAACGCTGCTATAGAAGCAGCGCGAGCTGGCGAGCAAGGACGAGGTTTCGCCGTCGTAGCTGATGAAGTGCGTACACTGGCAAGTCGAACCGGACAAAGTACCGATGAAATCCAAGCGATGATAGAAGAGCTGCAAAGTAATGCCAAAAGCGCAGTAGATGCAGTAAAAGTAAGCCAGTCAGCGTCAACCAAAACGGTAGACAACGCTATACAGGCGAATCAAAATCTGCAAGAAGCTGATCGCTTAATGACTGAAATTGCAGATATGAGTAGTGAAATAGCGCGGGCTACCGAGCAGCAAGCGGAAGCCGCTACCGAAGCGAATATGCGCATCAATGCACTGTCAGGTGCTGCTGATAGTAGCTTGAGAACGGCAGATGAATTAGCAGCTGCGAGCCAAGCGTTACGCGCAAGCTGTTTAGCAATAATGGACATTGCGAACCGCTTTAAGCTTTAAAGCATTTTACATTTCAACGAGCCTGCTGCGCTTTGCTGCAAAGCATTGAGAAGCAGGCTCCCTTTACTACTACTCCAAAGCTCCCGATAATTTTCTTTTAAAAAAGTAAACTTTGCCACATTTTGCTTCTCTTACGTCAAGTTGTTTAAAAGCTCACATAGTTTAATCAATACACCTACCTTCTGCGTATGGAAGAAAAGACCTGAGTGCATTACACTCAGAGACACCATAAGTGGCGGTTGGTCGATTACTTTTTATTGAGCGATATACTAGCCACCGAAGTAGTGACTTATGCGCAATAAAAGCCAGACGCGCAAAAAATCAAGGAGTTGAATATGAGCAGTGGTTCAAAGGGTAAGCCTATTTTATTATGGGTTGTCGGTTTTTTCGTGTTGCTATTTTTGGTGTATTTCCTGTTCGCCAATACCATCATTAAATCTATTCTTGAGTCGAAGCTGGGCGAATCCTATGGAGCAGAAGTGAATATCGACGAGTTCGACCACTCTCTTTTTCCAACAACCGTCACGCTGAAAGGTATTGCACTCACCAACCCCACAAAACCTACTCACAACCAAGTTTTTGTAGGCGAAGCTCACGCAGACGTTGAGCTAAAGCCACTGTTAGATGATCAAGTTATCGTAAACAACCTTGATTTACTGAAAGTGCAGTTCGATACACAGCGCGAGTCTGAAGGTGAAGTGTATCGCGTTCCAGAACGTTCACTGTCATTTGACGAAATTAAAGCAAAAGCCAAAGAAGCCGTGCCTACGGTTGACGAACTTCTCGCCCGCAATCCACTAAAAACCACTGCTGCCATTGAAAATGCAAAGTCTGCCTACGAAACCTATGGAAAAGGTTTGAAAGACGACTATGAATCTTTACCTGATAAGTCGCGCATTGAGTACTACAAAACGCAGGTAGCCCAGCTTAAAGAAACGAACTACAAAGACCCTCAAGCCTTGGTACAGGCAAAGTCTTCTTTTGATAAGTTGAAA
The DNA here is from genome assembly GCF_022348305.1 of Alteromonas sp. MmMcT2-2. Taxonomy (NCBI): domain Bacteria; kingdom Pseudomonadati; phylum Pseudomonadota; class Gammaproteobacteria; order Alteromonadales; family Alteromonadaceae; genus Alteromonas; species Alteromonas sp. MmMcT2-2. The sequence goes on from NZ_JAKRFA010000002.1 coordinate 76,920, forward strand.
GAAGAAATGCAGGCAGACCGCGCGCTTATTAGCAATTTCACGGAAAAAGCGAGCGATGCCAAACAAGCCCTTAGTGAAAGTGTTGAAGCACTTAAGAAAGCGCCACAAGAAGATTACGCGTTGCTGAAAGGGGTAATTGCAGGTGACCAAGCGGCACTTTCTCAAGTCACTTACTTTGTGTTTGGCGACAAAGCGGCGGAATACACTGAGTACCTTATGTCAGCAATGCAAATTGTTATGCCGCTCATTCAAGGTGAAGAAAAAAGTGAAGCACCGACTGAAGTGCCGTCGATTTTGGTGAAAGAAGCCAATGTATCAGTGCTTTGGCAAAATGAATCTATCACCAGCAAATGGAACAACATTACAAATGTTCACGAAGTATTCGGTAACCCCACCACCTTTACTATTGAAGCAGCGGGCGAGTTACTAAAGTCGTTTACTTCCAGCGGTGAATTCTGGATTGACGGCGACGGTGTTGATGCCAGCCAAGTCTGGCAGCTAGCCGGCGTAAATATGTCTAACATTTCATTTAGCGGTAATGAAACACTAAATGCGGTGCTTAAATCAGCGCTGATGAAAACCAATGGATCGATGAAAGTCACTGATAACATGCTTACCGGTACGGGCGAAGTTGACCTTCAGCAGCTCGTTATGGAAGCAACTGGCACCAGTGATATCACCAGTGCTATTGCGCAGGCACTGCAAACGTTAACCAGCCTAAACATGACGATGCTGCTAGACGGCACGCTTTCAGACCCTGGCTTTAACATTAAGTCTGATCTGGATAATAAGCTGGCTAAAGCGGCGCTTTCACAGCTTACTGCCAGCCAAAAAGACAAGCTGGATGAATTAAACAACAAACTCAACAGCATGATAAGTAACGAACAATCATTGCTATCAGGCGAGCTTGTTGACGTAAACAGTATGCTTAGTGCAGCCCAAGGCGACAGTGCCGCCCTTCAGGAGCTGCTTCAAGCTCAACTTAACAACGTTGTTGAGCAGCAAAAAAGTAAGCTGTTTGATAAATTGAAAGGAAAATTGGGCCAAGGTGAATAATGCGCCTTTGACTCGACGCTGCTTCGCGGCATAATAAGACACAGCAGAGGCGAAGAGCCTCTGCTTTTTTTCCGCTTAACCACATTGTCAGGTGAATCTGTGTTGCAAGGTAAATGGCTTCCCATTGTATTGATAGTACTGCTTGGTCTATTGCAATACAGGCTATGGTTTGGAAAAAATAGTATTCCCGATTACTTCAACCGAAAACAAGAAGTTCACTCTCAAGCCCTTCAAAATGCCAACCTCGCTCAGCGCAATGCCCTACTTAAAGCTGATATTAGCGATTTAAAAATTGGTCTAGAAGCCATTGAAGAAAGAGCCCGAAATGAACTCGGTCTGATTAAAAAGGGAGAAACCTTCTACCGTATTTTGCCCGCAGATTCTAAGTGAAGAAAATGACATCGCCCCGCGTTGTTGCGGTTATCCCCGCAGCCGGAGTTGGCAGCCGAATGCAGGCTGACCGCCCAAAGCAATACCTCACCTTAAATGGTAAAACCATTCTTGAACACACGATTGACGCGCTGCTACAGCACCCGTTAATCGACGACGTGATCGTAGCGATAAGCCCAGGTGACGCGTATTTTGATCAATATCGGTTACGTGAAAAACCCATTCGCGTTGTAGATGGCGGAAAGGAACGCGCTGATAGTGTATTGAACGGGCTTATGTCACTTGGCGAGAACGATTGGGCACTGGTTCACGATGCCGCGAGGCCTTGTATAGAAGAGAGCGATATTTCCGCGCTGCTCGAATTAATGAGCAGTGATGACGTTTCTGGCGGTATTCTAGCTACCCCTGTTCGTGACACCATGAAGCGGGTCAGACCTTCGACAAATGTTATTTCTCACACTGAAGACCGAGACGGTCTTTGGCACGCTTTAACACCTCAACTTTTTCCAGCAACATTGCTAAGACGCGCGCTTCAAAATGGTTTATCACAAGACGCGAATATCACAGACGAAGCCTCTGCCATGGAGCTTGAAGGCTACAAAGTTGCCATGGTAAGCGGAAGTCCGGCAAATATAAAAATAACGCATCCGGCCGATCTTCCTTTGGCAGAATTTTATCTTAAGCAAAAATTAAGCGCGCAAGGCCAGAACGCTAAAAACTACAGAGTTCAAAGCCACAGCGCAAAAAATCAAAAGGCACAATCATAATGCGAATTGGACACGGATTTGATGTACACAAGTTTGGCGGTGAAGGCCCCATCACAATAGGTGGCGTCAGTATCGACTATGAGCAAGGACTGTTAGCTCACTCAGATGGCGATGTATTACTACACGCACTGTGTGATGCAATGCTAGGTGCAGCAGCACTCGGTGATATTGGCAAGCACTTCCCTGACACAGACGACGCATACGCGGGTGCAGACAGCCGCGTGCTACTGCGTCACGTTGTCAATGTAGTAAGGGAGAAAGGTTACCGCTTAAGTAATGCAGATATGACCATTGTGGCGCAAGCACCTAAAATGGCGCCGCACATTACTGCTATGCGTGAGATTATTGCCCAAGACTGCAACGTATCGCTTGACGACATCAACGTAAAAGCAACGACCACTGAAAAGCTAGGCTATACAGGCCGTAAAGAAGGTATTGCCTCTCACGCCGTTGTTCTACTGGAAAAATTATGAAGCCTTTACACACTGACCACTGGCAGTACTATTTCGCAAAACCTGTATCCACCGGTATTTTTAAATTCCAAGCCGACGATTTTCAAGTTGTCGAGGATTTGGGTTATACCCCTTGTGGTGAAGGCGAGCACCAGTTTGTATTTATTGAAAAAACCAACACCAATACCGCGTTTGTCGCTGAGCAGCTAGCCCGTTTCGTTAACCTTCCATTACGCCAAATTACCTATGCTGGTCGCAAAGACAAATACGCGGTAACGCAACAGTGGTTTGGTATTCACGCGCCGGGTAAGCCTGACTTCGACTTCAGCAACTTTGAACTGGAAGGCGTTAAAGTGCTTAAGCAAATGCGTCACAATAAAAAGTTGCGAACGGGTCAGCTTAAAGGCAATCACTTTACGATTACCTTGCGCCAGGTACTGCATCCTGAGGCCATTGAAGAGCGTCTTCAAGAAATTGAAAAGCACGGTGTGCCGAACTATTACGGCGAACAACGCTTTGGCGTAATGCGCTTAAATGACATGGGTGAAGTGCAACGCGGTGGAAACCTGGTAATGGCCGAGCGAATGGTAAACGGTGAAACCATCAGACACCGCAACAAACGTTCCATGGCGCTTTCTGCACTGCGCAGCTGGCTATTTAATGAAATGCTTTCTGCACGCTTAGAAAAAGACATGTTCGACAAGGTCACTCACGGCGATGCGCTGGTGCTTTCAGGTTCTAACAGCTTTTTCATCAACGAAGGTTCCGACGGCTCTGAGCAGCAGCAAGACGCACAACGTCGTTTTAATGCCAAAGACGTATGCCCTTCAGCACCGCTGTGGGGTAAAGGTGAACTTGTTACGCAAGCTGACACACTAGCACTTGAGCAATCTGTTGCAGAGCAAAATAGTGAAGTTATCGACTTTTTAAGCCAGTGCGGGTTCGAACAAGAGCGTCGTGCGATAAAAATTTGGCCTTCACAGCTTGAATGGCAGAGTAAGGGTGATACATTTACTATCTCGTTTGCGCTTCCAAGTGGCTGCTTTGCAACCTCAGTCCTTAGAGAGTGCGTGGAAACCTTGTCCCCAATTAACAGGGTGTAAAGAGTATTGAGAAAGCGTGGCGCGCAACAGACTAAACCTCGCGTGGCTGTGGATAAGAATAAAGGAAAGTACGCAACATCATGAGAGCTTCTAGAAAAGGAGACGCGTTAGCACAACTGCTTTATAACGAGGGAATACGTTCGCAAGCAGTATTGAACGCCATTGCTGGTACGCCGCGGGAAAGCTTTTTACCCGACGCGCTGAAACATAAGGCCTATCAAAATACGGCATTGCCAATAGGTCAAGGCCAAACCATTTCGCAGCCTTATATTGTTGCGAAAATGACAGAGTTGCTGCTAGATAGCCCTAATAAACCCGAGAAAGTGTTAGAAATAGGCACGGGTTCAGGTTATCAGACCGCTATTCTTGCGCAGCTTTTTGCCAAAGTATTCAGTGTTGAACGTATTAAATCATTGCAGTTCCAAGCGAAACGTCGAATGAATCAGCTCGACCTTCACAATATTGCAATGAAACACGGCGATGGTTGGAAAGGTTGGGCGTCCAAGGGCCCTTACGATGCCATTATTGTCACCGCCGCCGCTGCAAGTCTTCCACAGGATTTGTGCGATCAGCTTAAAGAAGGCGGGCGGTTGATTATTCCCGTAGGTAACGAGCAACAATCGTTACTGTGTATTGATAGGATTGAAGGTGAACTAAAAACATCGACCATTGAATCGGTCCGATTTGTTCCCCTTGTAGCAGGAGAGCTAATGTGAAGCTTTTTGAGCCATGTTATGACATGGCGTTACGCTGGGCGAGACATCGTCACGCTACCAAATATTTGGGCGGGTTAAGCTTCTCAGAGTCGGTTTTCTTCCCTATTCCACCTGATGTTATGCTTGCGCCAATGGCACTGTCCCAGCCTGCTAGAGCATGGCAGTTCGCTTTTATTACGACCATCGCGTCGATTTTGGGCGGTATTGCTGGCTATTGGCTTGGTTACTTTGCTTTCGATGCTTGGCTGGCTCCGCTTATCGAGAGCTGGGGGTATACCCACAAAATAGACACGGCAATGCAGTGGTTTAAAGACTACGGCGTATGGGTAGTTTTTCTTGCTGGTTTCTCACCTATCCCTTATAAAATTTTCACTGTGAGTGCTGGCTTCTTACAAATGGCCTTCTTGCCATTTGTACTGGCATCAGCTGTTGGTCGAGGCGCACGCTTCTTTTTGGTCGCAGCACTTATGCGCTGGGGGGGCGCAGCCATGGAGCAAAAGCTAAGGCAGTATGTAGAAGTGCTTGGATGGGGAGTAGTCATCCTCGCAATATTCGCTTATTTACTATTGCGATGACATGCGTAGGCCCCACCTTCACATAGGAATTTTGTTATATATTTGTGTACTCATCGGGGGCTGTGCAGGAAGAAGTGCACCCGCTCCCGTCGTTTTATTAAATAGCCAAGTTTCAGATGGAAGAGAAGAATACACAAAAAAAACCTATAAAGTTCAACGTGGAGACACCCTCTATGCGGTGGCATGGTACACGGGAAATGACTATCGCGACTTAGCAAAATACAACCAATTATCAGCCCCTTACACCATTTTCCCTGGTCAAGTTTTAAAGGTCACACCACCTTCGAATGTGGCAACAGCCCCCGTTATACCTAAGTCCAAGACCAATCAGTCAACAGCTCCGACCACATCAAATGTAGACAAAAGTTTGGTTGACCGGCCAAAACCACAGGCGTATCGTAAAAGTGAAAAAGTTGTTAAGCCACAAAATGTTACAACTGTCAAGAAGCCGTCACGAAGCGTCAAAAAACAAACACCGACGAGTTTCCCAGACAAAGTACAAGAGTGGGTGTGGCCTGCAGAAGGTAAAATAGTTGGAACCTTCAGTAAGTCAGAGTCAGGCAACAAAGGTATTGATATCGCTGGTGCTAAAGGCAGTAAAGTCGTAGCGGCAGCAGATGGAAAAGTTGTTTACTCAGGTAGCGCACTAAGAGGTTACGGTAATCTGGTTATCATTAAGCATACAGATACCTTTCTTAGTGCCTATGCCTACAACGATGCCATTTTAGTCAAAGAACGAGAATGGGTGTCGGCAGGGCAGCAAATTGCAACCATGGGTGACAGCGGAACAAATTCGGTAAAACTTCACTTTGAAGTTAGGTATAGAGGGAAATCATTAGACCCTATGAAATACCTGCCAGCATTAAAATAATAAAAATAAATAACAATAAAAAAAGACAAAGGAGAAACGTCATAAGGTAAACCTTGTAGCAGGAGATTCATGATGGGTAAGTCAAATAAAGCCTTAGAATCAAAACCGCAAGATGACTTAGAAGTCATCGATATGCCAGCTGATATGAAAGCTGACGAAACCTTAGTTAACGACGCTGAACTAGAAAATGGCGACACCATTTTCAGTCAGGATGACCAACCTAAAACCTTGGATGCCACACAGCTTTATCTAGGAGAGATTGGTTTTTCACCACTGCTAACCGCAGAAGAAGAAGTTTATTTTGCGCGCCGCTCACTGAAAGGCTGCGAAGCCTCTCGTAAACGTATGATTGTAAGCAACCTTCGCCTTGTTGTTAAGATTGCTCGCCGTTATAACAACCGTGGGTTGGCACTTCTAGATTTAATCGAAGAAGGCAATTTAGGACTAATTCGTGCCGTAGAGAAGTTTGATCCTGAACGTGGATTCCGCTTTTCAACATACGCCACATGGTGGATTCGCCAAACCATCGAACGCGCTATCATGAACCAAACGCGCACCATTCGTTTGCCTATTCATGTGGTGAAAGAATTAAACGTTTATTTACGTGCTTCTCGTGAACTTTCACAAAAGCTTGATCATGAGCCGACTGCAGAAGAAATTGCACTAGCGCTTGATAAGCCTGTGGAAGATGTCACTAAGATGTTGCGTTTAAACGAACGCATTACCTCTGTCGATACACCTATTGGTGGAGAAAATGATAAAGCACTCCTCGACATTATTGCTGACGAGAAAGAGTTTAGCCCTGAAGAGAGCTTACAAGACTCAGATATCAAAAGTAATATTGTAACCTGGCTTGAAGAACTAAACCCTAAGCAACGCGAAGTACTCGCTCGTCGTTTCGGTCTTATGGGACATGAACCTTCAACACTTGAGGATGTGGGTGCTGAAATTGGCTTAACACGTGAACGTGTTCGTCAAATTCAAGTAGAAGCACTTCGCCGTCTTCGCGATATGTTGGGTCATCAGGGTCTTTCATTAGAGAACCTGTTCGACCAAATGAAGTAGCATCTGCGCGCAACGCAAAAATAAAAATGCCAGTGTTGTGAAGCTCTCAATTTTTGAGTTTCACAACACTGGCATTTTTTTATTTTAAATTGGACCTAGTTCCAATCTCTCCGTTAGTTTCGAACGAGAGTAACGAATGTGTAAGGGTGAGGATTTTTCTCATCGGCGTCATGTTCATCACGTGATACTTCCGTCCAACTTGCTGCCGCCTCATAGTCTGGGAACTGTGTATCTCCGTCAACAGTCAAATCAATATGTGTGAGATACAAAGTGTCAGCGCTATCTAAGAACGTTTGGTAAATAGTACCGCCACCGATAATCATTATTTCATCATTGTCGCTGTTCTCTGCGCTTAGCGCTTTGGCTACCTCAATCGCTGACTCTGGCGAATCTACTACCGTCGCGTCAGATAAGCTGTAGTCAGCATTACTCGTTATAACAATGTTTGGCCTGCCAGGTAATGCCCTTCCGATTGACTCATAGGTTTTGCGGCCCATTATGACGGCTTTGCCTAAGGTGATCGCTTTAAAGTGTTTTAAATCAGCCGGTAAGTGCCACGGCATATCATTATCTGCGCCTATAATTCTGTTTTTCGCCATAGCAGCAATCATCGCTATCTTCATTTCATTACCTATAAAGCCGTTTTTGTTGTTGAACCGCGGCAGTATATCAATATCAGCGACCAAATGTGTATTGGCTCAAAGGGTATAGCTTTAACACCCAACAAATAGAAACAGTTATCATTTGCATTATTATTTTAACTGTTCTAGTGTGTATACAGGAGGTCGCGACAATGCAAATAAACTATCTATGCCCTAAACACGCAGATTGGGTTTACAACAACCCAGAACAGGCCCTACACGTAATGGCGCGCGATGAAATGCAAGGCACAATGCTTATGCAAAGCGGTCAGTTCAGTGAAGCAATTCCATACCTTGGCTGTGCGTTTGATATCGCCGTTATTCTGCTTGAGGTAGACGGTGGGGAAAACAGCGCAATGACAGCTAAGATTATGGGCTTAACAAGCTTGCTTGAAGAGACATACTTTCATCTGAAACTGCCTCACCACCGAAACGCCATTGTCGACAGAGCTCATACTGTCATCAGCGCCTCGAACAACATCGTGAACAGCAATGTACCACTGCGCTTCGCCGTGTAGTTGCACCGATACTTATGCGCCTAACTACTTCACCTTACTTTTACTAACGCTTTAGGAGAATATATGAAAGTTAATCTTAAACGCTCGGCTTTTACCATTTGTACAGCTGTATTTAGTTCAGGCGCATTCGCTCATGCAGGACACGATCATGAACACTGGACTAGCGGTGTTATGCATGCTCTGTTTTACGCGTCGCTTGTAGGCTGTGCAGCTGCGTGTGGCTTTGCGGCTTACAAATACTTCAACGCTAAAAAGCGCTCAGCAAAGTAAGGGGGTACGAATTATGATTCATCAATTACTCTCAAAAATCCATGCCGTTAGCCCCTTCTCTGCGGCTAGCGCACATTGCGACATTCCTTGCAAAATTTACGATCCGTTTTCGGCGCAGTTGGCTGCGTTGAGTGTTATTCGCTTCGTAGACCTACTTAACGAACTGGCCGAAAAAGAGACACTTACGTTTGCAGATCAAGCGCAAATGAGCCGCTTAGTAGCAGAAAAGGAAACCCATGCAGAGAAAGCAAAGCAAGAAGTCAGGGTAATATGGGGCGATTACTTTAAAGCCCCTCAGTTTGAGAAGTTTCCAGACACTAACGAGCTTGTACATAAAATCATGCTGGCCGGTTCCGGGTGTAAGCAACACGTCAGCAGAGAAAAAGCTGAAGAGCTGCTTTCGTTAGTGAATGAATTTGCCGAGCGTTTCTGGGCAACCAAGGATGTCGCAACCAAAAAAGCGACGTGCCCCTATCCACCTTCTGAAGAAGTGGTTTATCCCGACCTCTAAATGTTCAAAATTCTGCGGGTTACGGGGAGCAGCATGTTGCCTTCCCTAAACGACGGTGATTTTGTCTGTGCAATGAGATGGCCTTTTAGGTGGCTGCGTAGTGGGCAAATCGTGGTTGTAAAAAGCAGCACTTACGGCGTAATTATCAAAAGGGTAGACCAAGTTAACACCGACGGAACGTTTACCTTAATGGGCGATAACAAGGCCCACTCTGTAAGCCAAGAGGCCATGGGTAAGTTTACTCGCGCTCAATTGCTGGGAAAGGTTATCTATCATACCAGTGAGTAAGCCAGCACCATGAGGGTGCATTAGCCTAACCGCGTTACTTACAAAAAAGCTCGCACGTTGTCTTTGCAACGATGCGAGCTTTTTGGTGTTCTAATTTGCTTTATAGCACTGGTTATCAGTAATTTTTTCGAAATTGACTGTCACTCAGCGACTGTTTCTCAACGACTGTTTCTCAACGACTGTTTCTCAGCGACGATACTCAACTTCCACGTCGTAATCGTCTTCGTCCCAGTCGTCGTCATCTAGGTCATCTTCAAACTCATCATGAGCTTCAAGTGTATTCTTGTGGTAAGTGTCCCACTTGAATTCTACTTCTTTCTTCTCTTCTTCCTCTTCCAGTTCAGCTGGAAGAGTTTCAATGAAGTCCATAATGTCGTTACACAAAGGATCTAGGTTCATCTTTTGGAACGCAGAGATTTGATAAACTGGGCCTTCCCAACCCAACGCATCGATCACGTGCTGACAGCGTTCTTCAGCTTCTTCTTCAAGTAGTAAATCAACTTTATTAAATACTAACCAACGGGGCTTTTCTGCCAATTTAGGGCTGTATTTTTCAAGCTCTTCAATGATCGCTTTTGCGTGCTCGGCAGGATCCGTTTCATCAACAGGGAAAATATCTACCACGTGAAGCAAGATACGACAGCGCTCTAAGTGTTTTAAGAAGCGTATACCTAGGCCAGCACCATCGGCAGCACCTTCTATCAAACCAGGAATATCCGCAACAACGAAGCTTCGCTGTGAATCTTGACGAACCACCCCTAAGTTAGGCACAAGGGTTGTAAACGGATAATCAGCCACTTTAGGCTTAGCTGCTGATACAGAGCGGATAAAGGTTGATTTACCTGCGTTAGGCATACCAAGTAAGCCAACATCGGCTAGAAGCATAAGCTCTAGCTTAAGGTTGCGAATTTCACCTGGTGTACCATTGGTTTTTTGACGTGGGGCACGGTTTGTACTGCTTTTAAAACGGGCATTACCTAAGCCGTGAAAACCACCTTGTGCCACTTTAAGCTTTTGACCATGACGGGTTAAGTCGCCTAACACTTCGCCAGTATCGCTATCAGTAGCACGCGTGCCCACAGGCACCATTACGGTGAGGTCTTTACCTTTCTTACCGATACAGTTGCCGCCTTGACCATTTTGGCCACGCTCAGCACGGTGAAAGCGCTCAAAGCGATAATCGATCAATGTATTTAGGTTTTCATCGGCCTGTAAAAATACACTGCCGCCGTCACCACCGTCGCCACCGTCTGGGCCACCTTTAGGTACGTATTTTTCCCTTCTAAAGCCAATTGTACCGTTGCCGCCGTCACCGGCTTCAACGCGAATTTCAGCTTCATCTACAAATTTCATTTATCACTCCGGGCTGTAATGCCGTGGGTTATTAACTTATTTAATGCGAATACTAAGTTTACACCAAATTGCGCATCGGCGCTTTTGAGTCTACTCAGCATCCTAAAAAATTGAGAAGTAAAACCTTGCTCAGCGCTAATTCATTTTCAGAATATAATCGCTATTAATTAAGAACAGAAAAAGGAAGAAAGGTTTCACAAAACAAAAAACCCCGCAAGCGCGGGGTTTTTCTAAGCCTGTTCGGCGAGAAGCTTACGCGCTTACTCAGCTACGATGCTTACAAATTTACGGTTCTTCGGTCCTTTAACGTCGAACTGAACTTTACCGTCTTTTAGTGCAAACAACGTGTGGTCTTTACCGATACCCATGTTGTCACCAGCGTGGAAACGAGTACCACGTTGACGAACAATGATGTTACCAGCAAGAACAGATTCACCACCAAAGCGCTTAACACCTAGGCGTTTACTTTCTGAATCACGACCGTTTTTGGTACTACCACCAGCTTTTTTGTGTGCCATGTGTTCGTGCTCCTATTATGCGTTGATACCAGTGATTTTCACTTCTGTGAACCACTGACGGTGACCCGCTTGCTTACGAGAGTGCTTACGACGACGGAACTTAACGATTTTTACTTTATCGCCACGACCGTGTGTAACAACCTCAGCAGTCACCTTACCACCAGCAACGATTGGTGTGCCGATTTTTACGTCGTCACCGTTGCTTACCATTAAAACTTTGTCAAATTCAACCGTTTCGCCTGGGGCTACTTCGATTTTTTCAAGACGAACGGTTTGGCCTTCGGCCACACGGTGTTGTTTACCGCCACTTTGGAAAACCGCGTACATAGTTAACTCCGCTCTGCGTCCACTGACGCTTCAATTCAAAAAACAGGGCGCGAATTGTACGTGAAACATCCGTAAATCACAACCCCGATTCGCAGAAAAATAGATTATTTTTCCAACATGGGGCGAATTATGCCCCAATTGCGTATTTGATGCAGCTTCAAATGCCCAAAAACCGTTAAAAATTCACAAATTTTTTTGAAAAAACAGTAAAAATTTTTAGGTCGTATTAAATCAAAATGGAAATATTGATAGGTCAAATTACATAGAAATGCGATCCAAACAGCGCAAGATCACGTGAGCGAGATCGGCAAACGGTCCTCAAATATGCATTGCGATCAGACTGCGATCGAGCTGTTGGATCCCACGAATAGGATCGTTTTTACGATTACTACTTCGCCACTTTGTATCTGTGACTTGGGGCAATGCTACTCCCCTAAATCACAAAAAAAGTTGCTCTTAAACACTTCGTTTTCTTCATACAAACGTCAAAAAATAGTGACTTAACAGGAAAAATTATCGAGAGCACCTATAATTGCATGTGATCGCATGATTAAGGGGGCGTACATGCGGCAAACCGCTAAACACGGAACAGAATTTATATGAAGAATGCAGCCCCACCTTTTTCACATCTGGTTTAACCGTATCTGAGGAATTACACGTAAATGCGTTAAGCCGTCATTTTTTAAGACAATTTGGTGGATAGTACAGATGATTAAGGTACAATCGCCACCTATAATTGCCCAAGACGTAAGAGTAAGTATTTATTGCCATGCCTATGGATATAGATCAAATCCGCGCCCTGTCTAATGATGATATGCAGGCGGTCAACCAGCTGATTCAACAACAAGTCGACTCTGATGTTGCCCTAATTAATCAGCTTGGTTTTTACATTGTAAACAGTGGCGGCAAGCGATTACGCCCACTTCTTACCGTGTTAAGTGCGCGGGCTATGGGAATAGACAACAACGATCACCATACCCTTGCGGCGATTGTTGAATTTATTCATACCGCTACCCTATTGCACGACGATGTGGTTGACGAATCGACCATGCGCAGAGGGCGGGAAACGGCCAATGCCATTTTTGGCAATCAGGCATCAGTATTAGTGGGTGACTTTCTTTACACCCGTTCTTTCCAAATGATGGTGAGCCTTAAACGCATGCGTGTTATGGAGATACTGTCTGAAGCCACAAACCAAATTGCTGAAGGTGAAGTGTTACAGCTGATGAACTGTAACGATCCCAGCACCACAGAAGCACGTTACTTTGATGTTATTTACGGTAAAACGGCGCGTTTGTTTGAAGCTGCTACGCAGTTAGCGGCTGTACTGACCGACCAAAATGAGCACATTGAACACGCTATGCAAGAATACGGTAAGCACCTAGGCACAGCCTTTCAGCTAGCTGACGATATACTTGACTACATGGCTGACAGCGAAGAAATGGGCAAGAATGCGGGCGACGATTTAGCTGAAGGTAAGCCTACTCTGCCATTACTTTACGCTATGTGGCACGCAAAAAATGACGACGACAAAGCGCTTATTCAAGAAGCTATTGAACAAAGCAATGGCCTACCACACTTGACGCGGATTCAAGGCATTATGGAAGAAACCGGCGCTTTGGACTACACACGTGAATGTGCACAAAAAGAAGCACACATGGCTATTAACAGCTTAAACGCTATTGAAGATTCTGAATATAAAGAGGCGTTAATCGCGCTGGCACATATTTCAATTGAGCGTACGAGCTAACTAGCAATAGATAACTAATTGTCGATAAGTGATATGAAAAGGCGTGTTGTAAGCAACACGCCTTTTTTATTGGCAATTACCAATTACGAAAACTAGCTAATTATTAAAAAGCTAGCCTTCGAGCATGAAACCTATCATCCCCACTAAAAAACCAAGAATACCGCCAAGCGGAGGAAGCCAATGGTTTTCCATACGAATTTGCGGTGCAATATCCTGAAACACCGAATAAAGTATTCCACCTGCGGCAAACAGCATTATACCGCTCATTACAACGGGGAACTGCGCTAGATAATAAAAGCCTAACAAGCTAAACAAGGGGCCAAGTAGCGCCATTAATACAAAGATAATAATGAGTTTGGTGCTGCGCTGCTTGTTCTTTGGCAACATTTCCCTATATGCATTAAACCCTTCTGGTAAGTTTTGAACTGCAATCAGTAGGCCTAATAACATGGTACCTCCGCCTAACGCTGCCGTAGTACCAAGTGCGATAGACTCGGGCACAAAATCACTGAGCATGGCGGCTAACTGGCTGCCTGCGGTTTTCTTTTTCGCCAAGTAAATATCAAGGGCCATAAAAGCTAAAGCACCGCCTACGAAGCACATTATGGCCGCAAATACCGATACGTCTTTTATGCCTTCAGGTACAAGTACAAGACCCACCGCCGAAATTAGCGCTCCTGCTCCTAACGCTAAAATACCATGGCGTAATTCTTTTTCTAGCCACTTAGGCTGAATGCCTTGGTAAGTCGCTAAAATAGCGCCTGCGGGCATAGCAAGACCCGCCACCGTTGCCATTATTAATAAACCTACTATATCGCCTTGTGCCATAAAGACTCCTTTCTAGCTGTTGTCTGTGCTTGTCTATTTATTGATTACTGCACACAGCACCATTAGTTTACAAATAAATCCTTTTCTACACGCGTAACGAAAAAGAGCAGCTTAAGGCTGCTCTTTGCATTTATAACGATGGGTTGTGTTGGCTATACACAAAAAGTCGATTAATTTAAGTCCAAATCTCGGGTCATGTTCTCGTTCTTATCGCGATGCACAATAATGTTGTCTTCAATGCGAATGCCACCAAAAGGTTTGTATGCATCAATGGTATCCCAGTTAATGTACTTAGACGCAGGCGTCGCTTTAAGGTCGCGCAGTAGACTATCGATGAAGTACAGGCCCGGCTCAATAGTGAACACTTGACGCGCTTCTACCATACGCGTGCAGCGTAAGAACGGGTGATCATCAGGAGCAGGCTTAGGCGTGCCTCTGTCATCATTAACCAATCCGCCCACATCGTGTACCTGCAGCCCCAAGAAATGGCCAATGCCATGTGGGAAGAACGTGCGTGTAATACCCATTTCCACGATTTCTGGCGGCGTTAGGTTCACCATGCCGGTATCGTGAAGAATTTGCGCAATACCATCGTGGGCTAACAAGTGAATGTCTGTGTAGGCTACACCCGGCTTTAACGAATCGACTAAGGTCAGCGTTACCTTATCTACCGCTTGAATGAGGTCGCGGAACATCGCTGAATTATGAACATCTTCTTGAGCGTAAGTACGTGTAATATCTGCCGCATAGCCATGATAATTCGCACCCGCATCAATCAGAAAAGAACGTGATTCTTTTGGCGCTACGGTATCACACTGCATGTAATGCAGAATTGAAGCATGCTCGTTAAGTGCCACAATACTGGTATATGGTACGTCGTTGTCACCTTGTCGGCTTGCTGCAGCATAAGCAAGATTGATATCAAACTCGCTTTTGCCTTCACGGAAGGCTTGCTCAGCGGCCTTATGACCTGCCACCGCCAGCTTGTTAGCTTCACGCATGCAGTCAAGTTCATAGTCGGTTTTATAAGCACGTTGATAGTGCAAATAATGCAACACGCGGTCTGGATTTACATTGTCAAAACCCAACGCTTTTGCCACTTCAATATATTCGCCTACATAGGCAAAACGGCTTTTATCGTAAGGCAGAAATTTCTCTACTGCATCGGCCTGTTGAAGTAGTTTAATGTCGAAGCTGTCAGTCCAAAAGTCATTTGGCTCTGGTGGCACTTTGTGCCAGAAATCTTCAGGGCGATAGAAAATAAGCGTAGGCTTGTCTACACCGTTTACCACCAGCCAACAGTTAGGGTTATCAATAACAGGCACCCATGCTTTGAACTGCGGGTTTACCTTAAATGGGTAGTGATTATCGTCCAGGAAAAGACGTTTGCCCTGCCCTGAGTGAATAACTAGTCCGTCTAGCCCTTCTCGCTGTAATGCTTCGCGAGTTCTAGCTTGAAGCTCTTCGATATGCTGTTGGTAGGTTGCTTTATGTTGCGACATAGCCCCTCTTATCTTTTTAGTCGTTAGTTAGCTACTAGTGTATCACGAGGCCAGCATGACATGCATACTGGCTCAGACCGCTGTGCTGTTGTATACGTTAAGTTTCCCATACTGGTAAAATAATAACGTAATGAAAGGCGTACCCGTATACGCCTAACCTTTGATAGCTATCGCGGTGCTAGTTGAAGTGTACCTGTTACCGGATGTGTACTTACTGCATCTGCCGATGGGATCATATCGCGGGTAAGTTGAGGGAAGATATTCTCGTTTCCACCTAACTGCTGGTCGTAAATATGCTGATACGCCATCACCGCCTTCACGTAAGCACGGGTTTCTTTGTAGGGAATATTCTCAATCCAAATATCCACGGGCAGCGCTTCATTAGCAGGTAACCATTCCAACACTTTGCGCCAACCAGCGTTATAAGATGCGGACACCAGCACAGGGTTATTGTTTAACTTGTCCATTAAATAACGCAGGTACTGCACGCCGTATTCAACGTTATCGTCTACCTGAAAAAGTGTGTTACGACTTACTTTCTCTTTTGCTACATAACGCGCTGTTCCCGGCATAAGCTGCATGAGTCCTGCCGCTCCCACCGAAGAGATAGCATCGCTTCTAAACGAACTTTCGCGGCGTGCAATAGCCATAGCCAGCGACTTTGAAATGCTGTATGCCTGCGACTTTTCGCTGAATACATCGTTAAAGGCCAGTGGGAATCGGCGCTCGACATCATCCCAATAGCCACTTCGCGCAAAACTGGTAATAGCTTGATCGTACAAGCCCCACTCATACGCCAAAATGCCCGCATCGGTCACTTTCGATTCGGGTAAATGTGACAGTAAATAAAACCACTCACGGCGCGCTTCTGTGGTTCTGTCTAACCTGAAAAATTCAACAGAGCGCATGGTGGCAGGGGTTTTCGCCACACTGGCAATAGCCGCCGTGTCTCTTGGTGCTGGCGTGTGTGCAAGCGACGGAATTTCGCCTATGTGCGCACTTGCCATAAAGCCATAATAATGGCGTTCTTGAGAAAGCTCTTTGTAAAGCACCGTAGCCTGCATAGTTTGACCAAGCGCTTCTAAAGCACGGGCTTTCCAATAGCGATAATTTTCTTCTTGCTGCAAACTGGCAGGAGCGCTATCAATAACATTAACCACTTCCTGCCACTTTTTCGTGCGAAGCAAATGGGAAATATGCCAAAGCTTTACATCTTCACTGGCACCCTGCACATCAGCAAGTTCAAGCCAATGATGCGCTTGAGGAAGGCGGTCTAGCGTGTAGCTAAGCGCTATTGCTCTTCGCATAACGTGCTGCTGCGCTGGCGAGAACACGTTTTTGTCGTTGTAGCGGTTAAATACCGTGCCGGCTAAGTCAGGGTTTCGCCAAGCAAGTTTCTCGACCGCCCATACGATTACCTCAGCTTCATGCGATGCATTTTTTAGTGGAAAGAGCGCCGTTCTATTTACTCGGCTGGTGTCGCGGGTTACCGATAGCCACGCGTCAGCCAGGTATTGCTTATCACCGGGAAGTTGGCGCTTAAGATAAGAGATAATGCTTCGGTTATCTTCTTTCGCGGCAATCTCTATGCGCTTGATCACCATTTCGGGTGTCATCATGCCCGCTTTTTTCCACTTAGCAAAAAGCGGATCGCATTCATCCGGTTGCGACTGACCGTGAAGCCATAAAGCGTCGACTTCGGACAAAATAGCTTGTTCGCTTTCACCTTCTTTTAAACGAAAATTAAGCGCAATACAGGTTAGCCTTGCGCCCATGCCTGGGCGATAATTGTCTAAAAAAGTGCTGCGATAATCGTTCTTAGCAAGGTAATTAAGCCATTTATAACGCACACCGTAGCTTACCGGCTGACCATTGAAATCTTCCAGAAACTGCTTAACCTCGCGCTTTGTTCTTATTGACATCGTGCGCTCTAGCTTGAGTCTAAGCAGATAAGGATAAAGTGGATAATGCGCCAGTTCATAAATGTCGTTGTCGAGGCGCTGAACGCTTCGCTTCGAATACGTTAACAGCTTTTGTTCAACTTCTAGATAACGAGCGCGATCCTTTTCGAAAATATCTTCGGGTAGTGTTAAAGGCTGTGTAGCCCATGCGCCGATAGAGAAAAATGAAGAGAGCGAGCAAACAAATGCCCCCACAAAGGTGGCGAACAATTTATTGTTTTTTGTCAGCGAGCGCTGACCTAACCACGAACTAAAATAAAAACCAGACACAATAGAACTCCTACCCTGCTCTACACTCGAACGCTTATGAGCGCTGGCAAACTTGCCGAATCGAGCTGATTGTAAAATGTTGCTGAAAAAGCAGCATTGCGACTGATCCACTACGTTCGTTTGATAAACGAAGGGAAGATTTCAGCCTGGCTCCTTGCCAAAGAAGATGTTGTGCCAGCCGTCGTTAGCTATGCTTTACACACATAGTTGACATGATTGTAGATTATTCTTTTGCTGGATTGGCGCTTTGCGTCAATAACGCTCATTATACAACCACCAATGGCGAAATGAAGCTTGAATTCGATATTTACACTTGAATTTAAGTCATCCGACCACTACCTTAGACAAATTGAAACGCTTGTTTGATTTTTTGTTGAAATTTTGTGTGGCTTTGTAAAGAATCTAGCCACCCTAACGCGTTAGTGAATGCATACGACCCTACAAATTAGTTGGATTACTTCACTAACATCCTGGCCAATGCCGAAGGAGATGATAATGATATACACAGGCAAAAGTCTTTCCGTCAGCCTGTTAGAAGACGGCTTTGCTGAGCTGGTATTCGACGCCCAAGGTTCAGTAAACAAGTTCGACCGCCAAACGGTGAGTGAACTTGACGAAGCAACTCAAGCCCTACTTGCTAAAGGCGATGTTAAAGGCTTAGTGGTACGCAGTGCAAAACCTGCATTTATCGTGGGTGCTGATATCACCGAGTTCACTGGCCTATTCGCCATGGACGATGCAGAAGTACTACAGTGGGTTGCCAATACATCACAAGTATTCGACCGCTTCGAAGACCTACCTTTCCCTACCATCGCTGCAGTTAACGGCTTCGCTCTAGGTGGCGGCTGTGAGATGGCATTGGCGTGTGACATGCGTATTGCAGACACTACTGCTTCAATTGGTTTGCCAGAAGTTAAACTAGGCCTAATGCCTGGT
Source organism: Alteromonas sp. MmMcT2-2 (assembly GCF_022348305.1). Classification (NCBI taxonomy): domain Bacteria; kingdom Pseudomonadati; phylum Pseudomonadota; class Gammaproteobacteria; order Alteromonadales; family Alteromonadaceae; genus Alteromonas; species Alteromonas sp. MmMcT2-2. The sequence goes on from NZ_JAKRFA010000002.1 coordinate 95,588, forward strand.
TTTGGTGGTACGGTTCGTCTACCTCGCCTTATTGGTTCAGACAACGCCCTTGAGTGGATGACCACTGGCCGCGACAGAAAAGGCGCGAAAGCCCTTGCTGAAGGCGCAGTTGATGCCGTTGTTGCACCAGAAGCACTTGTTGAAGGTGCGCTTTCAATGGTGAAAGACGCCGCTGACGGTAAATTTGACTGGCAAGCGCGTCGTGCGGTTAAGAAAGCCCCACTACAGCTAAACAAAAACGAAGCCATGATGAGCTTCAGTACTGCTCAAGCTATGGTATTTGCGCAAGCTGGCAAACACTACCCAGCACCGCACAAAATGGTTGAGACTGTTCAAAAAGCAGCGGGCCTAGACCGTGAAGGTGCACTTAAGCTTGAAAATGAAGGCTTTGTAGCGTTAGCGAAAACAGACGCTGCGAAAGCGCAAATTGGTATTTTCCTAGCCGACCAGCTAGTTAAAAGCAAAGGTAAAAAGCAAGCGAAAGCAGCGACTAAGCAATCTAAGCTTAACGCTGTGCTAGGCGCAGGCATCATGGGCGGCGGTATCGCATACCAGAGCGCTGTGAAAGGCACGCCAGTTATCATGAAAGACATTAACCAAGGTGCACTAGACCTTGGCCTTTCAGAAGCAGCGAAGATCCTTGGTAAAGGCATGCAGCGCGGTAAAGTAGACGCGGCCAAAATGGCGCAAACACTTAACGCTATCACGCCTACCCTTGAGTACAGCACGCTTAAAGATGCAGACCTTGTTATTGAAGCGGTTGTAGAAAACCCGAAAGTAAAAGGTATTGTGCTTAAAGAAGTAGAGGACAACGTAGCTGACGACGCTATCATCTGTTCAAACACCTCTACTATCTCTATCAACCAGCTAGCTGAAAGCCTAGACAAGCCAGAGCGCTTCTGTGGTATGCACTTCTTTAACCCAGTGCACCGCATGCCGCTTGTTGAAATTATTCGTGGCGAAAAAACCTCTGAAGAAACCATCAATGCAGTAGTAGCCGCTACCCTTAAAATGGGCAAAACCCCAATTGTGGTTAACGACTGCCCAGGGTTCTTGGTAAACCGCGTATTGTTCCCATACTTTGCGGGCTTCAGTAAGCTACTTATCGACGGCGCTGACTTTGTAGCGGTTGATAAGGTAATGGAAAAAATCTTCGGCTGGCCAATGGGCCCAGCATACCTAATGGACGTTGTAGGTATCGACACGGGCGATCACGCAGCAGATGTAATGGCTGCAGGTATTCCAGAGCGTATGGCTCGCCTAGATAATGACCCTGTAACTCTTTTCTACAAAGAAGAGCGTTTAGGTCAGAAGAACGGTAAAGGTTTTTACAACTACGGTGTTGATAAGCGCGGCAAGCCGTCTAAAACACCGGCTGAAGAAGCATATGCACTAATGGCGCCACACGTAGCTGAGAAGACAGACTTTGAAGCTGACGACATTATTGCACGCCTTATGATCCCTATGGCAAACGAAGCAATTCGCTGCCTAGAAGAAGGCATTGTAGATAGCGCAGCTGAAGCAGATATGGCGCTACTTTACGGCTTAGGTTTCCCTCCATTCCGCGGTGGTATCTTCCGTTGGATTGAAACCATTGGCTTGGCGAACTTTGTTGCGATGGCAGACAAGTACGCTGAACTTGGTCCAATTTATCAGATCTCAGACGGCGTTCGTGAAATGGCCGCTTCTGGTAAATCCTATTTCGCATAAGACCCGGAGGAAAAACTAATGAAAGAAGTGGTCGTAATCGATTGCGTACGTACCCCTATGGGTCGTTCAAAAAACGGTGTTTTCAGAAATGTGCGTGCAGAAGACTTATCTGCTGCGCTAATGACCGCGCTACTAGAGCGTAACCCTGGCGTAAACCCAGCGGAAATTGAAGACATCATTTGGGGCTGTGTTCAGCAAACTAAAGAACAAGGCTTCAACGTTGCACGTAACGCGCAACTACTCACAAAAATTCCACGCACAACAGGCGCGGTAACGGTAAACCGCTTATGCGGTTCATCAATGCAAGCCCTTCACGATGCAACAAGCGGCATCATGAGCGGCCGTGGTGACATTTACATGATTGGTGGTGTTGAGCACATGGGTCACGTACCGATGAACTACAACATCGACTTCCACCCTGGTCTTGCTAAGTACACGGCGAAAGCGTCGGGCATGATGGGTATGACAGCCGAGCTACTTGGCCGTCAAAACGGTATTACTCGTGAGCAACAAGACGCATTTGGCGCACGTTCGCACCAGCTAGCGCACAAAGCACACCTTGAAGGCCGCTGGGCTAACGAGATTGTGCCTGTTGAAGGTCACGATGCAAACGGCGTATTAAAGCTAATTGACTACGATGAAGTAGTTCGCCCAGAGAGCACTGCTGAGAGCATGGCGGCACTTCGCCCAGTGTTCGACCCAGTAAACGGTACTGTTACTGCGGGTACATCTTCTGCGCTGTCTGACGGTGCATCAGGTATGCTACTTATGTCAGCAGACCGTGCGAAAGAGCTTGGCCTAACGCCTCGTGCGAAAATTCGCGCAATGGCTGTGGCGGGTTGTGATGCGGCAATTATGGGTTACGGCCCAGTACCAGCAACACAAAAAGCCCTTAAGCGCGCTGGCCTAACTATGGACGATATTGAACTTGCTGAGTTTAACGAAGCGTTCGCGGCACAGGCGCTATCATGCATTAAGCAACTAGGTTGGATGGACCACCTAGATACTAAGATTAACCTTAACGGTGGTGCAATTGCACTTGGTCACCCACTAGGTTGTTCTGGTTCGCGTATCTCGGGTACGCTTATCAACCTAATGGAATCACAAGACGTAAGCCTAGGCTTAGCGACTATGTGTATTGGTTTAGGCCAAGGTATTGCTACCGTATTTGAGCGTGTATAAGCGTTTAAATAAGAGATTTTAAAGCTAAGTTTTGAAAAGGGCCTTCGGGCCCTTTTTTGTTGGTTTTAATACCTTTCAGATTACTTCAAAACACGAGATAAAAGACTTATCACCCCCTGCGCACCTTGCTGAAGCACGTGAGTATAAATTTGTGTGGTCTTTACGTCTGAATGACCTAACTGTGTTTGCACCGTTCTAATATCAGCGCCCGATTGCAGCAAATGCATTGCAAAAGAGTGGCGCAGCGTATGAGGCGTAACTTTCTTTTTAATGTCACAAGTTTTTGCCGTGTTCCGTATTGCTTTTTGTATACTCGATTCATCAATATGATGTCGTCGCACTCTTTTGCTTTCAGGATCGACAGATAATCGAGAAGTGGCCTTTCCAATATATCGCGATGTAAGAACGCCAGTGCATTTAGCGCGCTAGCCTGAGTGGCCTGAGCCACATTCTTAGCGTTAACTAAGTGAGATAGAAACACTTCAACTTCTTTATCTCCCATTTCAGATGGGTGCCTATTATTATTAAATCGAATAAAGCTAATGATCCATTTGCTATAGAGTTCTATCGAACGCTTTGCATAGCGACGGTTGTGCATATGCTCAATCACCATTTGCATGAACATTGATTTCATTTTCTTGATTTTAATTACTGTAAATAAAAACAGAATTGCGGTTTTTGACTCGTCCGTAAAATAAAAAGGAAAGATTCCGTACTTAAGTACGGTGTTTTCAGATACTAAGTGTAGGTTATTGATGAAAGTGTATTTCCGTGCGAAAGTGATAAAACTAGAAATGTGATACATGGAAATTATCCGCCTTGCATAAAGGATTTTTTCCTTACACTAAATTGTTAGGAGACAAGGGAATGTTGCAGTATAAAAGGATTTTTATGTTTATCCCTTTATCAATTCTTTTGCCCGCATTGAGTGTGGCGATTTTGGTTTTAGTGTTTAGTCGTTTTGGGATCGCTACTACTGCTTTTTCATTCTTGGCTACGTCGTATATTGTAGGTGGCGCTTTAACCTTTGTGGTTTTCTGGTGGTTTGCTACAGGTGTAAATAAAAAGCCATATTTGCATGCGTTTGTGATGTATGTTTGCAGTTTTTTAATATCAACTTTCGTACTTATGTTGTTTGCTGGCGGTGGTTATATTTCTACTAATTTAGCCTTTGACGCTTCAATTTCAATTATGGTTATGTTCGTAGCAACCAAAGTCGGCTATAAAAACAAGGAGGTATCAAGCTATGTCTCCTAACAAAAAATAATGTCGCCCGCAGGCGGGCTGGGACACAAACAGGCAGGCGGCTTCGCCATTATAGCCTGCCTATTTGTGCCCCATATTTAGGTGTTAAATGCCACAAGGAAGGTACATGTTTAAACTTTTATGGTCTTTTATTTTAATTATTTCTCTATCATTCGTGCCAGCGCTGGGTGGTGAAACAACCGTCAATTTGAAGGAAAACACAGTAATTTATCACGGTAAATTATCGCCATCAGCAAATCAGAAACTTCTTTCAATTCTGGAAAATAGTGAAAATAAGGTTGCATGGCTGTCTATAACGTCCGAAGGCGGTGAAATCAATCATGGAATGGATCTTGGTGATATTGTTCATGACTATGATTTGAAGCTTGAGGTCAATGAGTATTGTCTCTCATCATGCGCTAACTACGTTTTTTCTGCAGCAAATCATCACAGGATCTCGAATCACGCAGTTATTGGTTTCCATGGTGGTACAACCGGAATGGAGAAAGAAATAACATCGTTTATTGATGCTCTTCCAGAGGAAGAGCGGGAATTAACAAAGCAGAACTTAGAAAAATATATTAAGTCAGCTGTAATTCGTGAGCGAAACTTCTTCGAAAAAATTAGTGTGGATCAGCGAATAACAACACTAGGGCAATCTTCCGAATATAAAGAGTTCGCCGAGAAAGAAGACTTTATCGGCTGGTACTATTCACTCGAAGGGCTTGCTACGCTGGGCGTTTCTAACATTGATGTAGTAAACCCTCCTTGGTCATATCAACATTTGAGCGAAAAAACTAAGTTTTTCAAAGTCGGAGTAGGCGGCATTTAACATTAGGTAATGTCAGCCCATATGAATACGAAGCAAAATACGCTTAACATGGACGTCCACTTTTAATGGGGAAGACCAATGCTTTTCAGAAAGTTCATCAATAAGGAATGTTATGAATCTAAATGCAACATTTTGGGGGCAAGCACTCTTCATCCTCGCGTTAGTTGTAATTTTCTTTACCATCAAATTCGCTAAAGGAAAGGCTGACAATATCGGGTTGGTTGTCATTTACGCCGTCTTGCTCAACTTCTTGATTCCGCCTGTTGGGTGGTTTTATTGTTACCGATGGGCAAGTAAATAATTGCCTAGAACAAATATCATTCTCTTTGTAGCTAGTTTTTTTACTATAGTGAGGTGTGAAAGGTTTTAATTTGTACACATATAACAAGCCAATTAGCACGTTCGCTGCGACGTTAGCTATAGAACTTTGTAGATCAGTTAAGGTCGAAGTTTGAGACAGCAAGAAACGTTAAAAGGAATTACCATGAACAAAAAAGCTTTTTTTATTGGCTCAGCCACTTTGCTATCTTCACTGTTAGCCTTTCAATCATTTAGTAACCCAGCTCCCTTAAATTCAGCCCAAAAATGCGCATCTCTACTCCCAAGCGGCTACAACTTTTCCATGACCATAAATGCTAAGATAGATACGACAGCTGACAAACCAGTAGTGTCAGGCATTCTAGATTTAACAGACGGTACCGAAATACTCCCCCCTGAATTAAGTGCGAAAGTAGAGCCTTTCAAACAATGCGTAGTAAAGCTGATGAAATAGACAACATGGCTCAGGTAACCACAAGCCATGTGCTTTCAAAATAGATGTCGGCCTTACAAATCAGCCAAGTTCGTCTCACGACTGCATCTTCCCTAGGGAAGACACAATGTTAAGTCGTTATTTACCTTTGGAAACTATCTAACGGGATATTTATGAAAAGCAAAGATGTAAAGGTAAAAGCCAGAATAGCCAAGTTATTGCTGTCATTTTGCTTTGTAGCCTGGGGAGTCACTTGGGTTTATGCATTTATTGCAGATGAATGGGGGCTAATCGCAGGATTTTTTAAAGGCTTAGTACTTGGTGGTTGTTTTGCTGTCATTCCTGCTACATATGCGATTTATTCATTAACACAAACTAAGTTACCAACGTTAAAAATAGTACTCGGTATATCACTAACTTGGTTGTTTATTGTATGCAGTTTATATTTGGTTTAACAGGCCGTAGTCTACCAAGTTTCTTTTACAGGGTTGTGATTAGCCAAATCAATCTAAGAGGGATTTATGCAGACTGCGCTAATTATTGTAATTCCAGTAGTTGTTGTTTTGCTGATTATTGGAATTCTAAAGCTCAAACCGTTGTTCAGTTATATGGCAATTTTTGGCTTAGGATTACTGTCTTCATCCGTAGTGGAGTTCTTTTTTTGCTCTGGCCTGCAAACACAGTGTGAAGCAGATGCGTTAAATATGGTGGGCTTTTTCTTCCATTCTTTTTATGTAATAGCAATTTGTTCAGTTTTTTACGCTATTATGCCTCACGTTTCAAAACAAAAATCGCAGTAATTGTCTTAACAAAATGACGATTAAGACTATAGTGTGTAATTAAGAAAATTTGATTCTATAGGCTGTAGTTCAAGTAAATAAAAAATAATTCGTTGAAATCAATGGATATAGAAACGAGTAGAGGTTAGATGTCTACATTCGGTGAACTTGGTGCAGCCCTTGTAATTAAAAACCAAAAGATAAGGAGTTCTTTTAATATGAGTTTTTGGCAAATCATTATTTTTATCGTGCTTTTCAGCCTTACACTTCTACCAGCGTTAATTGCCTTAACATCCAAAAAAGCTAAAGGCATACACAAGTTGGCATGGGGGGCCATTTCCTTTTTCTTTTCGTGGTTGGGGTTTTTAATCTATTACTTCTTTGCAATTAGAGGTATGAGCAAGCAAAGTACATAACGATTCGTTGTTTCGCTCCACTTTAATATGCCCTTTATTAGACGTTATACGGTGATAGGAATTTAGATAACATGAAGATTAAATTGATAGTAATCTTGTCAATATGTGTAATCTCAACAGGGTGCGCTTCAACTTCTGATAGGGCTGCAAGAGACTTTCTTGATGGGGCTAGTGCCAGTGCTGAAAAAAGACAGCGAGAAGAATCTACTAACCGATACAGCAAAAAGCGTGACCACAAAAACGATGCTATAGAAGATACGGTGTCTGGAGCACTTACCGCGCTTTTTAGAGGCTTGTTTAGCTCTGAAAGCGACGATAACTAGTGAAAGATAGTTTCCTAGCATGGCGTGCGAGTGGCGCTCTAATGCCCTTTTCAAAGAGCATTGATTGCTTACCAGCAGTATTTCAAAAGAGGTCTGCCCGTTGGAATTAAAAACCATTGGTTTGTTTGTTATTACTGCACTTGCTGAAATCGTTGGATGCTATCTGCCCTATTTATGGTTGAAAGAAGATAAGTCCATATGGTTGTTAGTACCAGCGGCTATATCGCTCGCGCTTTTTGCTTGGCTGTTATCACTTCACCCAACCGCTGCCGGGCGCGTATACGCGGCTTACGGTGGTGTTTATATTTTTATGGCTATTATGTGGCTTTGGCTTGTTGATGGTGTGAAGCCAACGTTATGGGACTTGGTGGGCACCTTTGTCGCTTTGATTGGTATGGCGATAATTATGTTCGCACCAAGAAGTCATGGATAAAAGTCTTGCTTTCAATAAATAACGAAGAAAACGCGATGAAGATTACCTTTGTGACAAGTACGAACCTACCAAGGGCTGCTGAGTTTACCTTTAATAACATGCGCGATTATTACGCTCAGTTTGCGCCTGATTGGGACGCCGAAAAAGTGCTTGGGGTTACCGCAGAGCTCATTAATTACGACATTCAAGTAGACAGCGAAACGGTGGGGGTTATGCGCCTTCAATACGACGGTAACACCTGTATATTGCGCGACCTTCAGGTCATACCCAGCGCCCAAAACAAAGGCATAGGTAGTGCTGCCATTGAAAAAGCAGAAAGACTAGCGTTAGGGGCCAATACTAACTCGCTTGACTTACGAGTATTCAAAGTTAGCCCTGCCGTTTCACTTTATAAAAAAGTGGGATTTATCATTAGAAGTGAAGACGATCGCTTTTTTAACATGACTAAACCCTTAAGCACTTAACAAACAGGCTTGTACCGCCGTCTATTCAGGATGTACCTAAAAGCCTAAGCACATGAAGGTTATTATTGATGATCTCACCGGAGGAGAAGTGCTAGCGCTTTTAGAAGAGCATTTGTCTGATATGTATGCTACATCGCCACCTGAGAGCGTACATGCATTAGATGTTAAAGCACTAAAAGCCTCGAACAATACTTTTTTTAGTGGCTGGAAGCAGCAACAGCTTGCGGGCTGCGTCGCTATTAAAACCCTTGATACACATAGCGCCGAGCTAAAATCTATGTGCACAGCCAAACCGTTCAGAGGTTGCGGTGTGGCGTCTCAGTTATTACTTTTTGCCCTAGAACATGCGAAAATGAAGGAGTTTAGTTCGGTAAGTTTAGAAACAGGAACGCAAGACTACTTTTTTGCGGCCAGAACCCTATACAAAAAGTTTGGTTTTGTTGATTGCGGTCCATTTGGCAGTTACTCAATCGATCCCAACAGCCACTTTATGACCCGAGCGCTTTAATTTAATACTTCAAGAGAATTTCACATGTCGTTACCTCCTTGCCCGCATTGTCAATCAGAATATGTATACGAAGATCAGCCTCTACTTATTTGCCCTGAATGTGGACACGAGTGGAGCCCGAACGAAGTAGAAGAGGAAGTCTCAGCAAAAGACTTCAACGGTACACCGTTAGTCGCCGGCGACAAAATTACGCTAGCAAAAGATTTGAAGGTAAAAGGCAGTTCATTGGTACTTAAAATTGGGACCAAAGCCGTTATCCGACACGTGAAAGATGCCAAAGACCACCAGCTAGACTGTAAAGTAGATGGCGCGGGTGAAATGATGCTGACTGCACAATTTGTTAAAAAGGCATAGACGGACTTTATTGAAAAGCTGTTACTCCTCTCGGTGCGCTTGCCTTGTTATTGTTTAGCAAGCGCGCTAGCTATCCCCTGCTATTTCCTGTTAAAAGTTTGCGACTTCGTTGGTAATGGTTTCAGTAAGCAAGCTAATCGCTTTCGATGACACTTTCTGAGGGTTAACTAAACAAACACCCACATGCCCAAGCTCGGGTAAACTTTCCGAATTAGATAAAACGTGTAGCCCAGGCGGCACCGAACTTTTTGCAAGAACGGTTATGCCCAGCCCTTCGTTAATGGCCGTTTGTATGCCGTTTAAGTCAGCAATGGTATACACCACCTGCCACGGTTTTTTGATAGCCGATAACAGATTGGTTGCTCGCTTGCGGTAAATACACGGCGACGGTGCAGCAATAATAGGCAGTTTAGCAGGCACGCTATTTACAAAGCGCTGACTCCCCACCCATACCAGTTGATCTGAAATGATGTAGCCGTCTTGCTGAGGATCTGGTGTTTCTTGTAGCGAAAGAATTAAATCGAACTGGCTTTTAAGGGGCTCACTAAGTAAGTCTTTACTTAGCGCACAATGCACCTCTAGCGATATTTCCGGGTAGGTTTGCGTGAACCGTCGAATAATTTTAGGCATAAGCGTTGTGCTAAATTCGCTGGGAATGCCTAACCGAATATTTCCCGTAACCTGCGGCTTGCCGAATTCGGCCATCGCCTGATCGTTAAGTGCCACTATCTTTTCACCATACGACAATAAGCGACTACCAGCGCCAGTTAGTGCCAAGCGATTTTTGTCGCGGGAAAATAGTTTTTCCCCAATCATTTCTTCTAGTTTTTTTATCTGTAAGCTAATGGCAGGCTGTGTGCGCTGAAGCTGCTCGGCACATTGTGTATAGCTACCCGTCTGTGCAATAAGTACGAACGAACGCAGAAAATCTATCGATAAGTTTTTCATTACTTTGCTTTACACCTCTTTGTTAGCTTTGCCTTCTGTTTTGCCTTGTTAGTGTCAGAATTGCACACAAGGCTATTTAATAAAGTTATAATGCCATATTTTTTATTAATTTTATTTATTCTTTTTACGCTCCTAGTATCAGATACAAAATAATGACATTTAGGAGCCAGCATGAACCCACTTAACCAGCACCTTCACGAACAAGACCCAGATATCGCAGCATTTATTGCGCAAGAAAACGAACGCCAAGAACACCACATTGAACTGATCGCATCGGAGAACTACACCAGCAAAGCTGTTATGCAGGCGCAAGGCAGTCAGCTAACTAATAAGTATGCAGAAGGCTATCCGGGCAAGCGCTATTACGGTGGCTGCGAGGCGGTGGACAAAGTAGAACAGCTTGCTATCGACAGAGCTAAAGCATTGTTTGAAGCTGACTATGTGAATGTGCAGCCTCACTCTGGCTCTCAAGCGAATACTGCAGTTTATATGGCGCTATTAAACCCTGGCGATACCATTCTTGGGTTGAGCCTTGATCACGGTGGGCACCTCACACACGGTGCAAAGCCTAACTTCTCGGGAAAACTATACAACGCGATTCAGTATGGCTTGAACACAGAAACTGGTGAAATTGACTATGACCAAGTAGAAGCCTTGGCTAAAGAACACAAACCAAAAATGATTGTAGCGGGCTTTTCCGCTTACTCTCGCGTGGTCGACTGGCAGAAGTTTAGAGACATCGCTGATAGTGTAGGCGCGTATTTACTTGTAGATATGGCACATGTTGCAGGCCTTGTTGCGGCCGGTGTTTATCCCTCGCCAATTAACGCCGCACACGTCGTTACTACTACTACCCATAAAACACTGCGTGGCCCTCGTGGCGGGCTTATTATGTGTAAAGCAAACCCCGAGCTTGAAAAGAAATTCAATTCATTAATTTTCCCTGGCATTCAGGGTGGCCCACTTATGCACGTTATTGCCGCAAAAGCGGTAGCGCTTCAAGAAGCCATGACAGCAGAGTTCCGCGCTTATCAAAAGCAGGTAGTCATTAATGCACAAGCTATGGCTAATGTGTTTATGAAGCGTGGCTTTGACGTAGTTTCTAATGGAACCGACAACCACATGTTCCTGTTAAGTCTTGTAAGCAAAGGAATGACGGGGAAAGAAGCCGACGCGGTATTAAATAGCGTGAATATAACGGTAAATAAGAACACAGTACCCAACGACCCGCAGTCGCCATTCGTTACAAGTGGTATTCGAATTGGCACACCTGCGGTCACTTCACGCAATTTTAGTGAAGAAGACTGTGCTCAATTAGCCCATTGGATTTGTGATGTGTTAACAGCGCCAGAAGACAATGCAGTAGTACAGCAAGTGATAGATAAAGTGGCAACGCTAACAGCGGCTCGCCCCGTTTACACTAAGTAAAACCTAGTACTATACCGAGCGAACTCGTGCGTTGCAGGTAGCCACTATTACCCGCCACACGAGTTTGGCTCGTTCATTAAACTGCACTATTCCCACTCCCCAAGCGTCTTCCATGGCGCCTTGCCACACGCTACACGTTTCAATGGTATCGCCGTACAAGGGGGCTAACGATAAGCTAATGCGTAGCGACTCCAACCATTCCCTAAATAGCGGGTCCTGATTACCTGCTTCACGCATTTGAGAAAGCTGTAGCGAAGCTTGTTGCTTAATACCTTGAAGCCTTTTGTAGATTTCTCGAGGGTCTTCCTGCTGCCCCAAAAGATGAAGTTCGCGCTCAATATCGTAAGCATTGTGCCAGTGGATAGTTTGCTGCGGTTCTTTTGAACAGCCCCACATTGCCGCACTCATAAGCGAAAGCAGCATGATACGCTTACCCCATAATAAAAGGGTTGAAGGAAATAGTTTTTTGCCACACACCAAACTGCGAACTCCTCAAACGATGTCATCTACAGTATAGATGAGTATTGCGCTGGGGCTTGCATAGGGCGCGTAATTAAACTAATTTACTAAGGCGAGACTTGCGAAGCACCTAAAGTGCTCTGCGCTCTCGTTACGGTAGGAAGCGACTAGCTAAACCACTTCCACCATATAAACACCATTAGAAACCCAAATAGATAGATTAGGCCTAAATAGCTAAGCAGCTTCACTATTACGTTTGGTGCCGCGTCTTGATGAAGCTTGGTTTGTGCCACAAGCTTATGATTAAGCCAAGCAAACATTGGAGTAGTAACAAAGGCCAGTGTCATTGCAAAGCCTAACATTGCCAATAGCGCAGATTTAAAGAACAACACAATGATAAAACTCGCCACTGCCATGAACAGTAACACCGGCGTTACCAGCGTATTTCGTGCGTTTTTGTCTTTGTTAAAAAGAAGCGCTATTGCTTCAGCAACCACCCTCGCATAACCATCGTAAACGGTTAGCGCCGAACCAAATATGCACAAAAATGCAACCAGTGCGATAAGCCAATGCGCCCACTTTCCAATGGTTGATGAGTACATACTAATTAGCTGATGGGAAAAGCCGATACCGCTGGTACTTAGCTCTGTGCCGCTGCCATACAGAATTAATGCACCTAAGCCCAAAAACAACAATGCGAGTAGCACCGTCACTGCATAACCTAAATTAAAATCGAACAGGGCCGACTTTGGCGTTACGGCTTGCCCTTTGCACTGGCGCTTTAACCAAAGTGATGTAATGGACGATATTTCAATAGGCGCGGGCATCCACCCCATTGTGACTACTAAAAAGCCTAATGTAGCGAGCGTCCAAGGCGAAGGCGGTGCCACGGCAGGTGCTGGTGAAGCAGAATAATTGCTTAGTGCCACCACGAATACGGCGACAGTCGCCACAACAAGCACGCCCATTATGCCTTTGGCGATATTGTCCAATCCTTCAAAATGCCCAGCGAGTAAAATGATTAAAATAAGTGCCAAAACCACTGAAGCGGACAGCGTTATGGCGATATCGAAAGGAATAAAATACGACAATAAGCTTGCAGCAAACAACAACAGCGCTGCAGCATTAACCACCGACGCAATGGCATTCAAACCCAAGGCAACGGCTAAATATCGTCGCCCCATTCCCAAGTACCCTTGCTGAAGGGTTTGTTTTGTGCTGATGGTATAGCTAACGCCTGCTCTAAAGAATGGGTATTTGAGTAAGTTAACTACCAATATAAGCAGCGCTAACTGCCAACCAAACTTCGCCCCCGCTTGAGTTGATGCCACTAAGTGACTACCGCCTACCGCCGCTGTTGCCATAAGCACACCCGGACCGAGCAATTTTAATAGTGCAATACAACGGGCAAAAAACGATGTTTCAGCTGAATACGACAAGGCAACCTCTAAATGGGCATTTCAAAATAGCCGTCAACCATATCAGTAATATAATAAACAGAAAAGAGAGTACGTGCTCATCTGCAAGGCTTGTGGTGTAAGCAGCTGTACCCAGTTTACGCGGGCTATTTCGCCGGAGATTTTAATAGGTATACAAAGCGCCGGTAAATACCCCCTACATCAATATCATGTGCACGGAAGTATATAGATTATTTTTATTATCGCACTGCCCTATCAGTTTAATTTATTATGTCTTTGGCGTTTAGTCAGCGGGGCTTTTATACAGCCCCTTAGGCCTGAAACGCCAGCTAACGTCTGTCGAAATTCACTCTTTTCTGCGGGTGCTGATAGTAGCCTTCTTTTAGAAGGCGTTTAAAGCGAGTCAGTTTTCCGTCCAGCGTTAACTCTTCTAACCCTTTATTAAATAGTGACAAAATAAGCTGACTATCACTTTCGCCTTTTGGCACTAACAGATGCGTGGTTACAGTTGAGATAAACGGTTTAATCGGCATCACATCTCTGCGGTCGCCACTATCGAAATCACGCTGCAGCAAGTACCATCCTGTTAACTCATCAATGGGAAAAACGTCAATTTTACCGTCAATCAGCGCCTGTAAATTATCTTTGTCTGTGGCACTTTCCACAACATTACTGCTGCTTTTAATGTAAGCGGCAAGTTCATCGTTGTATAAATACCCTTCTGTTACGCCCATCTTTAGGTCTTTTAAGTCGCTTAATTCAGCCCAAGTATCAGGGCCCTTTTCAGCATTAACATAAAACACCAAGCTTTCCGCACTAATAGGGTTACTGTGGAAAAACTCACTTTCCCGGGCGCGCACAAAATTGCCGTATGAAATGGCGTCGTATTCGCCTTTCAGCGTTGCTTCAAGCGCTTCTTCCCAGGGTAAAGATACAAACTCAACCACAACGCCCGTCTCTAAAAACGCATCAGCGATAATGTGATTGATATAACCGTCGTGCTGCATGTCAGTTGACGTATAAGGGGCATACTCTGTGGTCGCTATTCGCAGTTTCATCCACGCATGGGCAAAACTTTGCATTGGAACTAGCGCTAGTATAAATGTCGCTATTAATAGAAATCGCATGTCAAAGTCCTGTTAGTGATTAGAAGTAAATACCAAGGTTTATGTTCAGGCGGTGGGTAGTTCCTTGTCTACCACCTAAGTCGAGTCCCACGCCCGGACCTCCTGAGAACCACATGTTTTTGCCTTGGATACTATCTACGTATACAAACAATTTATCCCAGCCAAAGCTACAGCCGTTTGTCCACTGCGATGAGTTTTTCCCCTCGCTTCCTTCACCTTTTGCCACGCTGTACTCTGAGTAACAAGTAAGTGATTCTATGTGAGTAAACTTATAAGGCACAGAGTATACAAGATTTGCTGAATAGGTTTTACCGTCGGCCGCGGCTAAGAACGGGAAGGTGAAAGAGGATAGCGCTATGCGATCGTCTGCTTGCCCTTCTGGTGCAGCCAAATCGTATTCATAGTCGATATACTGCAGTTCGACCTTTAGATCGCCTTGGGTATGGCGCATATGCACGGCGTAGGCATTCATATCACCATCATCCAAGGTATCCAGGTTTAAGATGTTGCCGTATTGGTAAGATACACCAATATCGGTAGTGCCTCCGCGAATAAAGTTTGCCGTGTAGTTAGCACGTAAATTGTATTGGCCGTCTTCTTTATTTCGATATTCACCGTCGTCCGCCACGTCGAACGAATAGCGCCCAAACTCAGCGGCATCGTTGTACTCGTCGTTCATAAAATAGGCGGCTTGAAAATCCCAGTTGCCCCAATCATGGTTTATTTTCACCCCAGCATCGTAATCATCTTCGAAGCCAAGATAATAATTTACCGAGAACCAAAAGTTGTTACTGGCAAAGGGCTGCAAACCAAACGGTGTTTGGGTTATACCTGCGGTAATTTCGGTTTGCTCATCGAAATGATAAGTCAGGTCGGCGAACCTTACTGTGTTGAAATCGGTGTTTTCATACCATCGATATTCGGCTTTATAGCTAAATTGATCTGACTCACCCGACACGCCAAGTTTGAATGATTCAAATTCGAAACCATCTCTAAACTCGGGGATTTGCCAGTCTTGATGCCCGTAGTTAACCCTAACATGACCGCTTAAATTAAAGGGAAGTTCGTCAGCATTTGCGAAGCTTGAGGTGCACGAGGCTATTGAAACTAAAGAAAATGCGGATAGTAGCTTGTTCATTACTGTTCCTGTATTGAATTTTTGGCGGGAACCCTTTGCTAAAAAATGCCTCTAAGAAACAAGAGGGGCGTTCGAGCGCTTAGGTGTATCGCGCACCAAAATAAATCCTTCAGTACTAACAATACTGAGCAAACCTTAAAAAAAGATCATTTGTTAAGGTCAGACTTCTGTGAAGTGAAGTGCTATGTATGCGCGGTAGATGCGGAAAGTTTTGCTGTGAACGTCAGGTCTACTCTACTAATTGGTCGCCACTTGAACAGCGAATAGAGAAATATGTGAACATAGCGTGCCAGCTTTACGACTACATCGAAATTGCCTGCATGTATGGGCTTGAAGTGAGCGTGGTATTAAAAGACGGGAATACGGTAAAGGGTACAACACTGACCACAGTTATCGATAAACGCAACGACGTGGCCACAGAGTGTATTCAAATGTCCATCGACAAAACCACGCAAAATATTGCGCTTAATGAAATCGCTCAACTTCACGCAATAACTGACAACCCGCATTTCAGCTCAGTCAGCTTTTAGGTAGTATGCGCAGCTAACTTAGCTTAACTTTCAAAGTGAGCCTGATTTATGACGCTAAACCTCTCGGCCATTACTTTTTTTGTAGACGACTACGACAGTGCCATTGAGTACTTCACCACGGTTTTAAACTTTACCTTAACCGAAGACAAAGTAACCGGCGAAAACTCGCGTTTTGTTCTGGTAACCCCACCTCACAGCGCTACGAGCTTGTTGTTGGCGCAAGCGAAAAATGACACAGAAATGGCACTCATTGGCAGGCAAGCCGCCGATAAAGTATTTTTAATTTTGAATACTGACGACTTCTGGCGCGACTACAATGCCATGCAAAGCAAAGGGGTGGCGTTTTTAGAAACCCCTCGAGAAGAAGTGTATGGTACGGTAGCCATCTTTAGAGATAAGTTTGGCAATAAGTGGGATTTGATCCAAACCACCTAATTGCACTTTATATAAGTACGCCTTGTCGTTGTGATATTTTTTCTGCAAGGCTTTAAGTGAATAGTGTAAAGAAGTAGAGGAGAAGTAGCACGTGCAGGCCATGAAGCGTTCCATTATTGCTGATGTTGTTGCAATAGCGGCAATAGCACTGTTGGTCACTACGACGTTTTATTGGATAGAAGCAAGGCGCGAAGTCATAATTCTCTGCGATAATTTTACGCCTGGCGTATCGAAAAAGAGTGTCGAACGCCAGCTAGATACTGCAAACTTATTGTTGTGGGATACAGAGTTTGTTGCAAATGGCAGCAAAATTGAAGCATATAGCCCTCTACACTTAGGCATTATGAAATGCAGTGTAGAGTTTAATAAGCAAGATACCGTTGTATTCTCTATTGTAGAGTAATCAAACTCCCTAACAGCTTCCTCTACTTTTTGCGTTTTATGTGAACCAGGTTGGTGCAACGTTTACATCGACGCAACACCCTATTCACCGGTGCGCTAAAAGTCGTAAAGGCAAACTTACCTTCCGCCATTTATCGCACCGAGTTAACTTTTCATCTAGCTGTAACCTACTGTGTTGTAAACGTATAATTACGCTGTGTCTTCTTAACGCAAACTTTTTCTTATGCAAAAAACAAAACACAGTGTCATCGAGGATGTTTTCGCCCTGATAAGCGCCGGCTTGTTTGTTGCTTTTGGCGTATATTTATTTCAGTCTCAAGACTTAATGGTAGGTGGCGCGGCAGGCTTAGCGCTGTTAGGTACTTATGCCGTAGATATGGACTTCGGCTTGCTATTCTTTCTGATTAACTTACCGTTTTACACCCTAGCTTGGACGCAAATTAGCAAACGTTTCACCATTAACACCTTTATATCCGTCACCACGGTTTCTGTACTAACTGAGCAAATTCCAGCGTTTGTGGATATTAGCCACGTAAATCCATTTTTCGCGGCGGTATTTGGCGGTATTCTAATTGGTGTAGGTATGCTGATGATGTTTCGTCATAGCTCAAGCCTTGGTGGCGTTGGTATTATGGCGTTCTATTTACAACAGCGTTTCAATATTAGAGCCGGTACATTCCAGCTAACCGTAGATAGCTGTATATTACTTAGTGCTCTGTTTTTCATCGCTTGGCCTTTAGTGCTAATTTCAATTTTAGCCGCATTTTGTTTGAACATGGTTATTTCGCTTAACCATAGACCAGAGCGTTACTTCCCAGTGCAAGGCGAATCTGAATCAAGAAAGGCAAACGCTGAATCAAACAATGCCAATACCAATCACATGGAAAATCGTGCTGAAAACAGCCTAGAACAGTGCTTAGACAGCGAGCTTCGCGCACAAAACGGCTAAATTTACTCAGCCAGTCTTTGCCATTCGGTCATAAATTTTCGCTGTTACTCCCCTCAAAAAGAGACAGAAGCGATGATTAGGGCAACAAATAAAAAGCCCGGTTAGGCACAACCTAACCGGGCTTTCTTGTATCTTTTATTTGTATTCCTAGACGCCTACAACAAACCTATTGCTTCTTCTGAACAGGTCTTGACGGTCGACTTACTACTCCACGGTTCACTCTTGGACGAGAAAACGAAGTACGCATACAAACCTCACTTATGAGTTGTTGCTCAGCACAGTTGGAGGCGAAACATTCACCGCAATCCCGCAACCAAGCCGATACAGTATAGGCTCAAAATGGGGGTAAATGTCTCATTCTTTTAATGAATAGTGCTTTATTAAAACTTATATGAAGTCTAGCCAAACTGGCACTGCTTTGATAACTAAAGGTATTTTACAATGCGCGGCACCCGTTGAGAAACGCGGGTCATTAATTCGTAGTCGATAGTGTCAGCATTAGCCGCAACTTCCTGAATTGGCACATTCTGTCCCCAGAGTTCAACTTCATCACCCACCGCGACGGTGTCGATATGAGTTACATCGATTGTGATCATGTCCATAGAAACGCGGCCAGCTAAATAGGCGCGTTTACCTCTAATCATAACCGGCGTACCGTTTTTGCAGTGTCTTGGATAGCCATCGGCATAACCAATGCCTACGGTTGCAATTTTGCTGGGCTTACTTGCTACCCAGGTTTGACCATAACCAATTCCCTCGCCTGCCGGTATGGTTCGTACCGCTAATACACTGGAGCGAAGTGTCATGGCAGGGTAGATTTCAATGTCGAGATTTTGTGAGGTAGAAACGGCACCGCCATAAACCCCCACACCTAAACGGTTCCAAGCATTTCGACTTGCAGGCCAGTTTACCGTGGCGGGAGAATTAGCCACGCTGGTTGGCAAACCCAATTTACTCGCTACTTGATTGAACGCATCGATTTGCGTGTTGGTAAAGTTATTATCTACATCGTCAGCGCACGCAAAGTGCGTAGCAATAACCGTTTGCTCGCTAAGTAAATGATTGTACTTAGCAGCAATCCCTTCGATATCGGAAAGGGCAAAACCCAACCGGTGCATGCCGCTATCCACTTTAAGCCAAATATGCGGGCGCTGCTGTTCGGGGCAGCTTTCTAACCACGTAAGCTGTTCTTCGCAGTGCATAACTAATATACAGTTATGCTGAAATGCCATTTGGCACTCTTTTGCCTGATGTGCCCCTTCTAACACCACAATAGGCGCAGAAATTCCCGCGTCGCGAAGCGCAATGGCTTCTTCAATTATTGCTACGGCAAAACGCGAAGAAACATGCTGAAGAATGCGCGCAACATTTACTGCTCCATGACCATAAGCATCGGCCTTTACTACCGCCATAGACTGACTTGAGGGCGCTAAAGCAGCAAGGGCTTTAAAATTATGTAAAAGGGCATCAGCATGAATGATAGCTTGCGTTTGTCGGCTCACAGAAAAACACGTTCCTTAAATGTTTAATGAGAAAGAATATCGAAAGCCAAAGTGTACCACGAGAAGCGTATTAGCTGCGCAGGATTAATAAAGAAAAACGTACCATCTAACGCAAGGTTTCTTATGGCATAAAATACCGTTATGCTTTGCGCTAGCTCATTATCACAATTTCGTTGCCCCAAGGTTTTCAATGTCTTCGCACAATTCTTCTACTTCAGAATCATCCGCCAACGCCAGTATTAAAAATACAGTCAGTACTGACAATGAAGCGGCAGGTAATAAACCCACCGTTAACGAATTAGCCCAGTCACTGAATAAAATTGTGTCCGAAGGCAGAAACCCAGACACCCTCGATATAGACACGCTAAGCACGGAAGGCATTCTTGCCCGCATTAACAACGAAGACGCGAAAGTGGCAAACGCAGTTACCTCGCAAATTCCGCAAATTGGAAAAACGGTGGATGCTGCAACCATTAGCATTAAAAATGGTGGCAGGCTTATTTATATAGGCGCGGGAACCAGCGGCAGGCTGGGCATACTTGATGCAGTAGAGTGCCGCCCCACGTTTAGCGTGCCTGATGAACTGGTTGTTGGCGTGATAGCTGGCGGTGAAAAAGCCATTCAGCACGCCGTAGAAGGTGCAGAAGATGACGTCGACGCGGGGCGTGCTGATCTTGTAGCGCTGTCCTTAAACCACAACGATACCGTTATTGGTATTTCGGCAAGCGGTCGTACACCCTATGTAAGTGGCGCACTGGAATATGCCCGTTCGCTTGGCTGCTTTACCGGCGCTATTGCATGTAGCCCTAACGCCGCTATTTTTACCCATGCTGATGTAGCTATATGCCCAGTTGTTGGCCCTGAGGCACTTACTGGCAGTACGCGCATGAAGTCGGGTACGGCGCAAAAGCTAATTCTTAATATGATTAGCACCAGCACAATGATTAAGCTGGGGAAGACCTATCAAAACTTAATGGTAGATGTGAATGCCACTAACGAAAAACTAAAAGCCCGTGCGCTTCGCATTGTTATGCAGGCTACGGACTGCAGTGAAAATGCTGCTTTAGCAGCGCTTAGTGCGTGTAATAACAAAGCTAAAGTTGCTATTTTAATGGTATTAACGGGGCAATCTGCCGAGCAGGCCGCCGCTCAATTAGATGCTAGCGGTGGGTATTTACGTTCCGCCGTGAATAAAAGCGAATAACCACGGTAGCCTAATGCTATGAAAGTTTTAACTTCGGTCACATTGAACAAGGTTGTTAGACGCCTAACGTCGAGCGCATTCATTGCAGTACTTTCTCTAGCACTAATTAGCTTATCGCTTAACGGCTGTGCACAGCAAAGCTTATCTACACATGTATATACAAGCGATACAGATGGCAACGCGAAGCATCCTACATTATTAGAAAAGCAGCCTACACTAGGGGATAAGCAGCCTGTATCCAGCACTAAGCAGTTTACTGTAGGCGCTGAACGCTATTCGAGATACCTGCCCTTGCTAGCAGGTAAACGGGTTAGTTTGGTGGTAAACCAAAGCGCGTTGGTTTCGAGCCACAGCGCATTGCCTTCTAGCACGGTTGAGCCTGAAGAGCGCGAATCGAGCAACAGCTTGGCTACACAAAAAAATAAGATAAAGACAAGCCAGCGCAATCAGCATCTGCTTGATGCCCTACTTCAACGCAGTATTAATGTTGTAAGTATTATGTCGCCGGAGCACGGATTTAGAGGAGACAAAGGCGCTGGCGAAAAAGTAGATAGCAATATTGATGCTAAAACCGGTATACCTATTCACTCCCTTTACGGCGCAACCAAAAAGCCTACCCCCAACATGTTGAATGGCATCGATGTGATTGTTTTCGATATTCAGGATGTAGGCGTACGCTTTTACACCTATTTAAGCACCTTGCACTATGTGTTGGAGGCGGCCTTTGCGCGTAATATCGACGTTATCGTGTTAGATAGGCCAAATCCTAATGGCAGCTATGTTGACGGCCCAGTACTTCAATCTGAATTTTCGTCCTTCATTGGCATGCATCCTATTCCCGTCTTACACGGTATGACCTTGGGCGAACTTGCTCAAATGATTGTGGGGGAACAGTGGTTAGATATTGACGCGAGCAGTTATGACAACGCTAAGCTTACCGTTGTCCCGGTGCAGGACTATCAACGCACTGCACATTATTCATTGCCCGTAGCGCCAAGTCCTAACCTGCCAAACGATTTATCGATACGCCTTTACCCAACGCTGTGCTTTTTTGAGGGCACCGACGTGAGTATAGGTCGCGGCACTGACTTTCCCTTCCAACTTATTGGCCACCCGTTTGTTGAGTTTGGTAAAACCAAGATACCGGTAAATGCAAATAGTGCAGCGCCCCACCCTAAACATGAAAATACTCTGCTAAGTGCACATGTCTTTTCTTATGCTGATCCAACGATCTTGGAAGGCTCTGACTCTAAGCAAACAACTCACAAGCGCTCACCAATTAGTGGCTTAGATATCGCTACATTGATAGATGCCTATTCTCGTTTTTCTGAATATAACAAGGTGATCAGCGCCAGTGATGCCTCTGAAGAAACCTTCTTTACTCGCCCAGATTTCTTCGACAAATTAGCGGGTACCGATGCGCTACGATATCAAATTCAAGCCGGTAAAACGCCTGCAGAAATTCGCCAGAGTTGGCAGAAAGAGTTAAGCAAATTTAGAGAAAAACGAAAAGCATACCTGCTTTACGAAGACACGGATTGATGTACAGATAAACGTTTTTAGCCTTGAGGATTTGAGGTTTCTTATCAAGGTAAATGTGGAGGAAGCGATAGCGATGCCAAACTTAACATACAACATGTAAGTAAACACTCACACCCACATAATCAAAGTTTTATTGGAAGCTAAAAAAGTTAGTGAAAGCTAACCTTCTTCATTTTTTGTTTTTACCAAAGCTGCGAGCTGAGCTTCAGCGGTGGCTTTTTGATGTTTAAGCTCATCTCTGTTTTCGCCGTCACTCTCAGCGATTTTTGCATCAATATCGGCGATCGTCTGCATCAGCGTTTCTTTACTTTTTTCTTTTTGCTCTGCCTCTTCAGCCTTGTCAAAAATAACGTCTTCAGGAGATGCTTCTTCTTGCTTAGTGTGACCAGGCGATTTAGCTATCATTTTCAAACCGTCAGGCTGGGGGCGTTGGTTCATAAAGCTAGGAGAAACAATTTCAATATCGGCATTATGCAAAGCGTCGAGTACGGCTTTGTGAAGCCTTGAGCGCGCGCTCAGCAAACTCTTCACTTCAGTTAGTAGACCTGAAATGCGATAACTTACTGAAAAGTCGCCTAGCCCAACTACTTGTACAAATGGCTCTGACAGCTGGGCATTTTCAGCTGCCACAAGTAAGTGCTTTTCAATAATGCTGTGATGAATATCGTAGCCTAAGCTGATATCCACACTAACAATTGCGCCAGACGCTCTGGTCACAGAAACGGGCGAATTCACCATCAGTGTATTGGCAAAGGCAATAAGCTCTCTGCTCTCAGTCTGAATTTCCACATCGAGCAAGCCCATTTCGGTAACGCGACCGCTGTAGCCTTCTACCTTGATAAAGTCACCCACTTTAAACGGACGATTTACACGAAGTACGATCCCCGCCATCAAATTCCCAACCATAGTGGTAGAAGAAAAGGCAATCACACCTGATATAAGTACGCCGATAAGTGCAATAACCTGATTTCTAGTACTCTCACTTACAGGGAGCGTCATCGCAATTACGACAGCGCCAATGATAGTAAGTACCAACATTCCAACTTGGCGAGGTAACTTTTGCTCACTAGTAAGATGGCTTTGCTTGGCTAGCAGAAGGTAGTGCAGTGCGATGAGCGCACTTATTACCAATACAATAGCGACAAAGAGCGGAACAAAAGGGAACAACGCACTTAATACCGTATCGACTAATGAAGTTTGCGTAGCGCCTGATGTATTTGTTGTATTCACGATAACTCCTTTTAAAATGGCTTTTGAAATGGCTTTTGAAATGACTTTTGGCTTGGCTCTTTGTTCGCACTTAAATGGGCAATATCTTTGGTTTTGGTCTCTGCTTTCGCGTGGCCACCTATTTCAACGAAACAGGTGAACGTCCCTCAGCGAGCGCGCTACCCAGTAATACATCAACCAAAGCATTAAGACTATAGCTCGTAACGTGCTGATTTTCTTTGTCACTTTGCTGTGTAATGTTCACCGCATAACTAAATGTAGCAATAGCAACATCGGCTAGCTCTTTCACGTCATGCGCTTTATATGGCATGCGCAGTGGCGCAAAGACCACGGTTTTATTCTGTGCTTTCGCAGCAACCATTATTTTTTTGCTAAATGCCATCACCTCAGTCTCGCTTGCGCGTCGTTTCACATACTCAGGTAAATCGACTCCTCCTAATTCATAGTTAGCATGTAGCGGGCTAATATTACCAACCACCAGCACGTCAGCTTGTTTTAGTAGATTCATTGCTAATTGGGTTTTAGGTAACGCAGTTAACGGCAAACACGCAAACTCCAGAGTCTTATTGTTGAAGTTGGAACGTGCGCGCGTAAGCGCGGCTTCAAATGCTAAACATCTTGCTGCGTCTGGCATAAGCGCCAACCAGCGATTTGAAGTTATTGGCAACTCATCCTTCCCGAAGAGTACAGATACCGACGATTTAGAAAGCGCTTTCTCAATTTGAATTCCTCTGTTTTTCAAACTGTTAGGGTTATTCATTGAAGCATTTTCTTTCGCTTCATTGTGCCACCATGACATGGGCTTGGAAATAAAACTTTGCAAAGCAAAGCGCTGTTTTGCCTTAATAATACGATTATGAGACGCTCTCAAGAAAGCGCTTTCCGACATTCGATTTGCTGCATTATCCAAAAGTAACGCGAACTTTTTTATGTCGTCTTGGTTTCTTATGGTGAACGGCATAAGCGCAATGTCAGCACCTGCGCTGAATGCACTGACTAATGCTTCTTCATGGGAGAAAAACTGAGTAATACCTGCCATGTCTAACGCGTCAGTAACGATAAGGCCTTGATATCCTAATTGGTTGCGAAGCAAATTGCTTAGTATCTTCTTCGACAAAGTAGCAGGAACTATTTGTGACTTACCATGCTTATCAATAATTGTCGTATCGTCTAAAGACGGGTACTGAATGTGTGCACTCATAACCATTGCAGGAGGCGTTGCACTATTAATGATATTCGCAAAAGGAAGGATGTCACCCGCCATAGCTTGCGCTTTGCTATGCGTTACTTGCGGCAAGCCACTGTGGCTATCTACATGGGTATCACCATGGCCTGGAAAATGTTTGATAGCACTCATTACACCTGTACTTTGCATAGCACTGACAAATGTCTGCCCGAGTGCGGCAACCTGCTCTGGATTTTCCGAAAAGCTGCGTACGTTAATAACGGGGTTCTTCGGCTCGCTATTTACATCAACCGACGGCGCAAAATTGGTGTTTATTCCCAGCGGTAAAAGCGTTTGCCCAATATGCGATGCCACACTTTGCGCAAATGCGCTGCCTCGCTGATGAAAAGTGGCGCCAATGGCCATGTTACCCGCAAACGGCGAGAGCATGTCTGAAGGCAACCTTGCTACTCTGCCCCCTTCTTGATCGACAGCAATAAACAACGGCTGACGACCTGCTTTTACCATATGCTGCTGCATGGTGTAATTGAGCGTAATTAACTGCTCGGTATTTTGAATGTTCTCTGAAAACAAAATAACACCGCCGATGTTGTGCGTACTAAGCACATTTAAAAGTGACGGTGGAATTACGGTCATGGGCGTACGGCAGCGTGATGACGGCGTATTGTCTTCACAGAAATAGCGAAAATCCAAAATGATTTTTTGCCCGAGCATGTTTTTTACAGCGCGAATTGTTTCGTCATCAGCGCTGGGCTTAGGATTATTCGAAGCGTTAGCACTTTCAGATTGAGCGGTTGCGCTAGCAGTAAACAGTGAAGCACTTAATAAAATGAGTATGCCTGACAAGATAGCGCTAAGGCCCATCAATGAAGCACGTTTTTTACAATTAACTTGCTGGAATAACAATGTTTATCTAATCCTTGGTAACACGAAGCACAATACGGTACGCTAGCATAAATGAGAGAAGCATGTTCGCCAACTTTGAACTGCAATCACACATTCTCTTACGCAAATAGACATACCTATAGGGCAAGTAGAGCGTAGTAACTTACCAAAGCTCGACAAGTCCTAGGCACACATAAATTTAAGTTTGGAAAGAAGTATGGATTGGATGTCAGTCATCCCCCCTCTTGTGGCTATTGCCGTCGTCTTTTGGAAAAAAGAAGTCATACTCGCATTAGCGCTGGCGGTTTTGTGCGCGGAAGCGTTAATTTTGGTAAATGCTGATATCGCTAGCAGCTATATGGCGCCCATTAATGCCATAGAGCGCGTGGTTGATACCGCCGCGAGTCCTGGCAATACACGGGTGCTTATTTTCTCTGTACTAGTGGGCGCGTTGCTCGCATTTATACGTGACTCTGGCGGAGTAACGGCAACGGTCAACTTTCTAGTAAACAAAGGGGTAGCAAAGAGTCGCAAACAAGTTGGCGGCTTGACCATGTTCACTGGCATCGCTGTATTCATAGAATCAAACTTAAGTGTGCTCACTGCCGGCATATTCGCCCGAGGTCTGTTTGACCGTTTCGGCATGAGCCGCGCGCGCTTAGCCTACATCATCGACTCCACCAGCGCGCCTGTTTGTATTTTGATTTTATTGAACGGCTGGGGGGCATTTATACTCAGCCTGCTCGATGCATACGAGCTACCAGCTTCGTCAGCCTCAATTTTATGGGGCAGCGTATTTTTTAACTTTTACGCTATCTTCACCTTACTTATTGTGGCCTACACTATTTCCGCTGACAAAGTGCACGGCCCCATGGCTGAGGAAGAAAAAGCACTCACGCATGTAGAGGTTAACCAAACTACGGAACCTGCCACCAAGGCTCGTTTCATGTTGGTACCGCTTTTAATAATGGTATTAAGCATGGTTGGCTTCATGTTCTGGACAGGTAATGGCGTATTGTCTGAAGGCAGCGGGAGCAAATCTGTACTTTACGCTACTGCTTTAGCCACTGCCATTGCCTATGGCCTGCTCTTAATCCACAAACGTTTTACCCACAAGGAAGCGGTAGAAATTGGTTTTAAAGGGATGGGTGAACTACTTCCTCTAGTAACCATAGTGTTACTGTCGTTAACCTTAGGCAATAGCCTTAAGGTGCTTGGAACGGGCGTGTTTGTCGCGGGCATAGTGGGAGAGTATCTTCCTTTAGTGCTTATTGTTCCCATGCTATTTATTGCCGGAGCGATCATGTCGTTTACCACAGGCACGTCATGGGGCACATTCGCCATCCTAATTCCTATTGGTGTGCCGTTGATTCAAAGTTTAGGGTTACCCCCTTCACTGGTCATTGGCGCTATTTTGGGGGGCGGCATATTTGGTGATCACTGTTCACCTATTTCCGACACTACTGCCGTATCTTCGCTAGCAGCAGGTACTGACGTATTAACGCACGTTAAAACTCAGTTTCCCTACGCACTATTTGCGGGCGCACTTACGCTTATTGCCTATTTTGTAGCAAGCTTGATCATGCTTGGTTAATGCCGTTGATTAAAGCTTGCTGGAAGTCAGTTGCTAATCGCAAAGGTTTAGCAATGTCTGTAACAAGGAGTTTGTAATGAAAAAGCGGATAGCTAACGTCGGGTTTATCTCGGTAATAGTGGCATTTATTTCAGTAGTGGCAGCATGTTCCCATGCGCCAAATCCCCCTGTTGATAGTGCTAGCAACAATACAGTAGGGCTTAGCCAACAGGCCGTTGCCATGCCTGACAGCTACAGTGCCGATGCTGCAATGCAGGTACTCCAAGAAGGTGGTAACGCAATTGACGCTGCTATTACGGCACAGTTTGTCTTGGCTGTTACTCTACCTGAGGCGGGCAACGTAGGCGGTGGCGGCTTTATGACAATAAAGTTTGAAGATAACACCGACTTTTTAGATTACCGTGAAATGGCACCTGAAAATGCGCATCGCGATATGTATCTTGACGAGCAAGGTGACGTAAAACCGTACGAGTCTTTGTTTGGGGCTAAAGCGTCTGGCATTCCTGGTACCGTTGCTGGTATGTGGGCCGCGCATAAAAAATACGGCACATTGGATTGGGAGCGTCTACTCGCACCAGCCGTTGATTTGGCCGAGCAAGGTTTTGTGGTTCACGAGAAGCTGGCCAATAACATTGATCACTATATTGAGCGTACCAAAGAAGCAGCTATCAATAACAACTTTAGCGAGTATTTTGCACACGCTAAAGCAGGCACTACCTTCAAACAGCCAGAGCTAGCGAAAACGCTTAAAGCTATTCAGCAACAGGGAAAGGATGGCTTTTATAAAGGCGATGTAGCAAAGCATATTGTTGATTTTATGCAGCAAAACGGCGGACTTATTACCTATGAAGACTTACTGGCTTACAAAGCAGTGTGGCGCAAACCTCTTCACCTAAACTGGCAAGGTTATGAGCTGGTGACCGCACCTCCTCCAAGCTCTGGTGGTGTTGCCGTTGCCCAGTGGATTGGCATGCTAGAAGCCTATGACGCAACGCACGATTTGCCAGCGCAAAACAGTACTGAATACATTCACGTTATGTCAGAAATTGGTAAGCGCGTGTTTGCCGATCGCGCTGAATACATGGGCGATCCTGATTTTGTTAGTGTTCCGGTAAAAGCGCTCACTGACGCTAACTATATTACTCAACGCGCAGCAGATATTCAGCCTACCAGTATTTCTGATACCCCAAGCGTTAAGCCTGGTTTAAAAGAAAGCGAAGATACAACACACTTCTCTATTATGGACAGATGGGGTAACGCTGTTGCTAATACAACGACCATCAACCTTACTTTTGGTAGCGGTGTTGTTGTAACTGGTGCTGGCTTTTTGTTGAATGATGAAATGGACGATTTTAGTGCTAAGCCTGGCGTGCCTAACTTCTTCGGCGCAGTGGGTGGTGAGGCGAATGCTATTGAACCTTACAAGCGCATGCTGTCGTCTATGACGCCAACGCTGGTCACTAAAGACGACCAAGTGGTTCTGGTAACAGGCTCTCCTGGCGGCACTACCATTATTTCGTCAGTAACTCAGTCGCTATTGAATGCCCTGCTTTACGATATGAGCGCTGAAGAAGCCGTGAACTCACCACGTTTTCATCACCAGCTATTGCCCAAAGACACCATTCGTATGCACGACGGGTTTACAGAGGCAACGGTAAATGAGCTTAAAGCAATGGGCTATACCATAGATAACCGTCGCTTTGGTGATGTACATTTAATTAAGCGTACTAAAGAGGGTGTAGAAGCCGCATCTGAAAAAAGCGGACGAGGTAAGAGCCTAGTACAACCATATTAGTACAGCCTTATCAGCACAGGGCTGTTAGCTGAGCCACATTAGTGGAGCTTTGGGGGCTCAGCGTTATTAGTTCAGCCTTGAACAAAGTACAAGCTGAAAACTACAACAACAGCGTGGCGTCGATAGGCACGTACTTAGACGCCACTTTTTGAATACTTTCAGCCGTTAATGCAGGAACACCGTACACCGTTACGGTTTTCCCTTTTGCTTTAAGGGCGTTTACAAGAATATCGAAATCGCCGTCGCCCGACACCAAAATGATCTCATCAACATCGTCGGCGTGTTCAAGTGCATCTACTGTTATACCTACATCCCAGTCACCTTTCGCCGAGCCGTCAGCACGTTGAATGAAAGGCTTTAACTTTACTTCAAATCCAATAGCACGAAGAATGTTTTGAAATTCACGCTGCTTGCTGTCACCCCTGTCTATGGCGTATGCGAAAGCATGGGCTATATCCAAGTTGTAGGTAAGTTCACGCCAAAACTGGTTGTAATTAAAGTTGCGTTTGTACGCCTGACGGCAGGTGTAATACACATTTTGTACGTCTACCAGCACTAATGCTTTATTCAAAACCACCCTCTTCTTCGGTTTACTCGGTTATTGTTTTCTGATGTTATAGCCTTTTGATAATAAAACCAAAAAACCTGATGATGAAATTTATGCGCAAAGCGCACAACTACCTGGGCTTAATACTGTTCATTCAAATTGGTCTATGGTTCTTAAGTGGTCTGGTTATGGCGTGGTTACCTATCGATGAAGTAAGAGGCAACCACTTAAAACACGCCGTCACTACGTCGTGGCACAACGTTACGGTTACCCCTTCAGACATTTTGCGCCACCACAGTAGCGCTGCCGTACTTTCACTTACTCACCGTATAAATGAAGTAGACCATGCTGACCCAAACACGCTTGATGCTATTCCTGTTTATCATGTCGTGGATGACAACATTGCCTATCGCTACAGCGCATTAACAGGTGAAGCTTTGCAAACCATGCAAGAAAGCGCTATTCGTAAAGCAGCAAAAGGGCAATACGCAGGTACTGGCGATATTGGTGAGACCCGGCTATTAAGCGTGTTGCCTCAAGAAGTGCAAAACCTGTCTGCGCCATTATGGCAGGTAAACTTCGATGACGACCTTAATTCGCGGTTTTATATCGACCCAAACACAGGCAGTGTTCTGCGCGTACGTACCGACACATGGCGGCTGTTTGATTTTATGTGGATGCTGCACATAATGGATTATAAGGACAGAAGTAACTTTAACACGCCGTGGTTAATTGCTTTTTCGGGCAGCGCCTTTTTGTTCACCCTTACAGGTGTTGCGCTTTTATATAAGCGCTTCAAACCAAAAAAGAAGAAGCGCTAGCCTAGTATCAGGCAGCTCTTTGATGTACGGCAAAGAGCAACTGCCCCCTTTATTATGAAGCGAAAAGCTGAGAAATATCGGCGAACGCTTTGAACTCTAAGGCGTTGCCGAAAGGGTCTTTGAAAAACATAGTGGCTTGTTCGCCCGGCTTTCCTTTAAAACGAATATAAGGTGCGATAACAAACTCGGTATCGGCAGCCTCTAATTTACTTGCCAGTGCTTGCCAATCGTCCATGGTTAGCACAACGCCAAAGTGCGGCACCGGCACAGCATGATCGTCTACCCCGTTATGTGAAGGTGGCGACGGCATAGCCTCTACACAGTGGGTCACTAATTGATGCCCAAAGAAGTTCCAATCTATCCACTGGGTGTCACTGCGGCCCTTTTCACAACCCAACAACTCACCGTAGAACGCTTCTGCGTCGGTTAAATTAGTGACCGGAATGGCAAGATGAAAAGGTTGAACCATGAAAACTCCTGTTATAAAAACTTCTTAAGCAACGACAGCTTAAACTTAGAAAACGGTGCATAACGAAAGAACACGTCGAGGGCGAATGAACGTTTCATTACCGTTTTAATATGGCTGAATGTATCAAAACCTGCTTGGCCATGATAGCTACCCATGCCGCTATTTCCTACGCCACCAAA
Organism: Alteromonas sp. MmMcT2-2; assembly: GCF_022348305.1. NCBI lineage: Bacteria > Pseudomonadati > Pseudomonadota > Gammaproteobacteria > Alteromonadales > Alteromonadaceae > Alteromonas > Alteromonas sp. MmMcT2-2. The sequence continues at coordinate 126,373 of NZ_JAKRFA010000002.1, forward strand.
CGGCAACTCAGGGTTAGTCATAAACAGCATAGTGTCGTTAGTACACACACTGCCTGAACTGGTTTTGCTGATAATATTATCAAGCACATCGTCCTTATCACTAAATGCATAAAGTGCGAGTGGCTTAGGCCTGCTGTTCACAAACTTAATGCCCGCCTCCATGTTGTCGACAGTGATAATAGGTAGAATAGGGCCGAAGATCTCTTCTTTCATTAATGGGCTATCTAGCGATGGCTCCAGTACAAGGGTAGGCGCCATTGCTGGACGAGATTCATCTAGCTCGCCGCCATACACCACATTGACGTTTTCAAGGTAATTTTCAAGACGCTTTAAGTGACGATGATTAACGATATTGCCGTAATCTCGTGACGATAAAGGTGCTTTGCCGTATTGCTTTTTCAGCTCTTTTTTAACCGCATCGATAAGCTTTTGCTCAAAGCCCTTTTCAACAATGACATAGTCAGGCGCAATACAAGTTTGGCCCGCATTCATCCATTTACCCCACACTAAACGGCGCGCGGTGACAGCAAGGTTTGTGTTTTTATCAACAAAGCAGGGACTTTTACCGCCAAGCTCAAGGGTTACTGGCGTTAAATGTTTGGCCGCGGCGCTCATGACAATTTTGCCCACCACTTCACCACCGGTGTAAAAAATATGGTCCCATTTGCAGGCAAGTAGCGCCGTCGCTTCATCTTTACCGCCTTCTATTACGGCAACGCATGAATTATCCATATATTGGGGGATAAGCTTAGCCACCAGCGACGAGGTTTCTTCAGCCAATTCAGAGGGTTTCAATACCGCACAGTTGCCCGCTGCAATAGCGGCGATATAAGGGGCAAGCAATAACTGAAGCGGATAATTCCACGCTCCGATAATAAGCACAGTGCCAAGCGGCTCAGGCTTGCGAAAGCTCTTACCTGGCCATGCCACCATGGGCGTTGATACTTTGCGTGGCTTTGCCCATTTATCCAAATGCTTAAGCGTATGCTTGATATCAGAAAGCAGAAACCCTTGTTCCGCTACCATGGCTTCGGTCTTACATTTGCCCAGGTCATTTTTAAGGGCCTGCAAAATGTCGTGCTGGTTGTCTTTCAGTAAAGTTTCTAATGCCTTTAACTGGCTTTTACGCCACTCCAAGGACTGGGTTTTCCCTGTATCGAAACTGTCGTTAAGCTTGTGAACAACGTCAACGAAACACACGCCAGTTTCCACTGCGTGAAGAGAAGGTCTATTTGGCATAAGAAGGCTCCGATAGCATAACACCCACTGCAACAATTCTATGGCTCATCTTAAGACTGTTGTCAGGCAAAGCAGCGCAATAATTAACTGATACTATCTTATATTAATAGGGATGTTCGAAGACAACGCAACTAAATTGTTAATTAATGTTTAATGAGCTCGTATTTTAGGTGAAAGTGGCTGACGTTACACTTAAGAAGTATAAAAAGTTAACGTTGAAGCAATAACAAGATTATATAAAAGTAAAAGGTCGAAAAATTACAAACAAAAAAGCCCAGTGAACACTGGGCTTTTAAACATATTTAATGTGAAACTATTACGCGTCGTACGGGCTGCGTAAAACGATAGTTTCGTTTCTGTCAGGGCCTGTTGAAACGATATCAACCGGCACACCTGTTAGCTCTTCAAGACGCTTAATGTAGTTTTTTGCAGCTTGTGGAAGCGCTTCAAACTCAGTTACACCAAAGGTGTTATCTGTCCAACCCGGCATTTCTTCATAAACTGGGGTTACTTTTTCGTAACCGTCAGCCGCCATAGGTGGAACGTCTTTCACGTTGCCGTCTGCATCTTTGTAGCCTACACAAATTTGAAGGCTTTCAAGACCGTCTAGCACGTCAAGCTTGGTTAAACAGAAACCTGTAATAGAGTTGATTTGTACTGCGCGTTTCATCGCAACTGCATCGAACCAACCCGTGCGGCGCTTACGACCTGTGGTCGCGCCAAACTCGTGACCTTTAACACCTAAGTGTTGGCCTACTTCACATTCTAGTTCAGTAGGGAAAGGACCTGAGCCTACACGCGTAGTGTATGCTTTAACAATACCCAGTACGTAATCTAGCTTAAGTGGGCCAAAGCCAGCACCCGTTGCTACACCACCAACGGTAGTGTTTGACGACGTAACATAAGGATAAGTACCGTGATCGATGTCTAGAAGTGTACCTTGTGCACCTTCAAACATAATAGGCAAGCCAGCATTGTGTGCTTTGTCTAGTTCGTCAGTTACATCAACAACCATTGCTTTAAGAATGTCAGCAACTTCCATTGCACCTTTTAAGGTTTCGTCAAAGTCTACTGCTTCTTCGCCATAGTACTGCGTAAGCGTGAAGTTATGCACGTCTAGCACTTCTTTCAGCTTTGCTGCGAAGTCTTCTGCATTAAACAAGTCGCCAACGCGTAATCCACGACGGGCTACTTTATCTTCATACGCTGGACCGATACCACGACCCGTTGTACCAATTGCTTTTGCGCCGCGGGCTTTTTCGCGCGCTACGTCTAGTGCAATGTGATAAGGAAGAATAAGCGGACAAGCTTCACTAATCTTTAATCGCTCGCGCACTGGAACGCCACGCTCTTCAAGCATAGTCATTTCTTTCATTAGTGCGTCAGGGCTTAGCACAACACCGTTACCAATAATACAGGTAACATTATCGCGTAGGATGCCTGATGGGATTAAGTGAAGTACGGTTTTTTCACCGTCGATTACTAGAGTGTGACCTGCATTGTGTCCGCCTTGGTAACGAACAACATATTTTGCGCGATCAGTGAGTAGGTCTACGACCTTGCCTTTACCCTCGTCACCCCATTGAGTGCCGAGTACCACAACGTTCTTTGCCATGAATCATATGTGTAAGAAAATTAGGCGGGGATTCTACAAAATTCTAGGGCAAGGATCATCTCTTTTTCGAACAAAAATACGACTATTTTATTTTTATTTTTGAAATCACAAAGATGACCCACTGCCGCTCGAGCCTTTTTGAAATAAGGCTTGGCTTCTTATTTTTCAGCACAAACATTCTAAGACGCTAATTTTTAAAGCTTTCTAAACATTACCTGGTAAAAAAGCTGAACAGACGGTCTATCGCAGTCTGCGCTATGCCCCATTTATATAACGTTTTGCTATTATTCGCGGGCATTGGATGCTTAAAAGCTAATGAGGTATTCAAAGGGCTGAAAATATACCTCTGAATGTTGAATACAGGTTTAAGAGCACACTTTTCAGTCAACGGTAAAGTCGCGCTCCTTTTCGTACTATGTATTATGGTAAAGCGTGTGGCAGTGTTTAATGAGGTCCGTTTTCACACCGCTTCACGTCTCTTAATGCCTAGATCTGGGCGCTAACTCAACTGAAATAAAACAGCAGTAGTGCGCCTATTATCACAAGGGTTCCGCCAATTTGACGCAGTTGATTGCTGGGCTGTTGGCTTATCTGAAGTAAATAATTGCGCCATTTATTAGGAAAAAGAAGCGGCCCTATTCCTTCTATAATAAGTACCAACGCTAAAGCGGGTAGTAGCCACTCCATAAAACTATCCTTAAATAAGTGTGACGTTAATATTTACGTATGTTTAAAGCAACGACTTACGCTTTCTGATTCAGTGCGGTTAAATCAATGTACTCAGGGGTGTGGTACAGACCAAAACCAAACCGTAAGCGGTTTCCTCTAAAATCGGTAAGGATATGGTGCTCTTTAAGCGCTGAAGCAAGGGCTTTTGTTTCATCGGCACTATCTAATTCAAAGGTAAGGAAATGCCCTCGGTTTGCTTCATCACTTACTGCTAGATGTTTTTCGTTTAGCAAGGGATGGTTGCAGGTAGCAAGTTTCTCTAGAAATGTGCGCTGCATGCCCATTACGTATTCGTTAACTGTAGCGACATCAATGCCATTGTCGTCGAACATACGAAGCACGGCTCTTAATCTGTAGAGCGCGGTAAAATCCATCGTCGCACCGGCAAAGCGCATTCCATCTAGGCTATATTGAACGCTGTCTTTGCCGCCAACCTTACGAGGCTTATCTAGCTCGCCAAACTCTGCAAACCAGCCTGTATATGCGGGTCTTAGCTCACAGCCCACGGGTACGTGCGCAAAACATGCGCCTTCTCCTGCCTGAGCATATTTGTAACTACCGGCAAGATAAAAGGCTCGGTGGGCAATGTTCGCTATATCGGTAGGCTTTGCCATAAACCCGTGATAGCCATCAACCACAATAAGGGTATTGTCGTTAGTTACGCTATTTACGATATCTGTGACATCGTTCACCACGTATCCGGAATTAAAAAACACCTGACTAAAGAAAACCAGCTCGGGATCGTGTTCGGCAATGGCGGCTTTAAAGCGCGACGCAAACGTATCGTAGGGTTTAGTAGGTACGGTAATAAGTTCTATCGCACCCTGCTCTTGCATCCTACTCGCTTGGCGCTGAAAACTGTGAAACTCGCTGTCTGTCGACACTACTTTATAAGGCGCAGCACTATCGATGCAGCTCATTACGCGATAAAGCAGCTCATGGGTATTGGGCGCAAAAACGATTTGCTGTGGTGCTCCAGTGTTCAGTATGTTGCTAATGCGCTGCTGTAGCTCTGGCACTAAAGTTTGGAAGAAATATCCCCATTTTTCGTCAACATACTTAGCGCTGTCATTCCAGTAGTTGAGCATTGCATCACGCGTGCAGTCGGGCCAAAAGTAGTGGCTGTGACATGCATAGTGCTGTTTACCTTTGTTCGCATTAAGAAAACCCGTATAAAAATGCTGATATGCCATGCTCTATTACCCAATATAAAAACTGCGTAAACCCTATCAAATTTCTACCTTTTTCGCATGAATCTGCGCCTGCAACAAAACATTTATTTACAAATTAAGTGTAAATTGTTTTGCCCAAATCGACGTGCTTAGTGATATTTCTTATATAAACACAATCACAGCAAATTTTAAGAACTCTGCTATACCCTATAGAGGCAAGATGTTTTTGTTAGCCGAGTTAGCAAGCTCCGTCTGTTCCACGCAGACAAACATTAAAGGTATTTTATGCGTTTTCCTAAATACGGAAATTATTCATTGGATGTCTCAGGTAACGTACTTGAGGTGTTTGCAACCGGGGCGTGGAACCTGAAAACGACAGAGTTTTTTATAGAAGAAATGCATGAACTTATCGCTAAGTTCGACAATAAGCCTTGGGCTGCCCTAATGGACGGACGCCGCTGGGTGCTTTCTACGCCTGAATGCCAAACCCGTTTAGCAGAAGCAATAAAGGTGAACATTTCGCGAGGGCTCACACGCTCAGCTTACGTGCTGGATACCGGAATGGTTAGGCGGGCCCAATTAGAACGAACCCACCCATCTAAGCACCGTGACGCTGAATCAGCTAACTACGAGCGCGATTATTTTCAAAAGTATTTCGAAGCACTTAATTGGCTGCACAAAGAGGGGTTCTCCCCTATTCTCTCGCCTAAATAAATACAGCAATCGAAGTAGAAATACACACGGTGACACTCGTCAGCATGTGTTCTCGTTCACCTGCAAGCACCAGCACGAACCTCGTACAGTCAATTTATCAAAGTCAGACTCGACTCATTGTCCCCTACGACAGCCGCTAAAATGCTGACGTTGTTAGTACAATAAGCTGTAAACTTTTCGGCGGTATTCCGACTTCAACGGGTCGCCGTCGGCAAGCGCATTCACCATATCCATCATTAGCTTTCTGGCGTCGCCAAACCCAAGTTCTTTCTTTAACACACTATAAAGAAGCTCTAGTGCATCTTGTGCTTTGTTCGCTTGCTGCAACTGTACCGCTAAATCAACTTTAAGCTGCAAGTCGTCTGGGTTCGCTTCTACCGCTGCTTGAAGCTGACGAATTTCAGGAGTGTCGGCGGCTTGTTCTGCCAATTCAATTTTTCCCGCTAAGCTCTTATAGCGAGAGTCTTGATCAACCAACTTAATTTCTTCCAATAACGCTTTGGCTGTATCGATAGATCCGGTCTCGATATAGCAATCAATAAGCATATATTTAGCGTTTACGTTATCTGGGTTAAGCGCTAGGGCTTCTTTAGCTGCGGGCAGTGCCTCTGCATAATCACCTTGCTGAATCGCTTTGCCAGCAGTGGCAAGTAGATCGTCTTCAGGATTAGGCAAATATTTAGCGAGCATTTCGCGAATTTGCTGCTCAGGTTGCACACCCGCAAAGCCGTCAACAGGCTGACCATTTTGCACCACCATCACCGTTGGTAGACTTCTAATACCAAACTGTGCAGCGACTTCTTGCTGGGCTTCGCAGTCTACTTTAGCAAGGATCAAGTGCTGGCTGTATTCACCCGCCAGCTTTTCCAAAATAGGCATAAGGTCTTTACAGGGCTCGCACCAATCTGCCCAAAAATCAATTAGCACCAGCTTATCTTGCGACGCTTCAATGATGATTTGTTGAAAGTTTTCTACCGTAATATCTACGATGGTTGCTTGGCTATTCGCAACGAGATTTTCCATAACGCAGGCCTTTAATTTCTTGTATTGAGAGGAATATGGGGCAGACGTCCTGAAATTACAAGGTTAAGGTAGGCTATCTTTGGTCACCGCGCCTTGCACTAGGAAGCGCTTCTTAATTCGCCACTTTGTTGATCTGCGCCAGTGAGCACGCATGTTTGCAAAAACTCATTCTCTTTTTGTCGTATTCACGACAATCTATTTCAGAATAGAATGTTAACGTAGTGTAAACTACTGCTACTAAGTCACTCTACTTCTATAAAATACATGCTTATGGCCGAGAGGGTTTTATGTCTACACAAACAAGCGCTGACACGCATTTTGCTTCATTCAAAGAGTTTTACCCGTTTTATTTAAATGAACATAGAGATAGTAAATGCCGCACGCTTCATTTTATCGGCTCGTGGCTGGTTCTCGGCGTTATAGCACTAGCAGTATTTATGGCTAGCTGGTCGCTACTGTGGTTTATTCCGCTAGTAGGTTACGGTTTCGCTTGGGTAGGTCATTTCTTCTTTGAGAAAAATCGCCCTGCGACATTTAAACACCCGCTTTACAGCCTAATGGGCGACTGGGTCATGTTTAAAGATATTCTTGTGGGCAAAATTAGCCTTAAAGGCGAATAAAGCTCAAATGACTTAAAGGACGGCCAGCCCTCTATTAATAATGACAACTGCCATTGCTAGCGCCCTGCGTTGTTAAACGTTGCGCTTAATGTTGGATATGTAATTTTAACGGACAATCCAGCCTCTTCACCGCACGCGCTTTACATAAAAGAAACGAAAGCGATATGGTTAGAGACAACGTTCGCAGGTTGCTACATTTGCGTTAGGATTTACGCTAAGCACACGACAGCGAACATTCTACCTATCGCGCTCAGCGCAAAAAACAATAACAAAAGGAACAACGATGTTTGCGTCTCGTTTCGCCCTTCGACCAGTACGAAAAGGCTTATGTGTTACCTCGACTGCATTATCACTATTGGTTTTAGGTATAAGTCAGGCCAATGCATTGCAGGAATCTGCCTCTGATTCGACTAGCTTAAATGCGCTGACATACGATGACACCTTTAACTTAGAATTTGTGGCCAACCCACAGTTTCTTAATAAGGATACGGTAATTTATTCTCGTCAGAGCATGGATGTCATGACTGACGGAAGACAAAGCCGACTTTGGCAAGTAAATATTAAATCCGGTGAGCATCGCCCGTTTATTGGTGTAGATGAAAACTTGTCACAGGCTACCTTATCGCCCAACGGTAAAATGGTGGCATATACAAAATCGGTCAACGGCCGCGCACAAATCCATCTCTATTACTTAGATACCATGCAGTCTGTGCGCTTGACCAACACCAGCGAAGCACCTCGTCAGTTAACCTGGTCTCATGACAGCAAAACCTTAGCCTTCACCCAGTTTACCGAAGAAAAGCAAAAGCCATTGTTTACCGGCATGCCGAGCAAGCCTAAAGGAGCAAAGTGGGCTGACCAAGGCACCTATATTGATGCGGTGCAGTATAGAGGTGACGGAAGAGGCTACTTGCGTGAAGGCTTTGACCAGATATTTGTTCTGCCTGTTGAAGGCGGTACGCCGCGTCAGTTAACAACTGGAAAATTCCCTAGCGGCGGCACCCTTTCTTTCTCTAAAGAGAATGACTGGATTTATTTCGCCACACCACAACGAGAAGACTACGCGCTGCACCCTTTGTTTAGCGACATCTATAAAGTGAATGTGAATACAGCGGCAGTTGAACAAGTTACCGATATCGAAGGGCCTGAAGGTAGACCAACCTTGAGTCCCGACGGAAAATACCTTGCATTTACTCAGCTCAACGACAGAAAGCTTTCTTATCAGAATGGCGACCTTGTGGTACTTGAGCTTGAAAGTGGTGACATCAGCCGCTTAACTACGTCACTAGATAGAAGCTTAGGCAAATTTGAGTGGCGCAAAGACAGCCGAGGATTAATCTTTTCTTACCTTGATCACGGCGAAACGAAACTTGCTGCAGTGAACCTGAAAGGCGATGTGAAACCTATCGACGTTAGCATAGGTGGACAAGCGTTTGGACGCCCTTACACGTCGGGCGACTTCGCAGTTAGTGATAAAGGCGATATTGTTTACACCACGGCAAGCCGCTCTGTGCCTGGCGACCTGGCGCTTTATAAAAAAGGCAAAGACGATACACAACTTACCGATTTAAACAGCGATGCACTTGGTCATAAAACGCTGGCAGAAGTACAAGACCTTTCCGTAGTATCAAGTGTGGACGAGCTACCTATCGACGCATGGATTGCTTTGCCACCAGGATTTGATAGCAGCAAAAAATACCCGCTAATTTTAGAAATTCATGGCGGCCCACATGCAGCCTACGGCCCTCACTTTGCCATGGAAATTCAGCTAATGGCCGCGCAAGGTTATGTGGTTGTATGGTCCAACCCAAGGGGCAGTAGCTCTTACGGTGAAGACTTTGGTAATTTGATCCACCATAACTACCCATCAGAAGATTATAACGACCTAATGGATGTGGTAGACGCGGTTGTTAAGCAAGGCTATATAGATTCAGAGAATCTGTTTATTACTGGCGGCTCAGGCGGCGGAACCCTTACCGCATGGTCCATTGGTAAAACTGACCGCTTTAGTGCAGCTGTTGTGGCGAAGCCGGTTATTAACTGGATGAGCTTTTCATTGACTGCCGACGCGTACCCGTACTTTAGCAACTACTGGATGGCAGATATGCCATGGACTATCGCGGATAAGTTATGGCAGCGTAGCCCTTTGAGCTTAGTGGGCAACGTAGTAACACCCACTATGCTGCTAACCGGTGAAGCCGATCACCGTACGCCAATTAGCGAGACAGAGCAGTATTATCAAGCGTTGAAGTTACAAGGTGTCGATGCTGCAATGGTACGAATTCCAGGGGCTTCACACGGCATTGCAAGCCGCCCTTCTCGCTTGATACAGAAAGTAGGAAATATTGTGGCGTGGTTTGAACGCTACAAGAAGAATAACGACGGCGAATAAGTCAATACGAGACCCGATGTCCTTATAAATAAAAAAGGCGCTTACTTCATTTTACAATAACAATGAAGTGGCGCCTTTTCTCATTCTGCGTCTTATACCAGAATTTGAAAGGGAACAGCCATTCCTGCATTCCCACGCTTCGCTATGAAGCTTGCCAGCGCCTTCTGAGTGAGCACTTATCTATGCGGACTGGTATTATGCTATTTGGTTAACTTTAATACTTTGCCGTTCGGTGCGTCGGTCAGTAAGTAAATGGCACCTTCTGGGCCAACTTCAACGTCGCGAATACGGGCGTGATTGTCACGAACATATTCAAACTGCTCTGCGGGCTTTCCATCTTCTACTTTTATGCGACGAAGGTGAGTAAACTTCAACGACCCCACCAGTACATCCCCGTTCCATTCTTTGAACATTTCACCTTGGTAGAAAGTTAGGCCGCTTGGCGCAATTGATGGGTCCCAATACACCCAAGGCTGCTTCATGCCATCCATATGGGTTTTGTCGCTGATAATGTCGCCACTATAGTCAACACCATAGGTAATCACAGGCCAACCGTAGTTTGCACCGCGTTCAAGGATATTGATTTCATCACCACCTTTCGGGCCATGCTCCATCGCCCATACCGCACCAGTTTCAGGATGAATAGTAACGCCTTGCACGTTGCGGTGACCATAGCTGAATATTTCAGGGGCTTTGCCGTCTGTGAATGGGTTATCTTCTACTGCGCTGCCGTCACGGTTTATGCGTACAATTTTACCGAAGTGGTTATCGGTGTTCTGCGCTTCTTTCATGTACTTGTAGCGGTCGCCCATGGTGATGTACAAGTGCTTTTTAGCATCGAACGCTAAACGACAGCCAAAGTGAAAGCCGTTATCCACAATTGAGTCGGCACTAAAGATAACGTCAACATTTTCAAGGCCTGAGTCGGTAAGCTTAGCCTTTGCAACACTGCTACTGCTGCCCGGCTTGCCCTCAACCTCACTCACTTTGCTGTAACAGAAGTAGATAGTGTTGTTGCTGGCAAAATCCGGGTCGATAGCGATGTCCAACATACCACCTTGGTTTTGCGCAACCACCTTAGGCACATTACCTAGACGTCCTGACAACTTACCGTCTTTTGATAAACGCTGAATGCCACCTTCACGTTCCGTAACTAGCAGATCGCCATTTGGCAAAAATGCCATTCCCCAAGGATGAACAAGCCCTCCAGCGAGCGTGGTTACGGTAATATCGCTGTCGGTGATTTCATGCGCTTCGCCATGTTTATGATCTCCGTGAGCTAAAGCGGATTGGCTGATCGTAAGCGCCAATACACAAGTAAGTGACTGCGCTAGCGCGCTCACAGGTTTGAATGGTACAGCTAAAATAGTTGATGGTTTCATCGCTAGGAGCCTCATTTTAAAAAGCCGTGTGCGCGTTCACACAGGCTTCTTCTATTATTCTTAGTGGAAGGCAGTATACAAAAAAGGGCACAGCGCTGCTGTACCCTTTGTGATAATTTTACTTGCTTATGCGATAAAGGTGACTGGCCGATTAAGCCTATGTTAAATCACTGTCACCGCACTTATATAGCGATTTACTTCGGTAATGTTGCACGAAGCATCCACGCAGTTTTTTCATGAACGCGCATACGATCGCCAATTAACGCTGCAGATGACTCATCGTCTGCGTCTTGCGCTAGCTTTAACGATTCACGGCAGGTTTTCACAACTTGCTCATGACCGTGAGTTAACAATCTCACCATTTCCGTCGCTTCAGGTACACCTTCCACTTCTTCAATTGAACTAAGCTCAGCGAACGACTTATATGTGCCCGGTGCAGCAACACCTAGAGTACGAATACGCTCTGCAATTTCGTCTACCGCTTCGGCAAGCTCTGTGTAATGCTCTTCGAACATTAGGTGCAATTCACGGAACTGCGGACCTTCTACATTCCAGTGAAAATTATGCGTTTGAAGGTACAAAGTGTAAGAGTCGGCCAATAGCTTTTTAAGACCTTCTGCTACTGCGTTACGATCGCTCTCAGAAATACCAATATCAATCTTGCTCATGTCACACTCCTTAACGTTAAAACCCTTTTTAGATTTACCTTCAGTCCATTCATCGGCGCTGAAAAATCTTGGTTTAAATAATATAAGTTAATAGTACTACAGAAATTTTGATTTAGATTAACGGTTTAGTTGATTGCATTCATCGCATTAATCGATGACTTTATACATTCTGCCTCAGCCACTCTATTAATGGTGGTGATGGTGGCTTTCGCCCGCTTCTTTTTTAACAGGTAGCAAAACCGGTAGTTCACTCCCATCGCTAAATGTGAGGGTTAGTGCTACTTCGCTGCCCTCTTCTAATCCTTTGGTCAGCCCCATCAACATGATATGACGGCCGCCTGATTCAAAAGAGGCCATTTCGCCCGCTTTTATTATAACGCCGTCAGTTAGCTCACGCATTTTCATCACGTCTTCCTCCATCACCGTTGTGTGGATTTGCGCTTCACTTGCTACATCGCTTGATACTGAAACAGACGTCAGTGTTTTATCGCTGTCACCATGATTATGCAAAGTAAAGTACACTGCGCCGGTTTTTGCCAAAGCAAAGGTCGCTCTGGCATAACCATTCATTACCATTACTTCTGATTGCTTACTGGCGTGCTTGTGCTGCTCTTTTGGCATGTGATGGTTATCATGGTCATTGCCATGCGCGTAAATAGTCGCAGACATGCTTAAAGAAAATAAGCCAGTTACGATAACTAACGGTTTAAGTGATTTGGAAAAAAATGACATACAGTCTGCTCCGAATGAATACCCGTAAGCAAGTGTACGTAAGATTGGCATAGGAAAAAAGAAAAATGGTGCCGACTGCCGGAATCGAACTGGCGACCTACTGATTACAAGTCAGTTGCTCTACCAACTGAGCTAAGTCGGCACACTTTAAAAACCGCTGCCTAGACAGCGGATGCGTATTCTAGCGATAAACGCGTGGGTGTCAACCTTTTAATCGCGTTGCTTCACCAACTAATTTTGGGAAGTACTCAAGCGGTAAATATTTGCTCAATGCCATGAGCTTTTCACCCAAGCTTTCATAACTATTCGTGGTGACATTGATGTGTCCCATCTTGCGCTTTTCACGAACAGATTTTCCGTACCAGTGAAGATGACTACCATCGATGCTTAGCAAATCGCGCGAGAAGCTGCTGCAACCAATAATGTTGACCATAGCGCTTGGGCCAATGGCTGACGTGTCACCAAGAGGCAATCCACAGACTGCACGTAAGTGATTTTCAAACTGGCTGGTTACAGCGCCCGACTGGCTCCAGTGCCCGGAGTTATGTACACGAGGAGCAAGTTCGTTTACAAGTAGCTTGTCGCCTACTTGGAATAGTTCCACAGCCAGCACACCGACGTAGTTCATACCCTCAGCAAGTTTCACAAAAATATCGTGAGCCTGGGCCTGAAGTGCATCATCAACGTTAGTCGCTGGCGCAACCGACACATGAAGTTGACCTTGGTGATGCAAATTTTCAGCAAGTGGATAGGTGCGTACGTCGCCATTAGCATTGCGTACACCGATTAATGACAACTCTCTGTCGAAAGCCACCATTTTTTCAACCACTAAAGGCACGGTCTGCAAATCTAATCCCTGAAGGGCATTTTTTAGTTCAGGTAAGTCAGCCTCATCACTTAGACGCCATTGACCATATCCGTCATAGCCATCGCGGCTAGCCTTAAGAATAAGTTTGCTACCCAACTGCTTTACGCAATCGTCTAACTGGGCAAGGTCGGTAACTATTTGGTGCTCACAATTTGCCACCTGCATGCTTTCAAGCAGCTTTTTCTCACGTACGCGATCGGCGCCAACGAGAATGCTGTCGATATTTGGCATCAACTTGTTTGTTTTCGCCGCGTCTTCAAGAAGCCTTTCAGGTACATGCTCAAATTCTACGGTAAGAGCATCTGCACCTTCTAATGCTTGAGCAAGTGAGATTTCAAGAGGGGTTTTGCTAACTGGATGTACAACGGTATCGTTGTTTACGTCCACAGCTTGAACGTCAATACCTAACGGGCTACCCGCCAGGTACATCATTTGAGCAAGTTGGCCTGCGCCGTAAACGACTACTCTCATTCATCTAGCTCCAACGTATTGCTTGAAGCAAGTACCGTATCAGTTTGCGATTTTCTAAAAGCGATAACGGCATTGCGTACGCTTTCGTCTTGCAGCGCAACAACTTGTGCCGCGAGAAGACCCGCATTTGCTGCACCAGCCTCACCTATTGCCAGTGTACCTACCGCAACGCCTTTCGGCATTTGAACGATAGAAAGCAGTGAGTCTAATCCGTTGAGCGCTTTTGATTTAACCGGGCAGCCAAACACAGGTAAATGCGTGTGTGCAGCAATCATACCCGGTAAGTGAGCTGCGCCGCCTGCGCCAGCAATGATTGCGCTAAAACCTTCATCTGCAGCGCTTTCTGCAAACTCTACTAGCAAGTTGGGTGTACGGTGCGCCGACACCACCTTCGCTTCAAATTCAACACCAAACGACTTCAGCATTTTTGCGGCCTGCTGCATAGTAGGCCAGTCTGAAGTTGAACCCATTACAATCGCGACTTTTGCCATCTAGAGATCCTCGGGGTAGGTAAAGTGGACAACCTTGGAAAGGCCGCGATTGTAGCGTAAAACCGTTCAAAATCCCACCGTAAATGGCGTCAATTATAGCGCCACTCGCTTAAGGGTTGTTGAGGCTACTCTCTTATAAGGGTGATCTATCTCTTCGCTGTCAGTCGTATTAACTATAATTAATTTATGTAGAAAAGTTGCCTGACTACACGGATTAACGAACGCTTTTATTTCCACATTTTGCGACGTTGACCATGAACGGGCGTTAGAGGTTATTGATGACAGATAAACACGAACCCGACGTACTTGATGAGGTGATAGAAGAAGTACAAGACGTGGTCTCTGACTTCTTAAATCGCGAAGCCGCTCCCGGCATATTGTTAATGGGTGCAACGATTCTTGCGCTCATTATTGCTAATTCTCCCCTAGATACGCTTTACGATCATTTAATCAGTATGCCGGTACAAATATCAGCCGGTACGTGGGCTATCGATAAGCCATTATTGCTGTGGATTAACGACGGGTTAATGGCGGTGTTCTTTTTTCACGTGGGTCTGGAACTGAAGCGGGAAATCTGCGAAGGTGAATTGGCCAATCCCAAAGATATTATTTTACCCGCAGCGGGTGCTGTAGGTGGTATGGCACTACCCGCCTTGATATATGTAGGCATCAACTGGGACAACCCCGTAGCCATTGCAGGGTGGGCAATTCCCGCCGCTACTGACATCGCGTTTGCGTTAGGTATTTTGGCGCTACTAGGTAGTCGAGTACCTACGAGCCTGAAAGTTTTCTTAGTCACCCTGGCTATTATTGACGATATCGGTGCTATCGTAATTATTGCCCTGTTTTACACCGAGCACATTACCGCGGGTGCGCTGTATATTGCTGCAGGTTGTTTATTGCTGTTGTGGCAAATGAATAAACGCAATGTGGTAGATATTCCGCCTTATGTTTTTGTGGGAATCATTCTGTGGGTAGCCATGTTGAAGTCAGGCGTTCACGCCACACTGGCAGGTGTCGTACTTGCTGGCTTTATTCCTATGCGGGATGAGAAAGACGAATCTTATTCTCCGGTAACGCGACTAGAGCACGGTTTGAATGGCTCGGTGAGTTTCGCGATCCTACCTTTATTCGCCTTCGCTAACGCCGGCATAAGTTTTGGTAACATCAGTCCGGAGGGTATTTTTCATCCTGTTACCTTTGGGATCTTTCTTGGCTTGGTTGTGGGTAAACAAATTGGCGTATTCGGTTTTTGCTACTTAATGGTGAAGTTAAAGCTGGCTAAGTTACCAGAGGATCTTAACTTCAAGCATATCTATGGCTGTGCGCTACTTTGCGGCGTTGGCTTTACAATGAGCTTATTCATTGGGGGACTGGCCTTTGCACAGACAGGTATCAATCAAATTTTTGACGAGCGTGTGGGCATTTTAACCGGCTCTCTTGTCTCGGCGTGCTTAGGGTATATTGTACTGCGATTCGTTAGCGAAGCGCCGAGCGATAACACTGATGTAGCCTCAAACGCTAGCAAGTTCACGGGCAATACAGTCAAATAGAACCTGCTTTCGAATAGGCTTACTTAAATGCGCATTCATGCCTGCTTCTAAGCAGGCATTTTTGTCTTCGATAAACGCATTGGCGGTTAAGGCGATGATCCTGACCGTGTCCTTATTCCTGCCTTCACTTCGAATAAGTTTCGATGCTGTATGACCATCCATGATCGGCATTTGGCAATCCATTAAAATTACGTCGAAATCGTGCCTCTTCTCGGCCTTAACAGCATCTTGCCCGTTTTTCGTTCTAATACATTTGATGTTGGACGATTTGAGCATGTCCATGACGATTTCAGCATTAATGTCGTTGTCTTCAGCCAATAAAACCCGTAATCCATCAGGTAATGACGGAATCACCTCATTTTCTGCATGCTCTTTTTCTTCACTTACTGTGGCAGGAATGTGGAAGGTGAAGCTTGTTCCTTTACCCAGTTCACTTTCAACATAAAGCTCTCCACCAAGAAGCTCAACCAAACCTTTAGAAATGGCCAAACCTAATCCTGTGCCACCAAAATTTCGAGTGGTGGACGGATCGGCTTGCTCAAACTTATCAAAAATAAGGCGTAGTTTGTTGGGAGCAATGCCTATTCCCGTATCGCTAACCGAAATTTTAAGTCCTTGGTGGGCATAGCTGACGTTAACCGTCACGACACCATCACTGGTGAACTTAATCGCGTTACTAAGTAAGTTATTGATGATTTGACTCACCTTCCCTGCATCAATGTTCAGTGCGTTAGGTACGCCCTGATTAATATACAAAGCAATATCGTACCCTTTTACTTGCGCAGCGTGACGGTAGAGGTCACAAGAAGCTTCAAGTAACTCGCGAATGGCACAGCTTTGAATATCGGTAAGCATTTTACCCGATTCAATCTTCGACCAATCTAAGATACTGTCCAGGATGATAAGTAAATTGCTAGCAGAGCGTGAAATTGTTTTGGCTCTAGCCGAAACATTTTCCGGCAACTCGTTCTCGAGCATCAATTCACATGAGCCAATAATGCCATTCATTGGCGTTCTAATCTCGTGACTCATGTTGGCGAGAAACTGCGTTTTCGCCACATTCGCGGCTTCCGCTTCTTTAAGCGCTAACGCAAGGTGCTCGGTTTTCTCTTCTATGCGCTTTTCCAAAGACTGATTCAATTCCCCTAGCTCGACATTCAGGCTTTGCTCTACTTCTCTTGCAACCTTTAGCTCTTCAAATGCATCGAGCAATCGGGCTTCTAAACTCACGAACTCATCGCTTAGCGACGAGAGCTCTTGAATGTGCAGTGCCCTTTGTGGTGCTTTAACACCTTCTTTTTGTGTGGGGTCGAATTCGGAAATATAGCGAACAAGGCGACGAATAGGCGCGCCGACCATTTTTGCAACTACGTACCCGGTGAATGTTCCAAATGCAGATAATGCCAATAGCAGCAGCAAGTCTTTTAGCAAATAATTACTCATTGATGCCATTAGCAGTCGTTTGTCGAAGTAATAGCTAACTTTCCAGCTAGCAAAAGGCATATCTTTCGCTAACCTCAACCATGTTTTCCCCTGAGGCCCGTTCTCCACCTCAACAGCACAATCAGGTTCACAAATATAAAAAGGTGCTTTAGTGAGTGGCTTCATCTTCAGGCCTTTAGATGCATAGATAACTTCGCCTTTTTGATCCTCAATGAGCATCAAAAAACCACCCAAGCTTAGGTTATCAATAGCAGAAAAGCTCTTTAACGATAAAGAGCCCTCTACAATACCTTTTGGAGTGCCATCTGCATCTGTAATAGGGGCTGACAAGGCTACAATTGGATCGTTACCAAAACCTCGGCCTTGAAATACATTTGAAAGGAATGGTTTACCTGTCTGCATGACTTCAAAGAAATACGGCCTGTAAGCCACATTTGACAAGCCGCTTTGTCTTGCCTTATCCAACAGGCTAGGCGGGTAAGCGTGGGTAAGATCGCCATTGTCATCTGCAATGAGGAAGGTCAAAAATTCTGGATTGTGCGATGCCAACACCCGCAAATTTGTCACCGCTGCATTATCGAAATCGCTGTTTGATACCTCGCTAGACAACACTTGCGCTGCACTAATAATGGCACTTTGGTGTTGCTGAATAAAATTCGAAAGTTGGAACTCCAGCACATTCACCCGCTGCGACATGTAACTGTGAATTTGTCTTTCTTGCTGTTTTTGAAACAGACTTACCGACAAATAAATTACTGCCATGGAAGCAACGAAGAAGCAACCGGAAAAGAAGTACCCAAAAAGAAAATGCAGCGTAACCCGCTCGGACTTACTTGATGTTTGTCGCTTAAGCCCGTGGACTGCCAAATACGAAAAGTGTCCGGTTACAAGACCAAATACACCGCTTACCCAGGTGACCAGCACACCCGAAAACAGCATATTTGCGTTATCGCCATCATAAAGAGAATGCTCTAAAACAAGAATGGGCAGAAAGACAATAGACCAAAAGCCTGCGCCTACTTTTATCACCTGTTTAAGCGACTTGTTATAGCCAAAAAAGCTAAGCACGATGGGCAGTAGAGTAAGGCTTTCCTTTCCAACTATGCTCCCGTCGTTAAGCCATAAGGGAAGGCTGACAACAAGTGCAATAGGAATGGAAATAAAAGGAGAAAACCGAAGTGAAGCGTAGACTGCCGCACCTATACCAAATGTAGCTATCCCTGTACTATCAAAGGGTGGGTTGAGAGCATTAAGACCCGCACCTAACACACATACAAGTAGTGCTTGAAGGGCCAGAGACCATGAAAAAGAAAATGAAATACTGCCAATTTTCAACGCATGTCTCCGGCGAATAGATTTAGTGTTGAGCCATGTAATCTAGGGTAAAGTTCGTTAGAAGCTTCACGCCTAATTTCATGCCTTCATCATCAACATAAAATTCCGGTGTGTGATGAGCAGGGCTATCTTCTTCAGAGACGTCTAATGGCTTACCGCCTACCCAAACATATAAACCTGGAATTTGCTCTTGGAAAAATGAAAAGTCTTCCGCACCCGTGACCGGCTTAGAAAGCAGCGTGTTTTCAACGCCTGCGGTACGCTGCATAGTAGGCAGCATGGCTTTTGTAAGCTCTGGGTCGTTGTACGTAATGGGGTAATAGTAATCTAGCGGTAGCGTAAGTTCAGCTTCTGCGCCCATACTTTCAGCAATAGCCTTTACTTTGCGCGGAAGCGACTCGTAAATGTGATCGCGAGCGGCTTCATTGAGTGTACGAATTGTGCCAACCATTTCTACTTCATTTGGAATGATGTTTGAACGGTTACCGCCGTGAATAGAGCCAATAGACACCACCGCTGCATCGTCAATCAATTTCAACTCACGACTTACTATAGTCTGAATTGACATGATCATTTGCGCAGCGGTAACCACTGGATCAACACTCTTCCAAGGATAAGCGCCGTGGGCTTGCTTACCGTGAATAACAATTTTAAATGGGTCTACCGCGGCCATGGTGCCACCCGCGTTATAACGCACTTTACCCACATCGGTGTTAGCATTGATATGCAGGCCAAAAATAGCGTCTACATCAGGGTTCTTAAGTACACCTTCAGCAACCATAACTTCCGCACCGCCTTTTTCTCCAGCGGGTGCGCCCTCTTCTGCTGGCTGAAAGATAAACTTCACTTTACCTTTCAGGTCGCCTTTAATTTCGGTAAGAATTTTTGCCGCGCCCATGAGCATTGCCATGTGAGTATCGTGACCACAGGCGTGCATAACCGGCACTTCTTTTCCGTTGTATTCGCCCATCTGCTTTGAGCGGTAGGACAAATCGTTTTGCTCTTTTACAGGAAGTCCGTCCATGTCTGCACGTAATGCAACCACAGGACCTGGCTTGCCCGAGTCTAAAATAGCTACCACACCCGTTTTTGCCACACCGGTCTGCACTTCTAAACCTAGGCTTTCAAGGTAGTCAGCAACATATTCAGCGGTTTTAAACTCGCGATTCGATAATTCAGGAAATTCATGAAAGTGATGACGCCATTTAATTACATCAGGCTCGACTTTATTCGCTAATTCATCAACATTGATCTGAGCGGCATTAGCAGCTGACACAGAGGCCAACCCTGCAAATGCGAGTGACAGCAATTTCTGGTACATAACTATTATTTCCTTTGGTGTTTTTTAGACAGAGTAAATCATCTCAAGGGAGAACACACCATTGAACTAACGATTGCTGTTAAAAATCAATAAGCAAACGAAAATACCCCATTCACAAGACTGAGGGTATTAGACGGAAGTATAAGAAAAGTGCTTTATCGATGCAGGGAATAAAAAAGGCGCCGAGTGGCGCCTTTTCTTTAAATATCAACTTATTACTAAGTTTCTATTAACTCTTTTGTCTACGCATTGCGTCAAAGAACTCATCGTTTGTCTTGGTCATCGACAACTTACTGATAAGGAAGTCCATTGCGTCAATTTCTGACATTTCGTGAACGATTTTGCGAAGGATCCACATTTTCTGTAGTTCATCTTGCGCTGTAAGCAGTTCTTCACGTCGGGTACCAGAGCGGTTGAAGTCGATAGCCGGGAATACACGTTTTTCCGCGATTTTGCGATTAAGGTGTAATTCCATGTTACCTGTACCTTTAAACTCTTCGTAGATAACTTCGTCCATTTTAGAGCCGGTATCGATAAGCGCTGTTGCGATAATCGTTAAGCTTCCGCCTTCTTCAACATTACGGGCAGCACCAAAGAAGCGCTTAGGCTTGTGAAGAGCATTCGCATCAACACCACCGGTAAGTACTTTACCTGATGATGGGATAACCGTGTTGTAAGCGCGAGCAAGACGAGTAATCGAGTCAAGCAGGATAACCACGTCTTTTTTGTGTTCAACAAGACGCTTGGCTTTCTCGATAACCATTTCAGCAACTTGTACGTGACGACTTGCTGGCTCATCGAAGGTTGAAGCAACGACTTCACCTTGAACAAGACGATGCATCTCGGTTACTTCTTCCGGACGCTCATCAATAAGCAATACCATTAACTCACAATCTGGGTGGTTAGCAGCAATTGACTGAGCAATATTCTGAAGAAGAAGCGTTTTACCGGCCTTAGGTGGCGCTACGATAAGACCACGCTGGCCTTTACCGATTGGCGACGCCAAATCTAGTACACGAGCCGTAATGTCTTCTGTTGAGCCATTACCACGTTCCATGCGCAAGCGATCTGCTGCGTGAAGCGGTGTAAGGTTTTCAAAAAGGATTTTATTACGTGAATTTTCAGGCTTGTCGAAGTTAACTTCGCGGATTTTTAGCAGGGCGAAGTATCGTTCACTGTCTTTCGGTGGACGAATTTTCCCGGCAATCGTATCACCGGTACGCAAGTTAAAGCGTCGAATTTGGCTTGGCGATACATAAATATCGTCTGGTCCTGCAAGATACGAAGAGTCAGCTGAGCGTAAGAAGCCGAAACCGTCCTGTAAAATTTCTAGTACCCCATCACCAAAGATGTCTTCACCGCTTTTTGCGTGTGTCTTTAGGATTGAGAAAATGATGTCTTGTTTTCTGGCGCGCGCCATGTTTTCCAGGCCCATCTCCTCGGCCAGGTTAACCAACTCGCTTATTGGTTTGTTCTTTAATTCAGTTAAATTCATACTGGTGGGTCTTTGTGCTTGAACTTCGCTTACAGGACTTAAAGTCACTCTGTTCTAGTTTAGATTTGATATCACCCTGATGTGGGCGTAAGCAGAACGCTGCTCGGATGAGCGCTGAAGAAAAGTTAGCACTATATTTAATCAACGTCCAGCGTTTTACCGCCGAAATGTTAAATAATTTGTGGCTTGCTCTTCTAGAATGAAACGTTAGTCCCTGTGGCGTAAATAAAAACCGGTGCTTCGTTAGCACCGGTTTTCAATTTGAAATCAATTAAAGGTTTTCGTTAAGAAACTCTGTTAATTGAGCTTTAGATAGCGCGCCTACTTTAGTTGCAGCAACGTTACCGTTTTTGAAAAGTAGCAATGTAGGAATACCACGAATACCATATTTAGGTGGAGTTTCGTTATTTTCATCGACATTCAACTTGCCAACTGTTAACTTGCCATCAAACTCGGTCGCAACTTCTTCCAAGATTGGTGCGATCATTTTACACGGGCCACACCATTCAGCCCAGAAGTCAACCAGTACAGGACCTTCAGCATTGATAACATCTGCTTCGAATTTATCGTCAGATAACTGGATAATTTTGTCGCTCATTCTTTTCTCCATTATTGGTCTGTCGCTGATTTGTCTCAGCCTGACCATAAGTGTTATATAGAAACTGTTTTTTAATGCAAGCACTGATAAGCTATAAGCTATGCCTACTCACTTAACTGATACTCACTTTTCTGACCTGCCGATTAACGGCAAGGTTGTTGACGCCTTGGCGGCAGCTAATTTTTCACATTGTACACCAATTCAAGCACTTGCACTGCCTCCTTTATTGGAAGGTCACGACATTGCAGGTCAGGCTCAAACCGGAACCGGTAAAACCATTGCCTTTTTGGTAGCTACATTTCACTATTTGCTAAGCAAAGCAGAAAATGCAGATAACAGCAAATCAAATGGCCCTCGCGCAATTATCATGGCGCCGACCAGAGAGCTCGCCGTTCAAATTTATAACGACGCCAAACTGCTTAGTGAGCATACTGGATTGTCGCTTGGTTTGATTTATGGGGGCGAAGGTTACCAAAGTCAACGTGAAACTTTGGAAGAAGGGGTAGATATTATAATTGGTACGACAGGACGCATACTGGATTACTACAAACAGAATGTGTTCACACTGAAGAATATTCAGGTTGCCGTACTTGATGAAGCCGACCGCATGTTCGATTTAGGCTTTATAAAAGATATCCGCTTTTTATTCCGCCGCATGCCACCGGCAAGCGAACGTTTGAGCATGCTATTTTCAGCTACACTTAGCTACCGCGTGCAAGAGCTTGCTTACGAGCACATGAACAACCCTACCCACGTACAGGTAGCGCCAGAACAAACAACTGCAACTCGCGTTTCTCAAGAGCTATTTTATCCGTCTGATGACGACAAGATGCTGCTTCTTCTTACGCTGCTTGAAGAAGAATGGCCAGAAAAGGCAATTGTTTTTGCCAACACTAAAAATAGCTGTGAGAAAGTTACCGACTGGCTTACCGCAGATGGCCATCGCGTGGGCTTGCTTAGCGGCGATGTACCACAGAAGAAACGCCTTGGGATCTTAGAAGATTTCACCAAAGGCAATCTTGATATTTTAGTCGCAACCGACGTTGCAGCGCGCGGTCTTCATATCGACGCGGTAACGCACGTATTTAACTACGACTTACCTGACGACGCCGAAGACTATGTACACCGTATTGGTCGTACTGGCCGTGCAGGACAAAGTGGTGTTGCAATTAGTTTCGCGTGCGAAAAATACGCACTAAACTTACCTGCTATTGAGCAATACATTCAAAAGGCAATACCGGTTACCGATTACGACCGCAGTGCCCTACTTGATGATGTAACGCCTCCAAAACCACGTAGAAGACGTACGCCTAACAACCGCAATTCTTCACGTCGTGGAAACGGAAGAGGCCGTGGAAAGCCTCAAAACCGAAACAACAGAGCGCAACAGTGAGGCGTAAAGGTACTCAATAAGAATCGAGGTTTTATGCAGGCAGAACTCCAGCACGACGCACAAACCTACGGCGAGTATTACGCCGCCGTAGATTTAGGCTCTAACAGCTTTCACATGGTGATTGTTCACGTTGTTAACGGCAGTGTGCAAATAATAGGGAAAATTAAACAGAAAGTGCGCCTAGCAGCAGGTTTAGATGATGATCTAGCACTTGATGACGTAAGCATGGAACGCGGCTGGCAATGCCTGCAAGTATTCTCGGAACGCCTGCAGGATATCCCCCCTTCTAATATTAAAATTGTAGCGACCGCTACATTGCGACTGGCAACCAATGCGCATGTATTCATTCGCAAGGCAGAAGAGATTCTCAATCACAAACTTGAAGTGATTAGCGGTGAAGAAGAAGCGCGACAAATTTATCTTGGCGTAGCCTACACATCTGCCAACCAAGGCAATAGCTTAGTCATAGATATTGGTGGCGCCAGCACAGAAATCATTATCGGTAACGACATGCAGCCTATCCATCTTAAGAGTTTGGATATGGGCTGTGTAACGTTTATGGAACGCTATTTCACCGGCGGCACTATCACCGAAGACAATTTCGACAATGCCAAACAAGCCGCACACGCGCTTATTGCCGATGTGTCTAGCGCGTTTTTGTGTTTTGATTGGGAGAATTGTTTAGGTGCATCTGGCACGCCGCAAGCCATTACTGAGATTCTTGTAGCACAGGGCATTAGTGATGCTATCCGCTTAGACTATTTGTATCATTTAGAAAAGCAATGTATTGAATGCGGCAGCATTAAAACCCTTGATATCGACGGATTGGAAGATAACAGAAAAGCTATTTTCCCGTCTGGTTTAGCGATCCTCATCAGCTTATTTGAAGCGCTAAATATCAAGCACATGAATATTTCTGGTGGTGCGCTTCGAGAAGGACTTATCTACGGAATGTTAGATAACGTTACCGAGAATGATCGTCGCCAGCAGACCCTTAATCAGGCAAAACATCGTTATCATGTAGATGCTAGTCACGCGAACTCGGTTAGTCACGTAGCGCTTACTTTATGCCATCAACTTTGTGCACAACAGAACATTTGTCATTTAGATACCGAAACCATTTTAGGTGCAGCCGCACAGCTTCATGAAATAGGTCTTCACATTGAATATAAGCGCCATCATGAGCATGGTGAGTACATATTAAGTCACATTGATTTGCCCGGCTTCACGCGCCTTCAGCGCGCCGCCATCCGCGATTTAGTTGCTCAGCATAGGTTAAACATAAAGCCAGACGTATTTGAAAAGTACCACGAAGACTACCGTCCAATGCTAAAAGGCTTATTGCGAATTTTACGTATAGCAGTGGTGTTATGTCTGCGTCGTCAGAATAAACATATACCAGAGGTAACGTTGCAGTGCGAAGAAAGTAAGTGGACACTTACTTTTCCTGAAGGCTGGTTGAAATCGCATCCTTTGATCAACGCAGAGTTAGCAAATGAATGCTGGCTTCAGCATAAAGCTGGCTGCGAACTCGTTTGTAAGTAACCACTTACATACAGATAGGATGCGTTAAATGTATTACGATAAATAGAAAAGAAACATAAAAAAAGCCGTGCATTGCACGGCTTTTTGTTGTCAAACCTTTGGTTGTTGGTATTACTTGTCGTTTTGCTTCGCTAAAAGCGCAGCAGCTTGCGGAGCGAAATAAGTCAGAATCCCGTCTGCGCCAGCGCGCTTAAACGCTAATAACGATTCTAGGATTACCGCGTCTTCATTTAGCCAACCATTAGCAAAAGCAGCTTGATGCATAGCGTACTCGCCACTTACTTGATAGGCGAATGTCGGTACTTTAAATTCGTCTTTACAACGACGCACAACATCTAAATACGGCATACCTGGCTTCACCATTACCATGTCAGCGCCCTCTTCTATATCAAGCGCAATTTCGTGGAGTGCTTCATCGGTGTTGGCAGGATCCATTTGATAGGTTTTCTTGTTGCCGCCCTTTATATTTGCAGCGGAGCCGACGGCATCACGAAATGGACCGTAGTACGCAGACGCGTATTTAGCAGAATAAGCCATAATACACGTATTGATGTGACCTGCTTCTTCAAGTGCTTTTCGGATACTGCCAATGCGCCCATCCATCATGTCAGAAGGCGCAACAATATCAGCGCCAGCTTCAGCATGCGATAACGCTTGCTTAATGAGCACCTCGACTGTTTCGTCGTTCATCACATAACCAGTTTCGTCTAAGAGGCCATCTTGTCCATGAGACGTAAATGGATCTAATGCGATATCTGACATCAGCATTACTTCAGGAAACGCCTTTTTAAGCGCTCTCATAGCTTGCTGAGCAAGCCCTTCAGGATTGAACGCTTCGCTTGCACACTCGGTTTTAAGAGACATAGGTGTCACAGGGAAAAGCGCAATCGTTCTAATGCCCAGCTCTACCCATTTCGCCGTTTCTTGCACTAGCAAATCGATAGAAAGTCTTTCCACACCAGGCATAGAAGGTACGGCTTCTCGTGCGTTCTCACCGGGTAGTACAAAAACAGGGTAAATGAGATCGTCAGTGGTTAAACGGTGCTCTGCCACAAGCCCTCTTAAAGCATCTTTGGCGCGTAGTCTGCGCATTCTTCTTTGAGGGAAAGGTGAAGATGTCATAGTTTTTCCTGTAAATGTTTATGTATTACTGTATTGCGGCCCGCAGCCTTGGCTTCGTAAAGGCATTCGTCGGCGAACTTGAAAAGATTTTGCGCGTGCTCTTCATCAATAATAATGGTTGTAGAAACGCCCGCGCTTGCAGTTAGCTTAATGATTTCCCCTTCGTAATCAAGTGGGGTCGACTCAAGGCTATCTCGCATATTTTCGGCAACGTGAAAAGCGCCTTCAAGATCGGTATTAGGCAATATAATGGCAAACTCTTCACCACCTATGCGACACAAGTCATCTGTAGGGCGATGGATGTGCTTCTGAAAGACATTGGTGACGTGAATTAAGCACGCGTCACCACCATCATGTCCGTGTTGATCATTAATTTGCTTAAAGTGATCCACGTCAACAATGATGAGAGATAATGGTGTTTGCTCACGTCTACTGCGTCGCCCTTCAGAACGCAGACGCTTATCGAAATGTCGACGGTTGTGCGCTCCCGTGAGCGGATCTATTGCATTTAACCTTTCCAATTCTTGGTTAACTTCAGACAACTCGCGTAACGTAATTTCTAGCTCTAACGTGCGTTCTTGTACTTTATACTCCAGGTCATCTTGATAACGCTTTTGTACTTCAAGTAAATTCTCTTTGGCCGTATTTGCCTGTTTTTCCTGCTCTAGCGCGAACTGCTGCGCCTCAATGAGATCATCGCGACTGTGGCTATAATTAATCGCTAAGATAAGTGCCAAGATGAGCGTTTCAACCGCGCCACCAATGAACAGCAGGTTATTTGACGAAATAGGCAATTGAATAATATTAACGTTATCAAGGCTCGCACTTAGTCCACTAATTAATAGAAAACCCCAAGCGATGGTAAAATAACGTGCTACGACCACTCCTTTGAGCGTTAGCCAAATACCTAACCCAAGAGTAAAAATAACGATGAGGCTAAGCAGTAACAGGAACGCCTTTATCATGAACGAGTAAGGCAAGATAAGGCCGAGGATTATACTTAACCCGCACACCCAACTGATTGCCTGTGTGATTTTATCTAGCTTTACGCTGTGGGCTCTAATAGGTAGTAGGCTTCGCGTAAACATCGCCGCAAACATAATAGTCGCGTTAGCAAACACAAGAATTGCTTTACCTTGAAACCATGTGCTTCCCGGCCACATATAGGAGAAGCCGTAGCCGTGTAACGTCGCCAATATAAGCGCCAAACTCATTACATAGCCAGAGTAATAAAGGAACGACACGTTACTTGTCGTTACCGTTAAAAATGCGTTACTCACGCCCATTGCTACTAAGATGCCAAAAAATATCCCCAATGCCAGGTTACGGCTTGATGTATAGGCAATAAACTCTGTTTCTTCCCATATACGAATGGGAAGGCGGACGCTGCCAGAGGTTTGTACTCGAATAATCACCCGCTGCGACTGAGCGCTTACTGGTAGGGGGAATAGTGGCTTCATATGAGAAACGGGCCGGTTGTCAAAGTGCAGGCCATCGCCACCTGAATAAGTAGCAATAGGCGTGCTGCCTATTTGGCTGTAAATCGCAACGTCTAAACTATCTAAAAGGGGATAGTCGATGTGCAATAGAAATCGACTTTCATTGCTTTGGGTTGGCGCAATGACCATTGAAAACCAATGTACGTTTGTGTTCATACCCAAGTTAATGGGTGAAGATATTGGTGTCCAGTCGGTAAGCGGCGTTTGAGTAATGGTAGTAAAATCGAGCGCATTGCCATTATCTACATTGAGATAAGTAAGCTGCGAGAAACGTGGTGTTGCACTGGTGTTAGGAGACAAACTAAACAACACAGACACAAATGCAACGACGGCCACTAGGGTGATAAGAATAAGACCCGCATCATACTTGCGCATCGCTTTCAGATTTGTCTGCATATAAACCTATGTTTAGCTGAGAGAAAACAACTCACAGCTATTAGCATAACTGCTAATACGTAATTTATCAGTCTCAACTTGCAGATATTCGCCTAATTGTTTAGCGATATGGGGTAGAAAAGCAGGTTCGTTATTACGTTTTCTCGGTCGAAGGGTTTTGGGAAACAGATAAGGCGCATCTGTTTCAAGAATAAGACGGTTTAAAGGTATAGACTTCACGGCTTCGCGTAGTGCTTCGCCTCGCTTCTCATCACATACCCAGCCAGTAATACCAATATAAAGCCCCAGCGCAAGGTAGTGCTGAACCTGCTCTGCATTCCCAGTAAAACAGTGGGCAATACCACCTTTTATACGAGGCATATACTCGGTTAATAACGCGACTTGTTCGTCAAACGCATCCCTTTCATGTAGATACACGGGTAAGCCTAATGCAGCCGCAATGTCTAACTGGGCTTCGAACACTGCCAATTGAACGGGCTGTGGTGAGAAATTGCGATTAAAATCCAGACCACATTCACCAATTGCAACACACCCATTCTGTTGTGCAAGTTCGCGTAACCGCTTGTAATCACTTGGCGTGACATCTTTTGCATTGTGAGGATGGACACCGATAGTGTAACAGCATTGGGTTGGATACTTATTATATAGCGCTACTGCGGCGTCCCATTCACTGGGGTGCGTGGTGATAATGCAGAGTTTTTCTACCCCTGCATCTTTTGCTCGTTGTATAGCTTCATCGGCGTCAAATCGCTTATCAAGCAAGTTGACGCCAGCATCAAACCAAGGCATTTATTTTACGCGTTTCACTTTCATGCGCTTGTTAAGCCCTTCTACACTTAGGAAAAATGCACCCAATAAGCCCCTTTCTACGGCTACCGACTGACCTTCCTTAAGCTTCATATAGGTTCCATCAGTTTGCTGCCATACAGAACCATCGCTGAAAGTTATAACATGCTTATCACGCACATTCTTCTTGATCGAAGCGATAGTGACCGCAATCTCAGAAGCTTCGTCAGACAAATCTCGCTTATGTTCAAGTCCAAAGTCATTCTTAGGTTCTGAGGCTTGAACTTGTCCCTGAGCGACAGGCGCTGGGCGAGGCTTCATCTGATTACCATTGTTGCTCTTGTAGGCCTGTAGTTGCTCAATCTGAGCGTCTGAACCTTCGTACTTGTTGAGTGATTTCGCGACGCTGTCATAGCACATAAGTCGCTTTAAACTATTATCCGTGTTGCGACATTTCTCCAATGCATCAGCAACTGTCTCAGCTTGTACATTAAACGCCCCAAACGCGCACAGAATAGTGGCAAGAGATAGCAGTCGGGTTTTCATTTTTATTCCTTTCTTTTTTTAACATCTATGTGTTGTCTGTTGTTTCAGTAGATGTATCGTCTTTTGGTGTTTTACCCGCGTAAAAT
This sequence comes from Alteromonas sp. MmMcT2-2, assembly GCF_022348305.1. Classification (NCBI taxonomy): domain Bacteria; kingdom Pseudomonadati; phylum Pseudomonadota; class Gammaproteobacteria; order Alteromonadales; family Alteromonadaceae; genus Alteromonas; species Alteromonas sp. MmMcT2-2. The sequence goes on from NZ_JAKRFA010000002.1 coordinate 155,607, forward strand.
CCCCCAACAATAACCCCTACTTCAAACAGCAACCACATTGGAATAGCTAATAATGTTTGAGAGATAACATCTGGAGGTGTTAGCAACATGCCAACCACGAATGCACCAACAACCACGTACGGGCGCTTGGCTCGTAAAGACTTAGCATCCGTTACCCCAGTCCAGCACATTAAGATAATGGCTATCGGTATCTCGAATGAGACCCCAAATGCAAAGAACAGTTTCAAGACGAAGTTCAAATAACTGGATATATCTGTACTTACCGTTACACCTTCAGGAGCTACGCTTGTAAAAAACGCGAACGCTATTGGAAATACCACAAAGTAGGCAAACGCCATTCCTGCGTAAAACAGCAGCGTACTGGAAAGTAGTAAAGGCGCTACCAGGCGCTTTTCATTTCTGTACAAACCCGGAGCCACAAACCCCCATACTTGATAGAGCACATAGGGAATAGCAATAAAAAACGATAACACCAGTGTAAGTTTAAACGGAGCAAAGAAAGGTGATGCAACGTCGGTTGCAATCATGCTCGCATTTTCAGGTAAGGCTTCAAGCAATGGCATCGCCAATAGCTTATAAAGGTCTTGCGCAAACGCCGCAAGACAAATGAAGACGATAAGTACGCTCAAAAGGGCTTTGAGAATACGGCTACGCAATTCAATTAAATGAGAAATAAGGTTATTAGCGTCAGACATCTATTGCTTTTTATAAGGTTCTTGAACCGACTCTGCAGCTTTTTTTAGCTCATCGACGCTTTGTTCAAGTTCAGGTGAAAGATCTTTAAGCCCTTGCTGCTCTGCTTTTTTCAAATTTTCATGCAATTCGTGCACGCGCAACTGATGCTCAACTTCTTGCTTAAAGCCCGTTGCTACATTACGCACGCTACGAATTGTATTTATAGTTGAGCGCATGGCACCCGGTAATCTTTCTGGCCCTAAAATAAGCAGCGCCAGTACACCGATAACCAATAGCTCCCAAAAGCCGATATCGAACATTAGGATTTTTCTTTAACGTCGCTCTGCGTCTTAGTTGAAACAGGCTCTGCTGCTGACTTTTCTTCAACTTGCTTCTTTTGTTCAAAGTCTGCGTCTTTGTCTTCTTCGGTGACAGCTTTTTTGAAGCCTTTGATTGCGCCGCCTAAATCAGTACCTATACCTTTAAGGCGCTTCGTACCAAATAAAAGCACCACAATAACCAGTATGATCAGCAACTGCCAAACACTAATACCACCCATAAAAATAATCTCCCTTACATCGATTGGCACAGTATGCCATTGCCTGCTGATGCTTTCACCTGAATATTTACTTCAATGAATAAAGATTGACGTTTTGGTTGGGACAATCCATGCTCTGTATATCCCCAATTCGAATGGTCGAAACATTCAACTATGCTAATTTTTACAAGGAGTTAGTGAGCAATGCTATGCCTTACCGTGGTCTATTGCCATTTATTGCTCGCTTTACCTGTTGCACCTGACTCAGCTGCTGACACGTTGAACTCCCCCGTAAATGCGACCAGTGTAGGTATAACCTATCGGGATATTGCTCGGCCAGAAAATACGCTTTCTAACCGCGCTAACTCGACAAAAGAAAGTACACACTCCTTGCCTCCTTCAATACCTAATGAGCAATGGTTTGATATTTGGCAGCGTAGCTTCACCGACACCATGGACTTCACCGTAAAACAGCTTGATGGTTTGTTTGAAAGTTCAGATGATATAGGTACTTCAGGACAGAAGGAAGCCAGAGCCGAAGGCCGTGTTCAACTTGCCTGGGAGCCAAGAAGTGGCATGCTCTCGGATACGGATTTGCGCTTCAGGGTAAGAGTTCGCCTACCGGCTTTAAAAGAACGCGTTGATTTACTATTAAGCGATAACGAAGACGAGACACAGAACAACACAATACGAGCCGCGAGGGATACCGGCAATAACAACCGCGATCGAACGACCATTGCGCTTCGCTTTCGTCCTGAGCAAGACTCTCACTACTCATTTAGAATTGGCGCTGGTCGCCGCGACCAACTCTATGCGATGACCCGATACAGAGATGCTTTTGCCTTTTCTAAACAATGGGCCATGCTATACGACGCCGAACTTTACTATTACACCCGTGACCGTTTGGGTGCGGAGGTGGGCGTCGCTTTTCAATATGAAATCAATAAAAAGCACCTGGTTCGACAAAATAATCGCTACTACTACCGCGACGATACCAACGACTGGCTATGGCGTCACGAGGTCCACCATTTGTTTTCGGTAGATCAACATAACGCCGTTATTCCTCACTTTATGGTGGAAGGACTTAGCCAACCCAACTTTCGCGTAGAAGAAGTCTATGGAGGGTTTAGGTGGCGTAACAACATGTTGCGTGATTGGCTTTTCTTTGAAGTAGAGCCTTTTGTATTATGGCTGCGTGATGAGGACTTCAAAACCTCATACGGCGTAGCCCTGCGCGTAGAAGCCTATTATGGGCGCGATACTTAGGGTAATTCCCTAGAATGAAAAAAGGCTGTCTACTGACAGCCTTCCGAAAAAACGCTTTGCGCGAAAACTCGGGAAAAAATTTAAGGACGAAGCGCCCTATCACCTCGAGCAAGCCCACACACACCGGTGCGCGATGATTCGATAATTTCAGCACACTGCCCCATAGTCGTGGCAAATGCATCTAGCTTGTCTGTGGTGCCCGTAATTTCAATGGTGTAGTTGTTTACGTTCACATCCACAATACGCGCACGGAAGATATCAGAGTTCCGCTTCACTTCAGCACGTACCGACTCTGTGCGAGTCGCGACTTTAATCAGCATAAGTTCGCGTTCAATGTGCGTACCTTCAGTAAGGTCTACCACTTTTAGCACATCAATAAGCTTATTCACTTGCTTAGTAATTTGCTCTATGACTTTGTCGTCGCCGTGCGTGATAATCGTTAGACGCGAAAGGCTCGCGTCGTCGGTTGGTGCCACACACAGTGAATCGACGTTGTAACCACGTTGTGAGAATACACCAACGATACGAGATAGTGCGCCAGGGGCGTTTTCCATTAATACAGAGATAATACGTTTCATCAGGTTCGCTCCGTCTTGCTTAAGCGCATGTCATCCATTGCGCCAAACTTAATTTGCATTGGATATACGTGTTCGTTTTGGTCTACTGCTATGTCCATAAACACTAAGCGATCTGTATAACTGAAACATTTCTCCATTGCTGCGTCTAGCTCGTCAAGCTTGTCTACTTTAATGCCCACGTGTCCGTAAGCTTCTGCCAATTTCACAAAGTCAGGCATTGAATCCATGTAAGAGTGTGAGTGACGTCCTTTATAAATCATATCCTGCCACTGACGAACCATACCTAGGGCACGGTTATTCAATGAGATAATCTTGATAGGCAGGTTGTACTGCAAACAAGTAGATAGCTCTTGAATATTCATTTGAATACTGCCGTCACCTGTTACTACCACAGAGGTTGAACCTGGGTGCGCAAACTGCACACCCATTGCAGCCGGTAAACCAAAGCCCATGGTGCCAAGACCACCTGAGTTGATCCACTGACGCGGTTTATCATAAGGGTAATAAAGCGCAGCAAACATTTGATGCTGGCCCACGTCAGAACTTACGTAAGCTTTACCGTCTGTGTGTTTGTACAAGGCTTCGATAACGCGCTGAGGCTTAATTACCTCTTCGCCCTGTGTGTAGTTTAAACACTCACGAGCACGCCATGTTTCTATCTGCTGCCACCAATCGGCTAGCTTTTCGCTTTGCCCAGATAAATCTTTCTTATTTACCTGACTTAAAATTTGATCAAGTACTTTATCTACCGAACCTACCACAGGAATATGCGCATTGACGGTCTTAGAAATTGATGCTGGGTCGATATCAACATGGATAATGTCTGCATGAGGGCAGAATTTATCAACGTTGTTGGTAACACGGTCATCAAAACGTGCACCTAGTGCAATGATGCAGTCGGCATTATGCATGGTTTTGTTCGCTTCAAGCGTACCGTGCATACCAAGCATACCAATGAATTGCTTGTGTGTTCCCGGCATAGCACCAAGACCCATTAGCGTACAAGTTACCGGAGCATTTAGCTTTTCAGCTAACTCAATAACTTTTTCTGATGCGTCGCACGCTACTGCACCACCACCTACATATAATACCGGACGTTCTGCTTTAAGTAGCGACTCAACTGCTTTCTTAACCTGCTTGGGGTGGCCCTTTTCGGTAGGGTTATAAGAGCGCATGGTAACGTCAGTTGGATACACATAAGGGTGCTCTTCCGCTACGTTAACAATATCCTTTGGTAAATCTACAACCACCGGACCAGGACGGCCAGTGTTAGCAATATAATAGGCTTTAGCAATCGCTTCTGGGATATCAACCGCGCGCTTTACCAAAAAGCTGTGCTTAACGATAGGGCGTGAGCACCCCACCATGTCAGTTTCTTGGAATGCGTCTTCACCAATATGCTTCGACGGCACCTGTCCCGATAAAATAACCATCGGAATAGAGTCCATATATGCAGTAGCAATACCTGTAATAGTATTCGTAGCGCCAGGACCTGATGTGACGAGCACTGTGCCGGTTTTGCCAGTTGAACGTGCATAACCATCCGCCATGTGGGCGGCTGCCTGTTCATGACGTACGAGGACGTGTTTGACATCATCTTGCGCAAATAACGCATCATAAATGTCTAATACGGCACCACCTGGGTAACCGAACACGTGTGTCACTCCTACATCTTTTAGCGCTTCAACCACCATGGCTGCGCCCGACATCATTTTCACAGTGCTTTCTCCTGTAATGGGTTGGGGGGTTTGTCAGCGTACGTTGACGATGCCCCGACTATATCTAAGGTAATAGGAAGATAAAACACCAAATTGCGCAAAAGTGAGATATATATCCCAATATTCGCAATAATTAGGATAAATATTTCGACTTAAGTGCAATTTTGACAGAAAATAGGATATTTATTTACACAATATTAACAGCGTAAACAATAAACATGATTGCTTTAAGAGAGGCGCCTTTACACGTTTTAGATGCATAAAGGCATAAGCTTAATCATCGAGGTCGATATCAAGATCACTGTTATCGCTCATATCGTCGTCATCGTCAACATCTTGTTCAGCAGCACGCTTAGAGCCATAAATACTTGCTGTTTTTGGACGGTTTATTCTGGCTTGGTATTTCAACCACGCTTTCTCTTGCGGTGTTGCAGGGTCTCGATGACCAAGAGCCGATTCCAAATAGGCTTGTTCTTCATCATTCTCTGGCGTAATTTTCCCGTCCACTAGTGCAGCGAACAAACTACCATGAGCCTGAAGAAGCTTACTTTCATTAATTGAAAAATCTCCTGAACGGGCAAAGCCGTACGGGTAATTTTTCTTATCTATAAAGGGTTTTCTTGCGACTTGCTCTTTTGTGATTACAGACATCTTAACCTCTTCCATCGCTAATACCTGCGTTGTAAACACAGACAAAATTGCAACACCAACTGTTGAATGAAATAGACTACTGATATAGCGCCTTAATCGCTTTCAAGGTTATTCTTAGTTGGATTTTTATTTTCTGTCAAACAGAAAAGTAGCTGTAGTAAAAACTTAATATTGAATGTTTTAAAAGAGCATAAAAAAGGCCGCAAGCGCGGCCTTTTATTATAAGCGGGATATCAGCGCTTTTCGCTTACCCAAACCGTAATGGTTCCGTCGACGACCACGGTGCCTTCAGCGTTATACGCCTTAACAGAAATAGGTAAATCACCTGGCTTCCATGCGTCAGCTGGCACTTCTGCTACACAACGAATATCTGAGTCTGCTTTCGCCGGATACTTTACTTCCATACCTTTTGGGATCCACCTGAGGTTTTTAGGTATGGATGCTTCACACATAAACCCCATGGCCATTTCCAGACCATTGCAAATAGCAATAACGTGAACCGTTCCAATGTGATTTTCTACCGCTTTACGTTTACTAATAAGCACTTCACAGTAGTTTGGTTTAATGTCTGAGATAAGTGGCGAAACGGTAGAAAAATAAGGTGCCCTGCGCGCTGAGTACCAGCTAAATAGCTTCTTGCCAAACGGAAGTTTCATGAATTTATTATAGGTATTTAATATATAGTTCTTTGACATAGTGTCCACGCTAGCTTCAATTAAGCCTTACAAAAGTTCGCCTTTACACAACGTAGATTACGTGTGTCGCCAATCTGGTTTGACCAGTTACATACCTATAAACATAATCGTTGTGTGAATGGGTTGCAACTTTTGAATAGCGGTAAACGCAAAAAGCAGCACACAGTGCTGCTTAACTATGTTTTTCTGCAGTGCAAGTAAGTAAGCGTTAATTACTTGCCAATTTTTAGAAAAATGACCAACTAAAAATTCTGCATTGTATAGGCGCTATCACCAAAAACGAAACGATTTACCTTGCCACATTGGGCAAAGTGATTACCTGATGAGTAAGGTGTATTGGACTGGTTTACGTCAGCTTCCCACCCCTGACCGTTTTTGATAAATGCTTTAAGTTCAAACCAGCCGTTTACTGTTTTACTACAATCCATTTCAACGTCTAGCATCCAATGGTGTGGTCCCCAAACATTGAGTGGTTCAAGTCCAAAACCGTCAGACGCCACGGCTTTTGTCTCGCCCCACTGCGCAGGCCAGTTATTCGTTGTCCAATCCATTGCACTTCCTTCTGCTTCAGTACTTTGTGCAGACTCAATACCATACCAATCAAGGAAGTTATCGCCCTGCTTCCATGGCGAAGTTGTCGCATTGCGCAGGTTGTTGTGCCTTACAGGAATGGCACATAAATAATTACTATCTGTGCAGGTCGTACCGAACACTGATGCTGCATAGCCATGATCGATCCCACCGCGAACAAACATATCTTGTCCACTTTGGGTTTCTGCTTCAATAAAGATCACGGTGCGCTGCCAATCTGCACCAGTATTATCTGTTGGATTAACCCGGTTTTCATGATGAATAGCAAGAGCATCCCATGGTGCAAGGTCAACGTTAACCGTACCATCGGCATTTACTGTAACGGTTTCTCCAGTGCACGAGCTGCCATCAGCTCTGAGGTTACCTTTTAATACATTACAATAGGTGCCGGGTTGCATGCTTGAGGCGAGCGACGTGTATAGCACGCTGTCTTCTTTATTAATGGCAACAAATCCTTTATCTCCGCGGCCAAAGGCAATCTGGTTGTTGTTATTCGACCACCAATTAGTTAGCGAAAAATTTGATGCAGTAGCGTTTCTAAACGCCATGGCACCAGCTATGTATGACCAACGATGTTCACACTTCCAGTTATTGCCAAAGCACTCCAATGTGCCATTGTTATGAACGGGGACGTTTGGCCCCCCCCTTTCAGTATCACCGCCAAAGTCGTAGCTCGACATTACCTTTGGATAACCATAGGGATAAGCAAGCATAAATACGTTGGCTAAATCGTACAGCCTGCCATCTTCAAACGTAATAACGTTACCGCCACCACCGTGGCCGCGCTGATTATCGTGATTGTCTATAAAAACCACAACTTTCGAGCTAGGCATAAAGCCCCAACCTTCCCCAAAGTTGCTCAGCCATGCTAGCTTGCCATTACGGAAAGTGTTGCCTATTTCAACGCTATACTTGAACTCAGTAACCAAACCATTTCCAAAGTATTCGTTGGCACTAATTGCTTCACCGCCTTGGTCAATGACTTCTTGAAAAACCAGTGGTGTGTTATTCAAACGCGCGACAATGCTATTGATATCTCCACTTGGCATGTGTTTACTTGCATCAAACCGAAAGCCTGCAACACCTAAACTAATTAAGTCGTTTAAGTAATTTACGATGGTGTCCTGTACATAAGTGCTGTCAGTATCTAAATCAGCTAAACCCACTAACTCGCAGTGCTGCACTTCGTAACGATTGTTATAGTTACTTATGGCACATGTCGGGTGAAAGTCGTTCGGCGAGTAAATAGGATATTGTTTAGCTCCGAATGTGTTACCCGCCGTTCCCGTTCCACTTCCAGCTGCCATGTGGTTTATTACCGCATCAACGTAAACATCAACACCGGACGCTTTGCACCGTTGCACCATATCAGCAAACTGAGCTCTGTTACCTCCGCGACTGGTAAGCTCATAACTTACCGGTTGATAACGTGCCCACCATTGAGACACCGTAATGTGCTCGTTAGGCGGAGACACTTGTACCGCGGCATAACCCTCAGGTCCTAGAAATGTTTCACATTCAGTAGCGATATCTTCCCATTTCCATTCAAATAAATGTACAAAAGTAGTGGGAGAAGCAATGGCACTGGTACTTATTGACAACGTAGACGAAAGTGCCAAAGCGGCAGCAGTAGAAGAGATTTTCATGGGTGTGTTCCTGCTTATTTTGTGAACACTAAGTAAGCCAGACGTTTCAAATTTGTTAAATATGCATACGTATGTAAGAACAAATGAATACGTATGCAGTGCCTTTATTGCGAAATCACTGCCTTAAGTACATCCAATTGCGGTTCATATCGTTTCCAGCGTCCAATAGACTTTGTATTAATTGGCTCTCGAACCTGCACTTTACTGGCGGTCGAAACAGGGAGCGTATTGTTTTCAACTTGTAGACATTGCGCTTCCCAAGGCAAGTTACAGAATGCCAATAGATCTTTGACTTCAGCTTGCGGATTCTGAGCAAGTTGCTCGTATGATTGCAGGCGAATAGCATTCGGATATGTATCAGCAAATTTCCTCACCCACTGTTCGAAGCTTTGATAAAGCTGTCCAATCACCTCAAGGTCGTAAGCGTAAGCGTAGTAAGGGCTGTGGATAGAAAACAACTGTCTGAAGTTACCTACGCAGGTATCCATTGGATTACGCAGCAAACAAACAATTTTTGCATTAGGTAGTGCCTGTCGAATTAGGTCGATATAGAAAAAATTGAATGGCAGTTTGTCGACTAAGTGCTTTGCCTCTTGTCGCAAGAAAGCCGTACGCTGAAGATAAAGCTCTCCAATTTTGGCCAAGTCACTCTGATATGCACTTTCAATGGTAGGCGTATCAAGCACTAGTTGGCTGCTAGTTTGGGTTACCTGTTTAACAGCAACGCCAAAGTCTTGTAGCTCTCCTCCAGAGGCAACTAACGAATGATGACTTAAAATACGCTCAACCAGTGTTGTGCCACTGCGCGGCATACCCACTACAAAAATGGGGGCGTCGCTTTGAGAAAGATTGGTGGAAAAAGCGTCCGAGCTAACCTGTGATTGCAAATTAGCATGAAGAGTATTAAATATTGCCTGATAATCTTTCAGCGTATTTTCACTACGTGCCTTCTGGGGCGCTTTCGCGTGTTGCAGGGATTCAAAAACACGAGTGTAATCACCTAGTGCTTCATACTCTTTCGCGAGAGCATGCCCTATGTGAAGTCGTGCATCGGGGTTTGCCTTTACTTTTTCCACTAAGGGCTCAAGTCGCGCTAAATGATTATTTTCACGCGAAATGCCGCCGAGATCAGACAGGGCAAAATGCGCCTGAAAGAAATTAGGCTCGTTATCGATGGCTTGTTCAAAATGCTTTCTGGCTAGCTCAAATTTTCCCGCAAACTTGCAGCTGACTGCATAGTTGTAGTGGTATTGCGGATTTGATGGCGCCAAAGCAAGGGCCTTTTCAAAATAGGCGATAGCATCCTCATGTAGGCCTACTCTCGATAATGAAACGCCAACCGTATCTAAGTCGAGAGCACGGGTAAGGCTCTTTACTGGCGAACGAGCCACACAGTCTAGCGCTTGCTGCATGTCGCCTTTTAACGCAAAGCATTTGGCCAGATAGGCAAAGGTAATTGAACGGTTTTCTATTTCGTTAGACTTAGTTAACAAGGCAATCGCCTTTTCTATCTGTCCGATTTCAACATGAATAATGCCAAGTAAAAAATAGGCGTGAGCATGCGGCCCGAATTGTTGAATCACTTCTACACAACAGCGGTGTGCTTGCTGATAATCACGTTGTGATAAAAACCTTACGGCGTCGTCTAAGCGAGTGTTACTTGTATTCATTTTTATCTTTTTTCAAAACCGTTTTAATACGAAAAAGGCGCTTACACGTTAAGCGTAAGCGCCTTTTTATTGTATCTTATAGCGATAACTATACTACATGCCGAATTGATACTTAAACATCAATCCCACAGTACGCGGTGTTAGCACATAATGGCCATAGTTTCGCTGTAACTCGATGCCATTTGGCTCTAGGGTGTCGTTAAACTGACCTAAACCAATATCGCCTACGTTACGACGAGTTGAAGTAAACGCATACTTATCGAATAAGTTGTCGATGTAGAGGGTTACCGACCAATCTTCATCTGAAATTGTCGCGTTCAAATTACTTACTGCGTAGCCAGGCAGCGCCTCACCATCTTGACGAAGGCCAACCGTGGTATACACATCGCTTTGCGCAGTGATACCGTAGTTCACATTCAACATTTTATCGTCAAATACTTCTTGGCTGTATGTGATACCGAATGAGAACTGATGCTCTGCAGTTCCCGGTAAACGGTCACCATCTTTACCATCGTAAAAGTCTTGAAGCTCTGTGCGTTGCTCATCAAACACACCAAATAAGAATGGTGCGTCTGCAGTTAATTCAGCTTGTGTGTAGGCGTATGTTGCATAAGTCGTGATATTGTCGCCAATAATGCCGCGAATCGAGAATTCCGCTCCCTTCGACTCCGCACCTTCAGCATTAACGATAATCGGCTGCTGACCATTGATTGTGGCACCCGACACCTGAGGGTCTTGCCAGTCAACGTAGAATAGCGCCGTATTCAGCTGAAGTTTGTTTCTGAAGAAACTGGTTTTAACGCCTAGCTCATAGTTAGTTGTGGTATCCGCCTCAAAGAGTTGTTCTTCAGGAGTAGCACAAACAATTTGGTTATTCAGATCATCGACATTATCTGGGCAAGCACCAACGCTGTTCGCGCCACCAATTCTGAAGCCTTCACTGATGGTCAAATAACCCATTGTGCTGTTCGTAAACTGATAGCTAGTGTTGAATTTGAATAACGTGCCGCTATCGTCAGCTTCTGTCTCACCATAATCTAGTACGATAGAGTCAGACGCTCTGCTTTCAAATACTGAGTTGTAAAGCGGTAAGTCGACAGCCGAGCGTGAATGCACATCATATTGGTATGCACGTAAACCTAATGTAACGTCCCAGTCGCTTGTTAGTTCGTAAGTAAGTTCTCCGAATAACGCTTTTTCAGTAACCTCGCTTTCGTCAACTGAGAAGTATTCAAGTGCATCTGGACGATAGTTACCGTCTACACCCCACACGTTAATGGCATAAACATCGAAGTTAGGTGTAAATTCTTTACTGCTGCCTTCACTGTCTAAGTCGTAATAAAAGCCGCCAATGATCCATGATAGAGGCCCACTGGTTTGAGAAACTAAGCGCAGTTCTTGCGTAAAAACTTCCCGTTCTTCCACTTCTTCCGTGTACGCCGAGAATGCTGGAAATTCTTCATAGCTGTAGTCTAAACGAATTAAAAGATCAGTTTGGTCACGTTGGCCGTTCGCGTCAAAGTTAGATAGACCGGTTGCAGATACTAATTCTGCAAAGCCCAGGTCAGCACTTACTTCTAAGCTTAATAGCTCGTCTTCTTTTTCACGCGGCTCTTCGTAGCGATAGGCTGATTCGTACTTGCCGATAACATCGCTTAAAGGATTTTCGTCCGAAAGCGCGTCGTAATGTGTGATAGAGCGACCTTCAACGTCCTGCTTTTGGTAAAAGTAAGTCAATGTGCTGTCAAACCAGTCGTTCGGCGCCCAGCGTACTGCAATACGGCCTGTTAGCGTATCTTTACCGTTAGCATCTTCAACACGACGTAGGTTGCTATTCACCTCTTCTTCATTAGACCAGTCTGGGTCTGGCAGTGACACACCGCCCTCTTTTACCACATAGTTGTAGTCAAGGAAGCCTGGGTTATTGAAATAGTTCAATGACGCGCGTACGGCTAATTCACCATCAATAATAGGTGCGTTGAAGACAATACTGCTTTCTCCACCTAGTGAATCGCTCTCGCTAATGCTGAACACATCACCCGTTACTTCCCCAGACATAAACTCTAAATCGACTTTCTTAGGAAGATAACGAATAGCACCGCCCAAGGTTCCTGCTCCGTAAAGCGTACCCTGCGGACCAATAAGAACTTCAACGCGATCTACGTCTACAAGACGCATATTCAGGAAAAGAGGGATATCACCAAAGTAGGTGGCTACCGTGCCGCCATTTGAACCAGGGCCTGATGAATTAGTATTTAGACCACGTACGATAATTGGAGAGTCGTTTCGTCCACCTTGATCTGTCACCGTAAGACCAGGTACCCAACGCGCTACGCCGTCAAGATCTTCAATATTCTGTTGGTCTAAAACGTCAGAGGTTAGCGCTGAGATATTAATAGGCACTTCTTGTAGGGTGCCGCTTCTGCGCGTTGCGGTTACTTCTACTTTTTCAATTTGTTTTTCGTCTACTGTAACCGTTTGGGCATATACGCTTGGGCTTGAGCAAGCGGCTAACACGGCGCCTGCTACAGCGGAAATATGGAAAGGAGCACTCTTACTATGCATGTTCTCTCTCTTAAAATGGACATTGCTAAAAACCACTAGCCCATTCCATAGGAAAAAACAGAGTCCTTCTAATTAAGCGTTTTAGCGTGAATTGGGTAAAAATGTGTACCGGCTCGTTCTTTGTAGCGTTCTTATTATTATTCATTGCTACTCAGTGAAAAGGGCCTAGAACCCAAGACTCAGCAGAATACGTGCCGGAATTTGCGCGCATTCTAATATAAAGAACGTCAAAAGCCAGAGCAAAACAGGATATTTATTCATTTAAAATGCAAATAATCCCACAACGCGTTGCGCATTGGGGCGGCCCCACTTTATGAGAGCTCATAAAATAATTACTTTTAACTGAAATATCATAGCCTTATAGAAATAGACACATAACTATATTAAAGTCGCACGACTTTGGTGCGTGAAAAATCGAATTTATACCCAGAATCAGTGCAGGGTTTTGTGGGAAAGGAAAGCTTAGAGGAACACCGTTCGATACAAGTGAATTTGGAGCGAGAAACAGATTTGTTCTCGTTGTGAAGCAATGGCCGACACTCGGTCGCGGGCCCATAAAGGGGGCGCATAGATTCAACCTCACTGGCTGTTATAAAAGTAGGAGTATAAAAATTTGGAGCGGGAAACGAGATTCGAACTCGCGACCCCGACCTTGGCAAGGTCGTGCTCTACCAACTGAGCTATTCCCGCATAGAGTCGATGCTGTGCATCTTATAGGCAATCTAGAGACCTAGATTAAAATTTGGAGCGGGAAACGAGATTCGAACTCGCGACCCCGACCTTGGCAAGGTCGTGCTCTACCAACTGAGCTATTCCCGCAACAAAAGAGGTACTTCGTTTGAAGTGGTGCGCATTTTACAAAAATTTTGGGGTAACGCAACCTTTAATTCTACTTTTTTTGCACCTCAATGTTTGAATGCTTAAATCGTAAACACTTTCTCACGATAATAACGCATTTCTTCAATAGACTCGCGAATATCATCTAACGCCAGGTGTACGCCTTTCTTTTCGAAACCGTCTAAAATTTCAGGCTTCCAGCGGCGCGTTAGTTCTTTTATTGTACTTACATCAATATTTCTATAATGGAAGTAAGCTTCAAGCTCGGGCATGTACTTAACCATGAAGCGTCTGTCTTGCCCTATGGTGTTTCCACATAGCGGTGACTTGCCTGCATCTACCCATTGCTCTAAAAAGGCAATAGTTTGCGCTGATGCTTCTTCAACACTTATTTTACTTTCTCGGCAACGTGCAGTTAGCCCACTTTCTCCATGAACTCGTGTACACCACTCGTCCATATTGTTTAGCACGTCATCACTTTGATGTACCGCTATTACGGGGCCTTCAGCCAATATGTTTAGTTGTGCATTGGTAACAATGGTCGCAATTTCCATTACTACACAGGTTTCAGGATCTAACCCTGTCATTTCCATGTCTATCCAAACAAGGTTACTGTCGTGTTTACTCATTACTTTCCTCTTTGCGCTACAGACATGGCAACCATGCCCTACAAACGGTATTATTGACCATAGTATACGTGAAACTAGAAAAGAATCGTGGCGAAAAAACCAAAACTTACACAACGACAAAAACGACAAGTTGCAGCTAACAGAAGCAAACGCTTGCGTGAAAAGCACGCATCAAAGGGCGCGGCGAACCTTGATGAAAGCACGCTAGAAAGCGGTACGGTAATTGGTCGCTTTGGTAAACACGCCGACGTTGAAGACGCAAACGGCGCAGTATCTCGCTGCCACATTCGCCGCACGGTAGACTCTGTAGTGTGTGGTGACAAGGTGTTTTTCAGTAAAGGGGATGACGCTGAGTCAGGTGTAAGTGGGGTTATTGAAATTGTAAAAGACAGGCACTCTGTCCTGACTCGCCCAGATTATTACGACGGTATTAAACCCATCGCCGCGAATATCGACCGTATTATAGTGGTTAGCGCTATTTTACCCACCCTTTCACTGAATATTATCGACCGTTATCTCGTTGCCTGTGAAGACATTGGTATCACGCCGCTTATCGTTCTTAATAAAGTAGAGCTGCTCAGTGAAGAGGAACGCGCAACCGTTACAGAGCAGCTTAAAACGTACGAAAATTTAGGCTACGAAGTGCTGTTTACCAGTTGTAAAACCGGTGAAGGCATTAGCAAACTCAATGAATACCTTAATGATAACATCAGCGTTTTCGTAGGGCAGTCCGGCGTTGGCAAATCGAGCCTTATAAACCAAGTTCTGCCAGACGCCGATGAATTAACCGGCGATATTTCAGATAACTCGGGACTAGGTCAACATACAACGACGGCGGCCAAATTGCTTCACTTGCCAGCCGGCGGTGATTTGATTGACTCTCCCGGGGTACGTGAATTTGGCTTGTGGCACATTCCTACCGAACGTATTACATGGGGCTTTATTGAGTTCAGAGATTATTTGGGCGGCTGCAAATTCAGAGACTGCAAGCACTTAAATGATCCGGGGTGCTTACTAAGAGAAGCTGTAGAAGAAGGAAAAATTAGCGCAGAACGCTTCGACAGCTACCATAGAATATTAACCACCATGGAAGAGCAGCGCCCTAGTCACAGCCAGCCTCCCGGGGCATAACAACTGCCACTAGGTTTCAACCTCACTGGAGCGCTAAACTCGTTGGAGCGACCGAAGAAGTACACGCACTACTTACGCGTAATAGCCGTCACTAACTCGGCGATTTATTCTTTTGGTGTGAACCACGTGCTTATGCTTTTGTGTAAGCACTCATAACCCTAAAGTTGCCCTTAATACCACGACTTACTATACAATAACGCTATCTATGCAATGCGTTATTGCTTGCATAAAAGAAACGGAGATATTTTGTGTTAGATTGGCTTAAAGTTAATTTACAATACGTTACACCAAAGCACCTGCTTTCACGCCTTGTAGGCAAACTTGCAGAAGCAGAAATGGGTAGCGTTACGACATTTTTCATCAAGGCGTTTATTAAGCAATACAACGTTGATATGTCAGAAGCGCTGCATGAGGAACCAGAGCATTATAGAAGCTTTAATAAGTTCTTCACCCGCCCGCTTAAACCTGAAGCGCGCACCATTGACGAAAACAATGACGTACTTATCCATGCTGTTGACGGTACGGTAAGTCAGTTTGGCGATATCCATAGCGACAGTATTTTTCAGGCGAAAGGCCATGACTTTAGCCTAACTACATTATTAGGTGGCAAGCCAGATGTAGCTGCGCCATTTAAAAATGGTAAGTTTGCTACCATTTATCTTGCCCCTCGTGATTATCACAGAATTCACATGCCTGTTGAGGGCACGCTTACTGATATGCTGTATGTGCCGGGCGAACTTTTTTCGGTAAATCCTCTTACAGCACAAAATATTCCAGGTCTGTTTGCACGTAATGAGCGCGTTGTGGCGCTGTTCGACACGCCTGTAGGCAAAATGGCGATGGTGCTTGTGGGCGCAACCATAGTGGCAAGCATTGAAACTGTCTGGGCTGGCACGGTTACGCCACCTGCGGGTAAAAACGTTCAGCACTGGTCATATGAAAAAGACAGTGAAGCAGCAGTTTTCCTTGAAAAAGGTGCCGAGCTAGGCCGCTTCAAGCTAGGTTCGACCATTGTGGTGTGTTTCGAAAAAGACATGATTGATTTTGAAGACCTCGCCCCTGGTATGGTTACACGCCTTGGTGAGCCTATGGCGCTTAAATCAACCGCACAGGCTACGGCTAAAGATACGCACGTTAGCGATGAAACAGCCAGTGACGAAAAGAACGAGGCTTCTTCAGAGGGCGCTGACAGCTAATTTATGGATGCTGTTAAAAAAAGCCTGATCTCACTTCATTTCACGGTAATTTTACTTGGTGGTACAGCCCTTTTCTCTCGGCTTGTACCACTTAGCGCCAGTGATATCACTCTTGTTCGTTCAGTATTTGCCTGCATAGCGTTGTTTGCCTTTTTGAAATTGGCGAAGAACAAAATAAAGCTGAATTCAAAAAAAGACTACGGCGTTGCCCTCGGTTTAGGCGTGTTGATGGCACTGCACTGGGTCACCTATTTTGCCGCCATGCAATATGCTGGGGTGTCTGTTGGCATGATTGCCCTTTTTACCTTTCCTGTAATCACGGTACTTATCGAGCCTTTCTTTGAGCGGGTAAGGCTGGTCTGGCAGGATATCGTATCTACCGTCACGGTGGTCGTTGGCGTTTATTTAATAGTGCCAGAGACATCACTGGAAAATGACATTACCCTTGGCGTTCTTATCGGTATTGCTTCCGCCATCTTGTATTCGTTTAGAAACCTTATTCATCGTAAGCACTTTAAGCACTACAGCGGTGCGCAAGCCATGGCGTGGCAGACCTTGGTTATCAGCATTCTAATGTTGCCGGTAGGCAGTGCAGCAATAACCTCAGCGTCTACTAGTTCTTGGCTAATGCTATTGCTTTTAGGTACCGTATTTACTGCGCTTCCTCATGCACTTATTGCTGCGAGCCTACGTCACCTTAGGGCAAAAACGTTTTCGCTCATAGCCTGCATGCAGCCTCTTTATGGCGTTTTCCTTGCTATTATTCTGCTTAACGAAAAACCTGGTTTAAGTGCGTTGTTAGGTGGAATTCTTATTACGTCAGCATCAGTTTATGAAACACTCAACACGCATAAGTTGCATAATGCAAAAGATGATTAAGCCGTGTTGTGATCTTTAAGGAAGAAATGTCTATGCTCATTTTTGCTCACCGAGGTGCCAGTAAAGCCGCCCCAGAAAACACAGTAAAGGCATTTAAACTGGCTTTCGAACAACGTGCCGATGGCATTGAGTTTGATACCTATCAGCACGAAAGCGGCATTATTGTTTTTCACGATAGAACACTTACGCGCAGAGCACGGGAATCCGGCTATTTACTTGACGTACCGTGGCAATCCCTTACAGAAATGGACATTGGGGATGGAGAGCGCATACCGACCCTGACCGAAACACTGAATTGTGTTCCAAAAGACAAGTGGTGCAATATTGAGATAAAACACTTACGCGACGTAGACAGCTGGATTAAAGACGTTAAAGCGGCGGTACAGCAAAGCGGCATTAATGCTGAAAAGCTACTTATCTCTTCATTTAACCATCACTGGCTTCAAGCTATTGCGCTTAAGTGGCCCGAAGTGAAGATCGGCGCCTTATCTGCAAGCTACGAGCTTGACTGTACGGCGAGCGCCCGGGCTCTGAACGCTTATTCCGTAAACATTGCATTAGACGCCGTTGATAAGCAGTTTGTGCAAACGGCGCAGCAAGACGGATTTGACGTATTCGTTTATACCGTAGATGAGCCGAGAGACATGCTTATGCTTAACGAGTGGGGAGTGACGGGCATATTCACTAACGTGCCCGATGTAGCGCTTAGTGTGTTGTCGCATTAACCCCTACTTTTTCAATGCGAAAAGTCTGTAGAACGCGTATCTGATACAGACTCACACTATAAAAAAACGAGCCATTGGCTCGTTTTTTTTTGGAATGCTTTACTTGAATTGCAGCTTAGTTGACTACTTAAATTCAGTTGAAAGGTGGTCTGAAAACACCGTATTCTTGCAGCACTTACATTGTCTACACAATCGCATATTCACCCAGTGGCCGGCTACAATTAGCGCTGCACCTATCGCGATGGTAAAGGGTTCGTAGTGATGCCCAAAAATATCTTTGTGCCAATAAATAGCGCCACCCGTAAACAGCAATGCAAGCGGGTAGTATTTGCCATGATAGCGAATTGCACCGCTAACCAAGGCGACTGCACCTACAATTAACGAAAAGGTTAATATCGTTCTTTCGAACCACACTTGTGCAAAAAAGCTAGAACCGATCAGCGGCAGCAGAGGCACCAAAACAGGTAGCGCGAGGCAATGCAACGCACACAAGCTCGACACCCAAATGCCAAGTTTGTCTAGTTTTGTTGGATTCTCGTCAATTGGAGTCATTACCCTAATTACCACCGTGAAAAAATGAGTTCGCGAACTATTCGCCAGAGACGTTATATTATAACAGACTCACAGAAATGAGAAACGTTCCCACATTAAATTTTGATCTTAACGAGATGAAAATGAACTAACTACGTATAAAATGGGAAAAAAAGCTATTCGTTTGGCGCTGTGCCTAAGCGCTCAGCAACGCCTTTTTCTGCGGAGCTGTGCATTAGCCCACTGCTGTGTAAGGCATTTTCTTCGGTCATGCTTACCTTGCTATCCTTCACATCGGCGTTATTGAGCGAAGCGGTTTGATCGCGCTCTTTACCAAACTGCTTGGCCACTTTCGGCGCATGTGAAAAATAGTCGGTTACTGAGGTAAGGGTTAAACCTTCTTTTTCAAGTGAGGGTATATGAGTTTTCAAGAAATCGACGGTTTCTGGGTGGGGATGACCAATAACCACAACGTGACCATTCTTTTTAGCAATACGTTTCATGTGGTTGAACTGCTTAAGTAGGAATGCAGGCTCAAGCTTATGGTCCAGAAACACCTGTCTGCTTGCGCTAGGCACACCTAACCGCTGCGCAATTTCTTCACCTTTTGTGAGTACCGTGGTTCGGCTATCCACAAAAAATAAGCCTTGCCGCTTCACCTCTTTTAAGAGCGCTTCCATTCCTTTTTGCTGCCCCGTGAACGCACTTCCCATATGATTATTCACACCAACCGCGTTCGGCACGCTCTTCATTGCCTTTCGCAAATTGTAAGTAATGGCACCTGCGAACATGTCAGTGGTTAACCCAAGGGGCCCCATGTTCTTTCCACTTTGCGCCTGCATAGGCATATGCAGCATAACGGCCCTGCCTTCTTGCTCAGCGCGGAGCGCAATTTCAGAAGCCAGCGGCGTTTGCGGAAGTATAGAAAAGGTAATTTCTTTAGGGAGAGAAAAAGCAGCGACATCGGACGGCCTGTATCCCAGGTCATCTAATATTATAATTATGTCTGACTTTGCTTTTACTTGAAGGCTAGTTAGCCCGCATAAAACAAAGATTATACAAGGCATTAGCAGACGCAAAAGCATCTAAGTCACATCCGTTTTTCATCATTATTATTAAGCGCACACTACACAATGCTGTGTTTTTTCTAGAATACCAACAACTGATTCAGTTTCAACTTAGTTTCTGAAAATCTAAAATTAACCTGCCTAGTCTAGCCAAGAGCTTGGATTTAGCGCCTTGCCTTTATGACGAATTTCAAAGTAAAGGTTAGGATATTCCTGACCACCACTTCGGCCCACAAGGGCTATGCGTTCACCTTGCCTGACATCATCGCCAGCTTGCTTGAGTAACGCTTGGTTGTGACCGTAAACACTCATATATCCTTCGCCATGATCGACAATAGCGACCAGACCAAATCCGCGCAACCAATCGGCGTACAACACTTTTCCAGGCGCAATGCTGTTTACAGGGTCGCCCTCGGCACCATCTATCACAATGCCTTTCCAAGACACTTGCCCTTGGCGGCGACTACCGAATAAGTTTCGTATTCTGCCTTTTACAGGCGCTGCCAGCTTACCTTTTAATTTGGCAAGTCCATCCATACTCACTTCGGCTTCACGGGCAGCCCGTTCTGCGGCAATCCGCGCAGCTTCAATAGCGTCTTTCAGCGCTTTTTCATCAGCTTGTAGCGACGCAATACGCTGGTTTTCAGAGGCTATGGTTTTGTTTATTTTCTTAAGCGTTGCTTTTCTATCGTCCTGGCGGGTTATAAGTACTGCTCGCTGACCTTCTTGCTCATCTTTCAAAGCGGCAAGTGACAAGGCTTTTTCGCTAAGCTCTGCGTTAACTTCTTCAAGCCTAGCAACATTGCCCCTAAAGCTCTCAATCTCTTTTTGGCGCGCTTTTGCCACGTATTGATAATAGGTAATGACACGCTCGAAGGTTCGCGCGTCATCTTGGTAAAACAGCATTTTCGCGTAGTCGTAATGCCCCGCCATAAATGCACTTTTAAGCTGGCTCGATAAAAGTGACTGCTGTTTACGGATAGCCGTTTTAAGCCCTTCTTGTTCTTCTTCGAGCTTCGCTTGTTCTTGCTCAATATTTTTAAGTGACTGTCGGGTGCTGGATAGTGCTTTCGCCACTTTAGCGATTTCGAGTTCAGAGGCCTTCAGCACATTTTCCAATTCCTGTGCACTGGCTCTATTGTTCTCTAATACTTGCTGTCGAGCGCGCAATTCGGCCTGTAACTCAGCTAATTTTTCTTTTTGACTATTCGCACCGCCTTCTTGTGCAATAGCACTACTTCCAATCGGCATAATTGCAAGGGCAACTATGCACCCAATGATTGAAAGAAATAATCGTACTGACATACGTGCGCCTAGAACCTTAACTTTTTCATTGATGACTTAATGTGTTTCATCGTTGCTGTTAACAACGTTTTCCAGTGTATCTGACGCTCCTCCATATGCCCAGTGCAATTTGTTCGTAATATCAATCATCTAAAGTATTTAGCGCAAACCCGCTATGACTGACATTCATCATACTGAAAGGTAAGCTGGTTTCTCGCCCATTTTTCTATATACTTTGCACTCTTTTCATGGTCTGTAGACAGGGTTAGAGGTAATGGATCAACTAATTGAATTTGCTAGCAACAACTTTATTCTTGCTGGTATTTGGGTTGCGCTGATTGCCATGTTGATATTTAGCTATATCAGTGCATGGACATCTTCAGTAAAAGAATTAAGCACGCACGAAGCAACGGTTTTAATGAACAAAGACGATGCGATAGTGCTAGATACACGCCCTGCGAAAGAGTTTAAAGCTGGCCATATTTTGGGTGCCAGACAAATTAAACCTGAAGAGTTGCGTGAGAAAAACTTCAAGAAACTTGAAAACAGTAAAGACAAACCCATTATCGTAGTATGCGCTATGGGTAATCAGGCTCGTGGTACAGCAAATGCGATGCTTAAAGATGGTTTCGCGAATGTGAGTGTATTAAAAGGCGGAATGAACGCGTGGCAAAGTGCCAGCCTTCCCGTTTCTAAATAACAGGTAACCTTTATGAGCAAAGTAGAACTTTACACCAAGGGCCACTGCCCTTACTGCCACCGTGCAAAAGCATTGCTAACGCAAAAAGGTGTAGAATTTATTGAATACCCAATAGATGTTAAGCCTGAACTGCGCGACGAGATGATTGAACGCGCAAACGGCGGCTGGACTGTTCCGCAAATTTTCATTGACGATCAGCACGTTGGTGGCTGTGACGATATGATGGCTTTGGAAGCACAAAGCAAACTAAATCCAATGTTGGGTTTGGCGTAAAGCGTCAGCGCATACAGCAACGCACTACATTAAATTAAAACGACAATTAAATAGGAAATACCATGGCTGACGAAAATCAGACAAATAACGGCGAAGCAGCGGGCGCACAAGCGCAACAGAGTGCTCAGTTCAATATTCAGCGCATCTACACAAAAGACATTTCTTTTGAGTCTCCAAACGCGCCAGCTATTTTCACTAAAGAGTGGAAGCCTGAAATTAAGCTAGACATCGACACTAGCACTAACAAGCTAGAAGAAAATGTATTTGAAGTTGTACTTTCAGTTACCGTTACGGCAACGCTTGGTGAAGAAACAGCATTCCTTTGTGAAGTGCAACAAGCAGGTATCTTCGCTATTGGCGAAATGCCAGACCAAAACAAAGCGCACACGCTGGGCTCGTTCTGCCCGAACATGCTTTTCCCATATGCGCGTGAAACCATTTCTAACTTGGTTAACCGTGGAACATTCCCTCCACTTAACCTAGCGCCTGTAAACTTCGACGCTATCTTTGCAGCTTACGTGCAAAAACGTGCACAGCAAGCGCAGGGCGAAGCGCCAAAAATGGACGCCTAATTAGGTGAACATGAAAGGCGTGGACATGAAGTCGCATTCGGTTTCAGAGTCTGTTTCAGTATTAGGGGCGGGGTCTTACGGCACCGCCCTTGCTTTTTGTCTTGCCAGAAATGGCAACCCCACACTGCTTTGGGGCCGTGATGAAAAGCACATTGCCGAAATGGAAGCGAACCGAGAGAATGCTCGTTATCTTCCAGGCGCAACATTTCCAGATGCCCTAGTGGTAAATGCCAACTTAGAAGAAGTGGTAGCCGCCAGCCAAGATATTTTAGTGGTTGTACCTAGCCATGCATTTGCGGCTATGCTTCAAAGCTTAAAGCCATTGCTTAAACCGCATCAACGCATTATTTGGGCGACCAAAGGACTTGAGCCAAAAACGGGCCGTCTGCTTCGCGATGTGGCAGAGGAAATACTGGGTACCGACTATCCCCTAGCCGTGTTATCAGGCCCTACTTTTGCTAAAGAAATGGTAGCAGGCTTACCTACTGCAATTTCGCTGTCTTCCACTGACGATACGCTGAGTGACGAATTTGCAGCAAAGCTGCATTGCGCAAAGTCGTTCAGAGTATACAAAAACTCAGACTTTACTGGCGTTCAGCTTGGTGGTGCGGTTAAAAACGTTATCGCTATAGGCGCGGGCTTAGCCGATGGCCTTGGCTTTGGTGCAAACGCGCGAACGGCGCTGATCACCCGAGGTTTAGCAGAGCTTACCCGTTTGGGCGTGAAGTTAGGAGCCAACCCAGAGACCTTCATGGGCATGGCAGGCCTTGGCGATTTAGTTTTGACTTGCACCGACAATCAATCGCGCAATCGTCGCTTTGGGCTGGCTTTGGGTCAAGGCAAGAGTGTCGATGTTGCTATTGACGAAATCGGACAGGTGGTTGAGGGATATCGCAACACTGAAGAAGTGCACATTTTATCTAAGAAAGTAGGCGTAGAAATGCCTATTTGTGAACAAATTTATGCTGTGCTTTATCACGGAAAATCCCCTAAAGAGGCGGCCTTAGCTCTGCTTGGTCGAGACCTCAAAAAAGAAGCCTAATGCACAAAAAAGCCCTGTTCACAGGGCTTTCGTATTGCTGCTTGAGAAAATCTAAAAGCTATGACGAAGTGATGTCGGCGCCTGCGCTTTCTCTGTAGGTGGCAATGACAGAAGAGAGTACGGCTTGATAGCTACTGATCACAGATTGCCTAGCCGAGAAAAAGCTACGTTGAGCATTAAGCAAGTTCAGAAAGTCAGTGTCACCAGCTTTGTAGCGAATATCCGCAAGATGATAAAGCTGCTGATTGTTCTCGAGCGAGGCTAAAGCGTAGCGGTAGTTTTGTTTATTGAATACTAAGTTAGTTTGGCTGTTTAACAACGCTTCTATCGCGCTAAGCACCGTCTGCTGATACTGTAAAATCGCCAAATCAACATCCGTTTTTGCCGCCTTCTCTGCAGCTTCTAACCGTCCCCCGTCGAACAGGGTTGCTGCTGAGCTTACTGCTGCGCCTAAGGTCCACCCTTGCGCTAAATCTAAAAGATCACTCACACCAATATCTGCACTTAAGCTCATGCCTGGAAGACCTGCCACTGACGCTTCGTAAAACGCTAAATCAGCCTGCTTAAATTGCGCTATAGCTAACTGAACATCTGGACGCTGCTTCAATACCTCAGCGCTTAATATAGGTGCCACTTCGGGCAGTGAAAAATCGGTTAGCGAAAGGGAAAGCAGCGCTTTTTGTTCAGGCGTATTAAATTGCATAGATTCATTACCTAACAATACCGCTAATGCCCGCTCATTAAGCGTTAAACTATTGCTCAGTCGCAGCACCTCCGACTGAGCAATGATCAAGGTATTGCGCTGCTGGGAAACCTCAATACCTGAGGTATCCCCCTCTTCAAAGCGAATTTGAACTAGGTTTAGCAGCGCTTCGCTAATCTCAACGTTTTGCATCGCAATAGACAGCCGCGACTGCAGTGAAATCTGCTCAAGAAGGGTATTTATAAACAACGCCTGGGTGTCTAACAGCGCATCGGTAAACTGATACTGTGCAGTATCGATACCTAACTGACGACTGCGCTGCTGAGCTTCTCGTGTACCCCATATGTCCGCGTCATAACTCAACCCCAGTCCACCTGAGGTAGAGTGGCTTGAACGGCCACTATCTAGGTCTCTTCCACTGCGTCCAGATGTCCTCGCCGTTATAGTCGGAACGTCACCTGCATTAACTTGTGCTAATAGAAATTGCGCTCGTTTTACCCTCTGCTCGGCTTGATTAAGGGTTAAATTTTGGCTTTCAAGCGTCTTCATAACGGGCGCAAGTTCAGCCACCTCGAACACCTTCCACCATGATGTTGTTATTTGACTAGTCGCGTCCACAGACTTCGCTTTTTGTAGCGCCTGCGTGTCAGTTTCGGGCAACGTTGTAGAAGGTGAATAAGCGCAGCTTGCGGTCAGCACGATACAAGAGAACGCGCACAGTAGTGAACGAGCGGCAAGAGGCACAGAAAAACGAAAAGAATGCATGGCGTTACTCCTCTGCCAACGCGTCAATAGGATTAAGCTTTGATGCTTTTTGAGCAGGGGCATAACCAAAAATGAGCCCTACAGCGAGAGATGTGACAAAAGCCAAAACGGGCGGCATTAGCGTGTAGGCGACAGGCACACTGAATGAAGCAACGATAAGGACAACAAAATAGCCCAGAAGAATGCCGAAGATACCACCCAAGATACACACTACCCATGCCTCGATATTGAACTGGCGCAATATATCGCGAGGTTTTGCGCCTGTGGCGATGCGTAGTCCAATCTCCCTCTTACGCTCAGATACGTTGACCAGCATGATATTCATTACACCGATACCGCCAACAAACAAAGATATAGCAGCAACAGACGCCAAGAGCCAAGTTAACGTGTCTTGCGTTTCCGTGACCGCCTCTACCAGTGACTCTGTGGTACGCACCATCACGTCTTCTTGTCCGTGACGTTCTACCAACAGTGCCAACACATCGTCTTTTACCTGAGTGGCTACTTCGGTACTTTCTGCCTTTATGGTAATGCTGCTTAAGTAATCCCGACCAAATACCTTCAAACGACCAGTTGTAACCGGAATGAGTACTTCGTCATCCATATCGTTACCACCTGCACTGGCGCCCTTAGAATGAAGTACACCTACGACCTGATAAAAGGCATTTTGCATCAAGATGTACTCGCCTACTGCCCGATATTTATCTTCAAACAGGGTCTCAGCTACCGTATCTCCAATTACCACCACCGGTGCATAATTTGTTACGTCTTCATCGCTGAAAAACACGCCCTGCGCCATTTCCCAGTCTTTAGCATGAAAGTAGTCAGGTGTGGTGCCTGTAATACGTCCTGAAAAATCGTTTTCGCTGTATCGGATGGTTGCCCTTGCACTTCTTTCCGGCGCGACATAAGCCACACCCGGAACACTTTTCAATGCAGTGGCATCGGCTAACGTCAGCGATGCAATATCACCGGATGAGCGCATGTTTCGTCCACCCGGCCTAATCGAAATCAGGTTCGTGCCAATGGTTTCAATACGCTCTAGTACCTGCTGTTTACCTCCCTCACCGATGGCCATCATGGTCACCACTGCCGCTACTCCAATAATAATCCCCAAGAGTGTGAGCAAGGTTCTAAACCAATTCATTCTAAGGGCAGTGAACGCCATAGATAGGGCTGAAAAAAGTGAGATACTTGGAAAAGGTTTAATTGCCGCTACCGGTGTGGGCTCTTGAGAATGTGCGTGCTGTATCGAAGCCGCATTCTTTTCAACTGATTCACTTGTGCTAGGCGCAGCGGTTTTGGTATCTGTTACAATTTTCCCATCAAGCAAGTGTATTTGCCTGTCGGCATGTTCAGCAACCGCGCTATCGTGGGTGATAAGAATAATAGTCACCCCTTCCGCGTGAAGCTCGCGAAGCAATGCCAGTAACTGCTCTCCGCTGGCCGAGTCAAGCGCCCCGGTGGGTTCGTCGGCTAGTATTACTTCTGCACCATTAATTAAGGCTCGCGCTACCGAGACACGCTGTTGTTGGCCACCTGAAAGCTCTCCGGGTTTGTGCTCTTTTCTGCTTGAAAGGCCAAGTTTATCAAGCAGCTGTTGCGCTTTTTGAGTGCGATCTTCACTAGACGTACCGCTGTATATTGCTGGCAGTGCCACGTTTTCAGTGGCGTTTAGCGACGACAGTAGCTGATAGCGTTGGAAAACAAACCCGAACGTTTTCAAGCGAAGGGCAGAAAGTTGATCGGGATTTAGCGAGGATACTGACTGTCCGTGGATACGGTACTCCCCTTCTGAAGGGGTGTCTAAACATCCTAGGATATTCATCAAGGTCGACTTTCCTGACCCGGATTGCCCCATAATGGCGACAAATTCACCCTTATCGATTGATAACGAAACGTTATCCAATGCGGTGACTTCAAACCCTTCTGTTTTGTAGCGACGTGATACGCCATTAAGCTTTATTAACGACATATTAGAATCCGTCACGGCGGCGCGGTGGGCCTGATGGCGGCTGCCCACCCGGCACTCTGCGCATGCCCGCGGCCGGCATTGCGGTGCCGTCTGCTAGACCCACAACCACTTCATCACCTTCTGATAGGCCTTCTATAATTTGAATATGGGTTCTATTTTTTATGCCTACTTTTACTGGCGTGCGAACCACCTCATCGCCCTGTTTAAGCATCACGAATTGATTGCGAGCTCGTCCTTTTACTGCCGCTAACGGCACAGAAAGCGCGCCTTTCACCTGCTCTTGCACAAAGAACACTTGGGTAGTCATGGCGTCCATTAACGTGCGATCAGGATTCTCAACATCGATTAGCACTTGGTATAGCACCACGTCGTTGAGTACGGTGGGTGTAGGTAGCACTTGACGAACGGTAGAGTGGTAGAAGGTTTTGTTATCACCCAAGGTAGAGAAATAGACTGGCATGCCGCGCTTTATTTTCTGCACATCGGCTTCAGACACTTCTGCGCGTAGGGTCATTACTGATAAATCGGAAATTTGAAGCAACACGGGGGCGTTTTGATTAGCATTCAAGGTTTGCCCCTCACGCACCGGCAAGGTGGCTACAGTCCCGGATATTGGCGCAAATATCTTTGCAAACCCGAGCTTAGTAATATCCCCTTCCAGCGAGGCTTCGTCAGCTTTAATCTGTGCGATGCTCGCCGTGATCTTGGTATCGATAACTTTAAGGTTTGTATCGCTGCTTACGACTACATCTTGGCTGACTGCATTTTGCTTAAACAAATTTTGATTGCGTTGCGCTCTCACTTCGGCGAGTTCTCGCTCTGCCCGCAGCTGAGCCAGCTGTGCTTTTTTGCTGTCCAGCGCCGCTTGAGAGTTCTGTACTTGTGTTTCAAATACACGGGCATCGATCTCTACCAGCAAATCGCCTTCTTTGACAATATCCCCCTCTTCTACGTGAATATTGTCTACTTGACCTGAAACCTGCGCGCCTACCTCTACGTAGCGCTTGGGCTCAAGCTGACCTGTAGACACCAAATTTAATTCGATGTCTCGTATCTTTGCACCTTGAAAGAGATATTCGGTATTTGTCTGAGGTGAGTATAGCCATGCATAAACAGCATAAGCAGGCACAAACACAATAATTGCAATGAGCAGTACTTTAATGGGTAGAGGGAGTTTCAAAGCATTCGATCCATAAAAAAAACTGAATGCAATATAGCGAATGTAAAGATTCGCCACGAGAGACAATCTTTACATTTACGCTATCTTTACAGACATTTTTAAAGGCTGAATAAGCTTTTGATTTAAATGGTTAAAAGAGTTTTTAGCAAAACAGTAAGCGTTGAAGAAAGTACTAACGAGCCCCCTCGTAACCAAACTGACGCCAGCTTTCATACACAAATACCGATACTGCATTAGACAAGTTCATACTACGACTGTCTGGCAACATAGGGATGCGAACACGCTGCTCTGGGGGAAGCGATTGAATATAGTCGTCTGGTAAACCTCGGGTTTCCGGTCCGAAAATTAACGCATCGCCTTTTTGATAAGACACATCGCTGTGAAATGCTTTGCCTTTCGTTGTGCAAGCGAATACCCGTTTTGGCTTAGCATCATTTAGGTAAGCGTCTAAATTGGCGTGGCGCTTTACGTGAGCAAACTCGTGATAATCTAAACCTGCGCGTCGAACGCGTTTATCGTCCCATTCAAAACCCAAGGGCTCGATTAAGTGCAACGTAAAGCCACTGTTTGCGCATAAGCGGATGATGTTTCCCGTATTTGGCGGGATCTCTGGCTGATAGAGTACGATATCGAGCATGCTTTTTTAAATTACCTTCACAGTTAACAACTCGTTTATTTTATACCGAAACGCCATTCTTCATCACCCTTGCGCACACTTTTATTACCTGTGAAATAGAAAGCGCTGCTCTTAAGTACGATTACCTAACTAAATGTTAGCTGCGGCTGCACTTATGTAGACGAGTCTTCTGTCAAAAAGTCGAGAATACGCGCCACAGAGCGCTCGCGAATGTCGTCAGACTCGGTGAATAGCTCATGGTAAGCGCGGGGCACTATTTCAAATTTTGCATTTGGCATAAGCTGAGCCACGCGGCGCTGACGGTTATTATCAATAATCGCGTCATCGTCTGCACTTAATACAAGCGAGGGCGTTGTAATAGCGCGTGCGCTACTTTCAATTTTGTTCATAGCCTGATGTGCCGCTGCCAACCACTCTGTAGTCACGCCACCAAGCTGAATATCCTGCTCTTCGTCATACAGCTCTCGAAACAGTGCATAGCGGGTTTTGCTGTGGGTGAGCTTATTAAGTGAAAAAGGAAACGCGATATACGGGGTTTGACCAAAAAAGTACCCCGCATCTTTCTTTTTCATCCTGTTTACCGCAAGGCCTGTGCGAATTAAGCCATTCGCCAACCAATTGGGCAGAGCGGGTTTAATGCCAAACATGGGGGAAGCTAAAACGGCTTTTGAAAACAAATTCGGAAGACGCAGCAGCGTAAGTGCACCAATGGCGCCCCCCATCGAATGGCATACTAGCTGCAGCGGGCCTTGCTGTAGGGGCTTTACAATAGTTTCTACGAACATGACGAAGTCATCAACGTAGTCGTCAAAATGGGCAACATAACCATGCTGAGGATCACGAGTCATCCTGTCTGACAAGCCTTGGCCTCTGTGATCTAAGATGAATACGGCGAAACCATTTTGATAGAGATCGTAAATGAACTCTTTGTACTTTAAATAAGATTCGATTCGACCAGAGCATATTACAATGGTAGCTCGCGGCGATTCTGGGATACAGTGCGCAAAGCGTACCTTGATATTGTCTTTCCCAGAGAAGTGACCTTGAGTAACACTGTTTTGCCAAAAAGGGTTAATGTGCGTGGCAAAGGTGCTGGCTAAGTTATTTTCAGATGTGAACGTCCAGTTCATAAATACCCTATTACAGTCAAATTGCGCTCTTTGTTAGGCTACGGAGTGCTATCAACGTTCCCAATCATAACTTGGGAAATGACATAGTAACTCGTAGTCCGCCGCGCTCAGAAGGTTTAGCGATTATGCGACCATGATGCAACTCAACTGCCGCTTTTGCAATGGATAACCCTAAGCCTACGCCTCCTGACTCGCGCTCTCTGGCAAGAGTTGCCCTGTAAAACGGAGAAAATATACGCTCACATTCCTCACTGGTTAACCCGTCGCCATCATCTGTAATGTGAATACACCAATACTGCGCATCTTCGCTAAACGCAATATGCGTGACGAGTTTGCTATGACGTATGGCATTGCGAAGAACATTCTCGACAGCGCGACAAAACATCATGCTGTCAATGACTACCGTCTTTTTAGGTATATCGTCAATTTTTAACTGCTTGTTTTTGTTTGCCACTTCAAAGTTAGCGTCGGTCAGCACATCGTTGAGCACTAAAGACAAAGCGTGTTTTTGCATGTTGGCTTCGCCAGCTTCAGCACGACTAAGAGTAAGTAATTGGCTTACCAGCGCTTCCATACGATCAGCCTCCCGCTCAACACGAGATAACGTGGCAGGGTCTACATTTTGCTGATGGGCAAGACCTAGCGCCATTTGCAGTCGCGCTAGGGGTGAACGAAGTTCGTGAGAGACATCAGCCAATAATCGCTTCTGTGCGCCCCACATTGATTCGAGCTGTTCAGCCATTTTGTTGAAATCGCGCGCCAACTGACCTAACTCATCCTGACGCTTGGCAGCCTTGCCCACCCGCGTTTGCCAGTCGCCGCTTGCTAAACGTTTTGCTGAACCCTGAATGTGCAAAATAGGGTTGGTCAGCGTTTTGGCGAATAGCCAGCTCAAAAGCGTGGTAGTAATGAGTGCAATCGCCAAAAACAGCAGAACCGGAGGAGTTTGCTTTTCGGGCATATCAAGCTTTACCGCAAAAAGCGCAAAGCGTGAATTGTCTCGCTCGAAGAAAACCGGGCCGAGAATTTTGAATGCGCCGCGCTTTACTGCAATCGGGGAGGTTTGATTTACCAAACGCAGTAAATCTTCTTTATCGTTGTCACGAAGCGGAGGGCCTCCACCTGAAATAAGGCGGTTGTCGCGAATATCTACCGCAACCAGTCGACCTCTCACGCCACGTGAATTGCGATCTAGCGTCTCATGTAACGGTAGGTCCTGAAAGCGCCCACGCTGCATCCGCTCAATGGCTTGATTTAAATCTTCTACTTCGCGAGGCTTTATTTGCACAACTTGAAGGTCTTCAAAAAAGAGGCGACTTCCCCAAATGGCCAAAAGCGATGTAACAATGAACGTTGCCCAAAACCACAGAAACAAGCGGCCCATGATGGCCCGCGTTGGGCTGATGCTGCGTAACAGTTTTACCATTAATGGCTTCCAACAATTAACATGTACCCTACTCCGCGGATGGTTTTGATTTTTTCATCTACGGCTACCGCACTGATTTTCTTTCGCAGGTTGCTAACATGCATATCAATGCTTCTGTCAAAAGCTTGCAGTGGCTTGCCGAGTATCTTTAAGCTTATTTCTTCTTTCGTTACCCGCTGAGCGGCATTTAGCATTAGTAAGCGCAAAATTAAAAACTCAGTTGTGGTTAGCGTTAATTCCACATCGTCTACTTTAGCGAGCTGGCTACTTGGGCTTAAAAAGATGCCATTCACAAATAAATCTTGTTCCACCGCTCCTCCCGTTGAGGAAAGATTATGACGACGCACAATCGCTTTTATTCGCGCCACCAGCTCACGATGGTTAAACGATTTCGGTAAATAATCATCGGCGCCCATTTCCAGACCTATAATGCGGTCGTAATCATCGCCTCTTGCTGTCAACATAAGTACAGGCGTGCTATGGCTGACACGAAGTTTTTTCAACACATCGAAGCCATCCATCTTTGGCATCATCACATCCAATAAAATAAGATCGTAATGTCGTCCAGACACAGCTTCAGATAACCCTTCTTCGCCGTCGTTACGCACTTGCACTTGATAACCCATACTCGACAGGTACGTGGAGAGCATTTCAGTTAGCTCAAGGTCATCATCAATAACAAGGATAGACTGCAAATGAAAATCTGAACTCATGGTATTAAACTCTTTAACGGTTGGGACTGCTGACCTTTGATTCATGAAAGTGCCTGTAATTTTTATAAACTTCAACCTGCGCTTGTGGTGAGTCTTGTCTAAATTAAACGAAAAACACTGACAAACGCATACTATATCTTTTCAGACCTTTACAATTACAAAACGGCATCACCTTTACAGAAGCTTTACAGTGTGTTGACTGCTTTTTGTATTTATCACGCTAGGATTAACGTGTCCGAACAAAAAGGAGACGACAATGAAAAAGTTATTAATTGCTAGTGCAACTGTAGCGGCGATTAGCTTAGGTGGACTTGCGTTGGCTCAGCCAGCAGGCCCTGGTATGCGTCACCACGAACCGGTTAAAGAAATTGTTAAACACCTTCGCGGTTTAAGCTTAAGCGACGCACAACGCGAAGAGATAAAAACACTCATAAGCGCATTTAAAGACGCTAACCCTCGACCTGAAAATCACGATAGTGAGAAGCCAAGTTTCGATTTTGAAACTGCTTCTGAGGCACAAATCAGCACCTTTATACAAACTCAACTTGAAGAGCGTGAGTCGAAACACTTTGCGCTTGCGCAACTACGCCACAATATTTTTAACGTGCTAAGTGAAGAGCAGCAAGCGAAAGTCTTGGCACGCGAAGAAAGTAGAGATCAAAAAAGAGCGGCGAGAGGCGATAAGCGACGCAACGCGTCTGACGAGCAAAAGTCACAATTTGCAAAACGTATGGATGATGAAGGCAAAGGCAAAAAATTCCGTGGTCACGGTAAAGGTGAAAGAGGCGACAGAGATCACCAGCGGGATGGCACGCCGTTTAAAGGCATTGACCTGACCGATGATCAGCTGGCAAATCTTGCTGAACTTCGTGAATCATTCAAGGATACATCCAAAGCCAATAGAGAAACGTTGCGAAGCTTCAAGGAAGCCCAGCGCGATCTGATTAGAAGCTCGTCTTTCTCACAAGACTCTTGGAACGCTCTTGTTGCCCAGTACAAAGACGACCTTGTCAGTGCTGGTGTTGAAAAGGCCAAACAGCGCCAGGCCATGTTTGCAGTACTAACGCCTGAACAGCAAGCTGAGTTAAAAGCGCAGCGCGAAGAAGGTCGAAAGCTACGTGACTTACTGCGTTCTTAGTATTCAGTAACACCCTAACCCACCGTAAAAAGTGCTGGCCTTGGCCAGCCTTTTTTATGGCTGGCTTTCAACCTGCTGACTTTCTTTTAAACTACGTTTCGCCGAGAGAGTTAACGGCGTGACAAAATCACCAATATGTACGCTATCACTACCTGACTCCGCTTTAAGCAAGCTGACGTCATCAGAAACTTCGTACACCTGCAAAGTCAAAGTCTTCGTTGAAAACAGTCCCGGCTTTCTTGATAAGCCCAACGCAGGCAGCGCCCGTTGCTTAACCAATGAAAACTCATCGCCCACGGCTAACCCACTATTTTTACCCAGATCTATAGCAATGTAGTCAGGCGAGATATCAATGACCTGCGCATAAGTCGTTTCGCACTGAAGTGCCGCGTGAATGTCAGTAATAGCAGCGTGTACCGTATTGAGGACCATGCGCCCAAAATCACTGCGCCACAACAAGCTGTTGTTCATATCCACCGAATAATGTTGAGAAAAGGGCCAATCGGCCTCGCTGTGATAGCTATCATTAAAAATCACCTTGGCTTTGAAAGTGTCGAGCACGTAAACCTGAACGGTAAAATTCCGGCGAAGCGCGACACCATCAGTTTCAAATACCGAGGTAGCCTGCGACACCTGTTCGAAAAGAGAAATGTCCTTTACAAACCCGAATACCACGAACTGCTGCCCATATTCACTTCGCAGAAAGGTCGACATAGCCGTTAAATCAATGTCTGACAGACTGGAGGTTAACCAGGTGTTAGCGTTAATAAGAGAAACAGGAATCTGGCTTACATCTCCACTTTGATAAAGACCGTTGAGTTGCTGAGCAAATCGTTGAGACACGTGACTGCCAAATGAATAGAGCATGCCAGTCGCGGCCTGTTGGGGTGATGTTAAAGGAAATTCTGCCACTAAAATGCGATGGGCAAGTCCGTTGTTAGTGCAATTGAACAGAGGCGTAATGTTTACATTCACCACCACTGTAAGCGCGTCGTCTTTGAGTGTTTCGCTTATGATCTCTACTCTTTGAACTCTGCCCTGAGAACGAATTTCGGCTTTGCTGGAAAGGAGTAGCCCGTCTACCGTGATATCCTGCGCGGAAATGGTACTGCCACTGCGAAAAGCCGCGTCAGCAATGGCATTTTGTATGGCGCTGGTTCTCACGTCGCTAAGTTCTGCGCCAGCGAGTGCCATCGTAGCTTCACCCTGTACCCATTGAGCCCATGCGTGCTGAGTAACCAAAGAAGGAAGTAGTACCAGCAAAGCAGTAAGACTGATGCGTAAGCTTGGCAAAATAGTGCCTTTCATCGCGCTTATCCAAATATTGAAAACAGCTTGCCAATCACCGTTCGCTGCTGATTATCTTGCAGCTCACCCGTACCGCTATACTCAATTAACGCGTTGCCGACTTTTGAAGACAATACGGTATTACTTTCATCCACATCTTTTTTTCTGACCTCTCCTGAAAAGCGAATGTATTCTTTTCCTCTGTTCATCGTTATCCACTTTTCACCCGTTACCAGTAAATTCCCTGCCGGCGTTATTCCCGTAACATACACGGTAATGCTGCCACTCATCGAATTTGACTGCTTAGTTTTAGCAGAGCTGGCGAACTCACTGTCCTGTTCGTGCTCCACCTCAACGTCATCTTCGTCAATTCGAATTCCCCCCACTTTTAGTGTGACGGGAGATAAATCAAAGGATGTGTTTTTGTCTGTATTAAAATCGAGCGACTTCTCCGACTGCGTCTGTTCTTCAAGCTTAACTAGAATCATATCCCCCACTTTGAAGCTTGCGTGGCGTTCATAAAGCCCTACAGAGTGCTCAGGATTAAATAGTGACCCTGTGGGTACATGCAAGGTAGACGTTGGTTCCATCCTAGGGGGTGAGTAGCGTGGATCACCGGGCGACGGCTCTTCCTCAACAGGCTTCACAGCTCGTTGCGACACATTTGGGTTGGTAGGGCTACTTTGAACAACCTGTTCTTCGTCAGTGAGTGTTTGGGCACAACCACCAAGTGTAAAGATTGCGATTAGTGTGTGTATATGGCATCGAACTTTCATGACATTGCTCAGTGTTAATTTTTATGCAGTGTGTAAATTAAGTGCCATCCATGACCTAACAGGAGCAAGTGTAAACGAACAAATTAAAAGAAATCTCGTTCACTTGACTTATTTGCAAAACCTTTACAAATCAAATATATGCCTGCGGGTAAGGGGATGTTATGGCCTTAGAAAACACAACAACTAACACTGCTGAAAATGGCGTCAGCGCACTACTTTCAAAATTTGGTTTACATACTGCTGACATTGAAAATAAATCGGCAAATTCAACAGAAGTAGCCAATGAAGCGGCAACCAGCGGCCAGTCTTTGCCGTCTTTGTTCGCATCGTTACTCGCAATAGAGAATCAACCGAATGAAGCTGATGCAATCGACAGCAAAATATCAGGCGAAGCTAATCTCTCAACACAATCTAATATACTTACCGGCACAGCCAGCGATGTTCAAGGCGCATTATCTTTGCTTTCTGGTACGAGTAGCGTCAATGGGGTTTTATCAGATGATGCAATTGCCACCAT
This sequence comes from Alteromonas sp. MmMcT2-2, assembly GCF_022348305.1. Taxonomy (NCBI): domain Bacteria; kingdom Pseudomonadati; phylum Pseudomonadota; class Gammaproteobacteria; order Alteromonadales; family Alteromonadaceae; genus Alteromonas; species Alteromonas sp. MmMcT2-2. The sequence continues at coordinate 191,313 of NZ_JAKRFA010000002.1, forward strand.
GCAAGGCACGCTGTTAAATGCATTGCAAAACAATGTATTTCAATCGCTAGTTACCAACAATGATACGTCCGTAAATGCTACTACTAGCGTTCTGGGAAATGGTGACAGCAACACGGCTGCCAATAATCAAAGTGATACTACTCCAACACTCTTCGATAATTTGTATTCCGGCGCTTTCGGAGACGATGGGCTTGATCTTAAAGACGGATTTGATGCGTTAAACATTGCAAATCACCTACCCATAGTTTCGGATATTTATGAAGCAACCACGTCAAATCACACGGCCGCGGCAGCAAGCTTGGCGGGAAGTTTTTTATATGGCGGAATAGGCGGATTAATGTATGAAGCTATCGATTTGACCGTAGAGAATGTGACAGGACAGAGCATCTCAAACAATATGTGGTCGATGGGGCAGTCTTTACTCGCGTCAGTTTTTAGCAATCCAAGCATCGACAGTAAGGTAAGTGCTAACATTTCAGGTGCGCCACAAACGCAGGCGAGTGATGCCACCGCATCTATTCAGACTGATGATATAACCGCCGGAATAACCAACAAGGCAGCAGATGCTGCCTACCAGTTCGTTCAACGAGGTTTCAATTAACCTAAAGACCAGCTTCTGCCCACCAAACTACAAGGCCGTTGATTTAACCAATCTTAAAAATTCGGTTTAACTGGCTTGTAGTCGGGTGACAGAAAAAGCGGCGACGTTATTACTAGGTCAGCTGTGGCGGGTGTGCAGGCAACTGGTACATTCCATACCGAACACAGTCGTAGCAGCGCTTTAACGTCAGGGTCGTGAGGCGCTGGGTTTAGCGGATCCCAGAAAAAGAAAAGTGCATCTAGCTTGTTCTCAGCGATGAGTGCTCCTATCTGCTGGTCGCCACCAAGCGGGCCACTTTTGTAGCGCGTAACTTCTAGCCCCGTTTCATTGGCAATTAAACCGCCTGTTGTGCCTGTTCCCACTAAATTACACTGTTTGAGCACATCAATGTGCTGCTTAACCCAAGCAAGTAGCTCAGGCTTTTTATGATCGTGCGCAACAAGCGCCAAGGTAAGTTTGCCCATTTTATTTTCCGAGTTAATCCTAACAACCAATACTCACGGCCACTGTCGACATACGGTAACAATTTACCAGCTTTGCATGGTTAGACACTGTAACTAGTCATATCAAGCATTAATGATGAACTACGTGCATTACTGGTAAACATTTCCACTCAACCATATCGTACAGTGAGTATAAATATTCAGTTCTATTGCGTAACTTGTCAACTTACTGTCACAACTATAAATATATTATTAGTTATATTTTTTATGGCGTAGTCGCTGCAACCACCCAGCAAAATATTTATACATTTTTATTGCATAAACATTCAGATTAGATACACTAGTCGACGGTTAAAGCATCCAACTCATAATTTTGAGTTGCGACTTGATAGGAATTGATGATGACACAACCAACTCGCGTTGTTGGTTCAACCACTGGCAACGATAAAGAGTTTACCTCTCCCCTGGCTGGCTACACGATGCATAGCGTACGACGATGCGTGCGCCTTTCTATGCTTTTGCGGTAGCACACTTTTTACCTTTGTAATGTGGTAGCGGTTAGGCAAGGATTTACGCCCAACCAGTTTACAAAGGTAAAAAGTGTTTTTTTTCTCCTTTTATTGAATTTTTAATTATGTACAGCGTTTCGATTATTGGTGCCAGTGGTTACACAGGGGCACAACTTGTTCAGTTAGTTATTCAGCACCCTAAACTTGCATTAGCGGGGACTTACGTATCTGAGAATAGTAGCGATGCGAGTAAAAATATTGCAGAGCTTCACGGCAACTTGGCTCACGTTAATGCCACACTGACGCCTATTTCGGATGCGGCATTAAAAGAAATGGCTGACGGTGTCGATTTTATCTTTCTTGCCACTCCTCACGAGGCGAGCCACGACTGGATGCCTGCCCTATCTTCGGGCAAAGCCAAAGTGCTCGATTTGTCGGGTGCATTCAGGCTAAAAGACACGAATGTCTTCGAACAGTTCTACGGCTTTCCACATACGCAAGAGCAAAGCTTAGCTCAAGCTGTTTACGGCCTTGCCGAGTGGCACGAAGCGCAAATTGCCTCTGCCGACGTTATCGCTGTGCCGGGGTGCTACCCCACGGCGAGCCTTAGTGCACTTAAACCTCTTGCTCACAACAATTTACTAGATGAAAGCGTACGCCCTGTAATTAACGCTGTTTCCGGCGTATCGGGTGCAGGTAGGAAAGCCAGCCTAACCACAAACTTTTTTGAAGTTAGCCTGCAGGCATATGGCGTGCTAGGTCACCGCCATACCCCTGAAATTGAAGCTTACTTGGGTACCCCCGTTATCTTTACGCCGCACTTAGGTAATTTTAAAAGAGGAATTTTGGCGACCGTAACCGTTAAGGTTAAAGCTGGTACCACCAGCGCACAACTTGAACAAGCGTACACTGACGCCTATGCTGATAAACCCATTGTGCGTTTGCGCAAGAGTTTTCCAAAAATTGATGACGTTGCTCATACCCCATTTGTTGATCTGCACTGGAAATTAGATGAAGCATCTGGATACGCAGTGATTACCGCTGCAATCGACAACGTAATGAAAGGTGCTGCCTCTCAGGCAATACAGTGCCTTAACATAATGACGAAACAACCAGTAGAGACAGGGTTAGTACTATGAGTGTTTCACCAATTGTAATTAAAGTTGGCGGTGCATTACTCGACGACACCGCCGCAATGACACGTTTATTTCTAAGCGTAAAAGACGTGCAGGCCACACGCCCCGTCGTAGTGGTTCACGGAGGCGGACCATTAGTGGAAACGCTAATGGCGAGTCTTGGTCTTCAAAGCACAAAAATAGATGGCCTTCGGGTTACGCCCGATGAACATATGCCTTATATCTGCGGAGCGCTTGCAGGCTCTGCCAATAAGCAACTATGCGCAGCGGCTTTGGCTTCAGGCTTAACCCCTGTTGGTTTGTCGTTGTTAGACGGTAATATGGTGGTGTGTGAGCCTCTAGCTGACCAGTATGGTGCCGTGGGCATGCCGTCAACAGCAGATGCATCATTTCTAAAAAGCGTATTAGCCCAGTCAACACTACCGGTTATCAGTTCTATTGGTTCAAGCCCACAAGGCAGATTACTAAATGTAAACGCCGACCAAGCCGCAACGGTTATTGCCGAGCTTCTTAACGCTGAACTTTTACTCCTTTCCAATGTTGACGGTGTGCTTGATGGTGACAAATTGCTAATTAGCGAACTTAACGCAGCAAGCATATTGAAGTACGCAGATGAAGGCGTTATCACCGACGGGATGAAAGTAAAAGTGGATGCGGCACTCGCGTCTGCAGAGAATTTAGGCCGCGCAGTTTACATCGCGAGTTGGGCCGCCGACATCAACGACATTTTAAATAAGAAAACGGGCACGCAAATACTGCCCTCAGCACTGACAAATACACCGTCAAAAAACGCTGATTTACCCCACACCGACTTTACAAAAGGCAATGCCGGAGAAGTACAATGAAACAGGACCTACTAACCTTTGCAGACTGGACACCCGACGCAATGAAAAACTTGCTGCAATTGGCTGTAGAAATTAAACAAGCCCCAGCAAGTTACAGCAACGTGCTAGCGGGGAAGTCAATTGTTGCCCTGTTTGAAAAGCCGTCTTTGCGAACCCGCGTTAGCTTCGATATTGGTATCAACAAGCTTGGCGGCCACATGGTGTATTTAGATGTGCAGTCGGGCAAATTAGCAGGCCGTGAAGACGCAGTAGACACCGCCGCTAACCTTGCGTGCTGGGCTGACGCCATTGTTGCTCGCGTATTTTCTCACGAGACGCTAGAAACCTTTTCTAAGGCGGCAAACGTGCCGGTTATCAATGCGCTGTGCGATAAGTACCACCCATGCCAAGGCCTTGCCGACTACCTCACAATGTTTGAACGCTTCGGCAAAACCGAAGGTCTTACCATGGCCTATGTAGGCGACGGCAACAATGTAACCCATTCTCTGTTAATTGTTGGGGCGCTTCTAGGTTGCAACCAAGTTGTAGTCACGCCAGAGGGGCACGAAGCGGCACCTGAAATTGTGGCGCAAGCCAAAGCGATTGCCGAGAAAACGGGTGTATCGATTGTTGAAAGCACTGAGCTTAGCGCTGCTAACGGCGCAGACGTTATCTATGCAGATACATGGCTTTCAATGGGTGACGAGACGCCACTTGAAGTGATCAAAGAAAAGTTCATGCCTTATCAGGTGAACGAAGCGTTGATGGAAGCAACCGGTGCTAGCTACGTTATGCACTGCCAACCTGCCCATCGCGATTTAGAAATTACGGGCTCGTTGATTGATAGCGATAAATCGCTATTAATGCAGCAAGCTGAAAATAGAATGCATGGCCAAAACGCCATTCTTACTCAATTACTTAGCGCTTAAAAAGACGCCTAAAAAGACGCTTAGAAGGATTATTTAGATGCAAAACGTTAAAAAAATCGTGCTGGCCTATTCAGGCGGGCTTGATACATCAGCCATCATTCCATGGCTTAAAGAAAACTATGGCTGTGAAGTTGTCGCGTTTGCAGCAGATGTGGGTCAAGGTGATGAAGAACTAGAAGGTCTTCACGAAAAAGCTATCGCATCTGGCGCAAGCGAATGCCACATTGTTGATTTAAAAGAAGAGTTCGTAAGCGAATATATCTTCCCAACTATTACTACAGGTGCGGTTTACGAAGGTGAATACCTGTTGGGTACGTCAATGGCACGCCCGGTTATCGCCAAAGCGCAAGTTGAGATTGCACGTAAAGTAGGTGCCGACGCGCTATGCCACGGCTGTACCGGTAAAGGCAACGACCAGGTTCGCTTTGAAAGCACCTTTGCTGCCCTAGCCCCTGATCTTACGGTTATTGCGCCATGGCGTGAGTGGGATATGGTAAGCCGTGAAGACCTATTGGCTTATCTAGCAGAGCGCAATATTCCAACCACAGCGTCAGCAACCAAAATTTACAGCCGTGATGCAAACGCATGGCACATCTCACACGAGGGCGGCGAGCTTGAAGATCCATGGCAAGAGCCTACCAAGCAAGTGTGGACCATGACGGTTGATCCTGAAGATGCACCTGATACTCCAGAGCGCGTAACCCTGTCTTTTGACGAAGGAAAACTGACTCACGTTGATGGTGAGGCACTATCGCCTTATCAAGCGCTAGTTAAACTTAATACTGTTGCTGCGGCACACGGTGTTGGACGTATCGACATTGTTGAGAACCGCCTTGTAGGTATGAAGTCACGCGGCTGTTATGAAACGCCAGGAGGCACCGTACTGCTTAAAGCGTATAAAGCCCTAGAAACTATGGTGCTAGATAAAGCTGCGCTTAAATACCGTGAGCAGATTGGACTTGAGTTCTCACACGTGATGTACGACGGCCGTTGGTTCACCGCCCTTAACGATGCGCTATTAGCTGGTGCAGCTTCTTTTGCGAAGAAAGTAACAGGCGATATCGTGGTTAAGCTATATAAAGGCCAAGCTACAGTTACCCAGCGTCAATCGCCGAACAGCCTTTACTCTGAAGACTTTGCCACCTTTGGTGCTGACGATGTTTACGACCAGAAGCATGCTGAAGGCTTTATCCGCCTGTTCAGCCTTTCAAGTCGTATCGAAGCACTGAAAAAACAAGGTGAACAATAAGCTTTACCTACAATAGTAAAGCTTAAGTCAGAACAGCATTTAAGGAGCATCACATGGCGTTGTGGGGTGGCCGGTTTGAATCCGGTGCAAGTAGTATGTTTAAACAGGTTAACGACTCGCTGCCGTTTGACCAAGTTATGGCAAGCCAAGATATTCAAGGCTCTATCAGTTGGTCGCGTGCACTGCAAAAAGCAGGCGTATTGACCGTTGACGAACAAGCCCAGCTTGAGTCTGCATTGAGCGAGTTAAAAGCGAAAGCTGATGCAGGTGAATTAGACTTTAACGCATCTAGCGAAGAAGACATTCACAGCTTTGTTGAAGCTGCGCTTATAGAGAAGCTTGGCGACATTGGTCGTAAGCTTCATACCGGGCGTAGCCGAAACGATCAGGTTGCCACCGACTTTCGCTTGTGGGTACGTGAACATATTGCCTCACTTCGCGCTGATGTTTTAGGTGTGATCAAATCGCTTCTGAATGCCGCTAGCCGTCATCAAGAAGCGATCATCCCAGGTTACACTCACTTACAACGTGCACAGCCTATTCACTTCGCACACTGGTGCTTGGCTTACGTTGAAATGCTAAAGCGTGACTTAAGCCGTTTAGACGACTTGAAAGTACGCATGAATCAGTGCCCTTTAGGTTCAGGCGCATTGGCAGGTACTACCTTCCCTGTAGACCGTCACGCCATTGCTGAAGAACTGGGTTTTGATTCTCCATGCCTTAACAGCCTTGACGCTGTGTCGGACAGAGACTTTGTGCTAGAGCTTTTATTTGTAGCCAGCACTAGCATGATGCACTTGTCACGTCTTGCCGAAGACATGATTTTCTATAACTCTGGTGAAGCAGGATTCTTACAGCTTGGCGATAGTGTAACCTCTGGTTCATCGCTTATGCCGCAGAAGAAAAACCCTGATGCGCTTGAATTAATGCGCGGCAAATGTGGCCGTGTGTTTGGCTCATTGCAGGCCCTGCTAGTTACCATGAAAGGCCTTCCTCTTGCCTACAACAAAGACATGCAAGAAGACAAAGAAGGCGCTATCGATACGGTTAATCAGTGGCATATTTGTTTATGTATTGCCAGCGAAGTGCTTGATTCACTACAGCTAAACGAAGAGCGCTGTCGCGTTGCAGCAACCCAAGGGTTCTCTAACGCCACTGAGCTTGCCGATTATCTGGTAGGTAAAGGTGTGCCGTTTAGAACAGGCCACGATATTGCAGGACGCGTTGTGCTTCAAGCCATCGACAAAGGCTGTGCCATTGAAGATTTACCACTCAGCGACATGCAGGCTATTTGCGACAAAATTGAAGACGACGTATACCCGGTACTTCAGCTAGAGTACGGCGTGAATCAACGCAATATCTTGGGCGGCACCAGCAAAGAAACCGTGACGAAAGCACTGTATCAAGAGCTGGAAGACTTGGATAAGCAAGGGTAGCGACAAGGAACTGCTTAGATGGTATTAGCGCATCATGACGGCATAAAACTGTTTCGCAGTTCACTGCCCTATATTAATGCTCACCAGGGAAAGACCTTCGTTTTGATGTTCGGTGGCGAAGCCATCGAACATCCTAATTTCCCTAATATTATTCACGACATTGCCCTGCTTAACAGCTTGGGCGTGCGCGTGGTCGTAGTGCACGGTGCCCGCCCTCAGATTGATCAGCGCGTAGCCCTTCGCAACATCGAAGGTCGCTTTGACAGCGGTGTACGCATTACCGACAAGCAAACCCTTGAGTGCGTTAAAGATGCCGCCGGCTCGGTACGCTCTCAGGTAGAAGCTCTACTTACTATGGGGCTTCCAAACTCGCCTATGCATGGCTCGCAAATACGCGTGTGCTCGGGCAACTTGGTCGTTGCCAAACCAATGGGCGTGCGAGGCGGCATTGATTTTGAAAACACCGGTTTAGTGCGTCGTATTGATACGACCGGCATTAACGACCACTTAAACGATGGCTCAATTGTGCTGCTATCGCCTATGGGCTATTCATCAACGGGAGAAGTGTTTAACTTATCTCACGAAGATGTAGCTACGCAGGCGGCTATAGCCCTTAAAGCTGACAAGCTGATCGTATTTTCGAATTTTGATGGTGTATACAACCGCGAAGGTCGTTTACTTCGCACCATTGAACGCCCTCAACTAGAGCAGTTGATCATGGCAGGCGACATTACCACCGAAGATACGGTGTTAAGTGCCCTTACCACCAGCGTTGCTGCAGGTGTGCCTCGTGCCCACTGCATCAGTTTTGAAAAAGACGGCGCCTTGCTTCAAGAGCTGTTTACTCGTGACGGAACGGGTTCACTAGTTATGGAGCACCATTATGAACAACTGCGTGCAGCCACTATTGAAGATGTGGGCGGTATCTTAAAGCTGATAAAACCGCTAGAAGAAAGCGGCGTGTTAGTGAAGCGTTCTCGTGAGCGTTTAGAGAACGAAATTAACCAGTTTATAGTGATAGTGCGCGACGGCATGATCATCGCCTGTGCAGCCTTATATTTATACCCTGAAGACGGCTGTGCCGAGTTAGCCTGCGTGGCGACTCACCAGGACTATCGCGGTAAAAACCGTGGCGAACGGATTCTAGATGAAGTGCGCGCCCGGGCTAAAGAAGCCGGTATTAACAGCATTTTTGTACTGACCACAGTTACCGCACACTGGTTTTTGGAGCAAGGGTTTGAACCTGCAGACATTAGTGCGCTACCTGCTGTAAAGAAAGAGCTGTATAACTTCCAGCGTAATTCTAAGGTGTTCACTTTGAGCGTGTGAGGAAATCTTTTTTAAAGCGTGGATGCTATGGCGTACTTATCCCAGCTACGCGATAGCATTTGCGTGTTCAGCGCACATACCTTTTCGCTTAGCACCAATTATCAGCAAAATAAATAGTCAAAATATTGCATTTTATTCATGCAAAAGGTTTACTGGTTTGACCAGATGAGTTCACGAGACTTTCCATGTCGAGCACTTCAAAGCAATACGCTACCGCCACTAGCATCCAAGTAGAAGATATCACCATTGTCTGTGCGGATAACACGCCGCTTGCAGCTTCCCTTTTCTCTCCAACCACTTCCCCTAAAGCTGCAGTTATGATTGGCCCTGCAACGGGTATAAAACGGCAATTCTACAGCGCTTTTGCCGCCTATTTATGTGAACAAGGCTTTGGTGTTATCACCTTCGATAACAGAGGTATTGGCGGTTCGGTAAAAAGCAGCGTTAAACAAAGCGATGCGACGTTGGTAACATGGGGCGAGCAAGATATGCCAGCGGTGCTAGAGACATTGAAAATTCATTTCCCTAACGTCCCCTACTTTCTTGTTGGTCATAGTGCAGGTGGTCAGCTGCTGGGTTTGATGCATAATGTGCACGACCTTACTGCCTTTTGTAATTTTGGTAGCTCTTCGGGCAGTCTGAGAAACATGCGTAAAAGCTATTTGCTAAAAGCCCATTTCTTCATGAATTTCTACATTCCCGTGAGTAATTTACTGTTCGGCCATACTAAATCTCAGTGGGTAGGCATGGGAGAGCCACTACCTAAAAAAGTGGCCCGCCAGTGGCAAAAATGGTGTAACGGTAAAGGCTACGTAAAAACAGGCTTTGGCAGTGATGTTAACGAGCACCACTACAACACCATTCAGATACCTTCTAAATGGCTGCTCGCCAGCGACGACGATATTGCTAATATTCATAACGTTCACGATATGATTAGCGTTTTCCCCAATATGGAAGCAGAAGTTGAGGAGCTAGATCCACAGGCCTGTGACGTAAAAGAAATAGGTCACATGAAGTTTTTTTCCCGTAAATGTCACCATTTATGGCCTAAGGTTACCGATTATTTTAATCAGTATGTGTGAGTCAACACGTTGTTGCGGCATCGTGACAACGTGATTCTGTTTGCTAACAATACTTACTTAGAGAATACGTTGTATCAGCACGAAATTAGTAACCGTTTTACTTGGAACAATTGGAAAGAACGTGCGCTTCAAGCCATTCGCCTGCACGTTTTCGCCCGTATAGCAACTCAACAGCACAACTTTGTTGTGCTACTTTGGATTACGCTTGTCCAGTGCATATTGAACAGCCATCCGTGCAAGACCTGCTCCAATGCCAGACACCACAGCCCAAGTAACGGCTTCTTTAAGGTCTGTATTTTCACTTTGTTTATCTTTAGATGCAGGTTGATCAATTACCTTTTCCCAAGACTTTTGCAGCGTTTTTCTCGCAAGAATTCCTGCAGACGCTGCGGCGAGTCCAATGCCTACGTTCGTAATGAACTGTTTATTACTCACGGTAGCCTCCATTAGTTTTGTCCGCTGATGTGGCTAAAGATAAAAAACAGCCGCCTACTACCAAACGACTAACAGCTGTCTTTTTCTATTCGTAATATGAAGTTTAGATCAGGCAGTGATTCAACTTTTGCCCCTAACCAAATTCATGACAACTGAAATAATCAGTAAAATAACGAAAACACCAAATATAATTTTGGCAATACCCGCTGCAGAGCCAGCGATTCCACCAAATCCTAAAACCGCAGCAATTAATGCGACAACTAAAAATATTAAAGCCCAACGTAACATAATGTATCTCCTTATTTCATCATTCAAAGTCGTTCAGTATTCTAGTAGCAAACCATGGGCCTATTTGAGACTTGATATTAGCTATCACGCAGCCCATAAGGCTTACAGGCTGATTATAGTTAATGAAAGGAAATGCGTTTTATCGCTGCCGTGACTCTTATTTCAAAATATTCAGGCTTTCTTACCTTTAAAATTGTAAATATTTCTCGAATACAAAGAATCAGAGTAATTTTCATTAATTAACTCTGATTCCCCCACAATTACTATTTATTTGCTACCGCTTTTCTCACCCGTTCACCATAGTCGCTATCAGCTAGGTCGTATTGAACGAACATTGCCTCTTGAACGTCCTTAGTAGCTTGGCTTAAGCCGTCAGCAATGTTGTTTACCAGCTGCTGTTTTTGATCTTCACTCATAATGCGGTAAAGGTCACCGGCCTGTGAGTAGTTATCTTCGTCACGGTTATCGTAAATATCTAACCATGCGTCTTGCTCTAGCGGCATAGGCGGCTCTTGAACCTCTGGTGCTTCAGCCGGCTCACCAACTCGCGCGCGATTATTTGGATAGAAGTTGGCTCCACTTCCTGCAAGTGCTGGGTTAATTCCCGCAAAGGCTCCATCTCGTTGATAATTGTGCACTGGACAACGCGGCGCGTTTACCGGTATTTGGTTGTAGTTTGCACCAATACGGTATCTGTGCGCATCTTGATATCCAATTAGTCGCGCTTGAAGCATTCTGTCTGGCGACGCACCAATACCCGGTACCAAATTGCTCGGCGCGAACGCTGCTTGCTCAGTTTCTGCAAAGTAGTTATCAACATTACGGTTTAACTCCAACTGCCCTACTTCAATTAATGGAAAGTCGCTGTGAGGCCACACCTTCGTTAGATCAAACGGGTTAATGTGGTAATTACGCGCTTCCTCTTCAGTCATAATCTGCACATTCACGGTCCACGATGGAAATTCTCCGTTATCAATGCTTTCGACCAAGTCTTGCTGAGCGCCATAAGCAGGCATCTTTGCCGCTTCTTCGCTAGTTAGCGTTTTAATACCTTGGTTAGTTTTAAAGTGCCATTTCACCCAATAGCGTTCGCCTGCGTTATTCCAGAAACTCAACGTATGAGAGCTATAGCCATTCACATGACGATATGAAAGTGGAATACCGCGATCAGACATCAAGATTGTCGATTGGTGTAATGACTGAGGGTTGTTCGCCCAAAACTCGTACACGGCCTGCGGATCCGGCAAGTTCGTACGCGGGTTTTTCTTTTGACTGTGAATGAAGTCAGGAAACTTGATGCCATCTCGTAAGAAGAATACCGGGGTATTATTTCCTACCATGTCCCAGTTTCCCTGTTCGGTATAAAACTTCACTGAGAAACCACGAGGATCACGGGCATAGTCACTTGAATCCTGACCACCACCTACGGTAGAAAAGCGCAAAAACACATCGGTTTTCTGCCCTTCTTTCTGCAGGAAGTCTGCGATCGTGTAGTCAGATAAGCTTTTAGTTAGCGTAAAGGTGCCATACGCAGCACTGCCCCTTGCGTGAACTACGCGCTCTGGAATTCGCTCGCGATTAAAGTGCGCAAGCTTCTCAAACAAATAATGGTTGTCGAAAGTCACCGGCCCGCGTGGCCCCGCTGTTCGACTCTGATTATCATTGGCAACGGGCGCACCATTGCTAGACGTTAGCGTAGTAGGTTTTATAGCTGCACCTGAAAATGGACACTTACTCATTGCGAATTCCTTCTGTTTATTTCTCACCGATTTTTAGTCTTACTAAAATTGGGTGTCAGTGTGTGATTAAAGAAATGGTGTTAATCACGCTTTTCGTTTAAACAGATAGTCGCTGATTCAACAAAACAATTAAAGCGAACAAAATAGATAGTTCTAATCGTAATTACTGAATCATTGTCCAAAATTAGTTTCATGCTTAGGATGTATTGATGTGGTGACATCGAGACAATGAATACGCGAGGCTTTTTAGGTCGCTGTATTTAATGTCAGGTAAGCGTTAAGCGGCGTCTCGCCTGTTATTAAGCCAGCACAAGGACGCTTTAAGGTCACAGCACATTTGTCTCTCTGCGTATTACTTTTTTGCAATGGAAGTCTAGCTTAGATCTTTGTCTGTAACTAAAGAGACAAACGTTTGTCTAATGCAAAGGGCTTGAGACATGGCAAAGCCACTCATCTTCATTACTGGTTTTTTAATGCTGTGCATTATCACTTTTGCGTCTTGGAAAACCTTTGAAACATTAAGCCATTTCAACGATAAAAATAACGAGCTTTCTTTTATGGGCAGCTCAGGATGGCAATGGCACAACAAATCTCAGGGGCTTCAAATAAAACGAGTCGATGGCTATTTGCCTGCGCTGAGAAAAGTATCTAAGAGCAAAGAATATGCATCGCTCATTACTATTACAGAAAGCGGCAGCTATCGCGGCTTTGTGTTTTTCGACCAAGATTGTGAAGAAGGCGCTATTGTCTCTGAGAAAGTAACTTACGCCGATACCAAATCACCACAAATTAAAGTGTTGCACTGCCTTCATGGAAAGCTGGTGTATATGAAAAACTGGTCTGCAGTGCCTAACAAACGCTGGCGAGGCCGCGTGGGTAATTTTGAATTTAATGAAGCTTTGAATGAGTGGGATTTCACGCCACTTCAAAAAGCCTATTTAAAGAGTGTTGCAGAGCTCATCTGAAAATTGGGGTCAGAGTACTTTTTTAAGCTATCGGGCCAGAGTAAGTTTTGACCCCGTTTTATGTTGGTGCCCTACGTTAGCCATTCTGATGCTAAAAAGATGACAAACATAATTAAAGTACTCTGACCCCGTCATTTGAGTAATGTACTCTGACCCCAAATTAAATGTACTCTGACCCTGAGGGATCCCCACGAATTTAATTCCATGTGCCTGCGGTCCAGGCCCCGTCGACTATGGAGCTGTACCATTTGAGTGCAGCTTTCCACTGTCGCATAGTAAATCGTATTCGACAAGCGACAGCCCTGAGTCCAAGGTAATGGAATGACAAC
>NZ_JAKRFA010000011.1:0-124761 GCF_022348305.1 Alteromonas sp. MmMcT2-2
CGCTTGGAATACATTCATTGCGGATGTTGAACGAGTCAAAAATCTCTGTTGGAGAGAGTGGATAAAGTTGGTCAATTAATTAATGCAATTGGTATTATTGTTTATAAACGCTTGGAATAAAGCGCTTATAAACAATAAGAGGTGTTTTTATTTCAGATTACGCTATTCGTATTCTAGAGGATCGACGGCGTTATTTTCCTTGAACGCCTCTAAGCGCTCTTCGCACGCACCGCATTTTCCGCATGCTTTTTCTCTGCCGTTGTAACAGGTCCACGTTTGGCCGTAATCCAGTCCCATTGACAGACCATCGGTCAAGATAGCGGTTTTGCTGTCGTCGATATAAGGCGTCATAATCGTAACCGGTGTATAATTCGCAATGCCGCACACATCATTCATTTTATGAACAAACTCAGGGCGGCAGTCTGGGTAAATGGCATGATCGCCAGAGTGAGCGCCATAGTATACTTCGTTAGCGTCTAAACTGACCGCGTAGCCAACGGCCAGCGATAACAAAATCATGTTGCGATTGGGCACCACGGTTTGTTTCATGCTTGGCTCTTCATAGTGGCCTTCTGGAACTTCGATATCTGAGGTTAACGCTGAACCCCCTATGAGCGTATTTATGGCGCTAATATCTACAATTTTGTGGGGAACGTTAAGCGAATTACACACGTTGGCAGCATAATCGAGTTCTTTCTTGTGGCGTTGTCCGTAGTTAAAGCTCAGTGCATGAACTTTTTTGCCTGCTTTTAGCGCCTTATGCAGCACTGTGAAGGAGTCCATGCCTCCTGAATAGATAACAACAACGTTTTCTGACATAGTTTTTCGAAGATTTAAGAAATTATGCCCGAATTTTATGTGATCCTTGGTAAAATCCCAACATACAATCGTTAAAGGGTGTCAAATTGTCTGTAATGTCCACATTAAACATCAATGAGATGTTTGAAACTATCCAGGGTGAAGGTGCTCACACTGGTATTCCCTCTATCTTTGTTCGTTTACAAGGCTGTCCTGTGGGCTGTCCATGGTGTGATACAAAACATACGTGGGAAATTAAGCCTGACTTGAGTGTGTCGCCACAAGCTGTGATCACAAAAGGCGAAGAGTCTGAAACCTATTTCATCTCCAGTGAGGAGGCTTTGCTGGCTGAGTTTGAGAAACAAGGCTATGTGGCAAAGCATGTGGTTATTACCGGCGGTGAGCCATGTATGTACGACCTACGTCCTCTGACGAGCCTACTTCACGACAACGGATACACAACACAAATAGAGACCAGCGGTACTTTTGAGGTACTTTGTAACACGCGTACGTATGTGACGGTTTCTCCTAAAATAAACATGAAAGGCGGATATGACGTCTTAGTAAGTGCCCTTGAAAGAGCGAATGAAATCAAGCACCCCATCGCAATGCAAAAGCATATTGACGAGCTTGATGCGCTGCTTGCTAATGTATCGTCATTAGACGGAAAACAGGTTTGTTTACAACCAATTAGCCAGCAAAAGAGAGCCACAGAACTTGCAGTGCGTACTTGTATTGAACGTAACTGGCGGCTATCTTTACAAACACATAAATACATTGGTATTGAATAAGTGTTTGAAACGCGCCGGCTTTGTGGCAAACACGTCTTGCGCTTAAGTAATCAAATTAACAAAGGACATAAAGAAGATGCATAGCTTTAATCTGCTAAAAAAAGCCGTGATAGCGGCCGTCGCTTTATGTTCTTTTACTGCTGCATCAATGGTTGAGGCCGCTACTTGGACAATCACTTATCCGCGTCCTATTGACGACTCAGATGCCCGTGCTCAATATCCGATAGCACTGCTTAAACTTGCGCTCGATAAAACCGGCGTAAATTATGAGCTACGCCCTTCTGATCGTATATTGCTGACGGGCAAAGCGATGCGTCAGCTACGTGAAAACAGAGAAGTTAACGTAGTATGGAGTATGACGGACAGCCAACGCGAAAAGGAATTGACCCCCATTCGTATTCCAATCGCAAAAGGGCTTATAGGTCTTCGTGTTTTCGTTATTAACGAAAATAAAAAGACGAAGTTCGATGATGTATTATCGCTGACTGACATGCGTAAACTTATACCCATTCAGGGTGAAGAATGGCCGGACACCAAAATTCTTCAAGCCAACGGGTTTAACGTGTTTACTGTGCCTGAGTTTCGCGAAGCGTATGACATGATTAAACAAGGTAAAGGAGACTTCTTTCCTCGTTCTGTTATGGAAGTGGACGCAGAGCTGGAGGTGGAAGGTCGTCGTAACAACCTTTACCTTGAGCCTTCAATGGCGCTGTATTACCCCACCGCTATGTATTACTTTGTAAGTTCAAGTAACAAGACGTTAGCGAATCTTATTGAAACAGGCCTTAACAGAGCCATTGAAGATGGCTCTTTTGATGCGTTATTTGAATCTACGTACGCCCCAATCTTAGCCTCTTTAGGAGTTAATGAGCGTAAAATTTTCACTCTCGAAAATCCGTTATTACCCATTGAGACCCCTCTTACTAATTCTGCTTTATGGTATAAACCAAAAACAGAAGCTTCAAAAGAATAAATAGACTATAAAAAACGCGGCTTAGGCCGCGTTTTTTTAAATGTTAGCTCTGCTTGTACGATTGTCTATTAAGACTCGCCAGCGTGGACGCCTTTCATCGAACGGCCAGAAGGATCTGCGTTGTTTTTAAAGCTCTCATCCCACTCAAGTGCTTCTGCTGTACTACACGCAATAGATTTACCGCCTGGCACACAGCGCGCTGCACTTTCTTGAGGAAAGTAGCTCTCGAAAATAGTGCGGTAGTAGTAGCCTTCTTTGGTGTCTGGTGTGTTAACTGGGAAGCGGAATTCCGCTGTTGCAAGTTGCTGATCAGTCACTTCGTTTTCAACGAAATCGCGAATTGAATCAATCCAAGAATAACCTACACCATCACCAAACTGCTCTTTTTGACGCCACAGTACTTCTGCTGGAAGGGTTTCGCCGTTATCAAACGCTTTACGAAGGATCCACTTCTCCATTTTTCCATCTAGACACATTTTGTCTTGTGGGTTTAAACGCATAGCTACGTCAATGAAGTTCTTATCTAAGAATGGTACACGAGCTTCTACACCCCATGCTGATGTGGCTTTGTTAGCACGCGCACAGTCAAACATATGTAGACGATCAAGTTTACGTACCGTTTCTTCGTGGAATTCTTTGGCGTTTGGCGCTTTATGGAAATATAGGTAACCACCAAAAATTTCGTCAGAACCTTCACCCGATAGCACCATTTTAATGCCCATCGCTTTAATCTTGCGTGTCATTAAGTACATTGGAGTAGCGGCGCGGATCGTTGTTGTATCGTAGGTTTCCAAGTGATAGATAACATCACGGATGGCATCTAAACCTTCTTGAATGGTAAAGTGAATTTCATGGTGTACGGTGCCAATCATGTCGGCCACTTTCTTCGCTGCCTTAAGGTCAGGTGCTCCTTCAAGACCTACAGCAAAACTGTGCAGGCGAGGCCACCATGCATCTGTCTTGTCTTCGTCTTCAACGCGCTTTGCAACGTACTGCGCAGCGACAGCTGAAACCAGTGAAGAGTCCAAACCGCCCGATAGAAGTACAGCGTAGGGAACGTCAGACATCATGTGTGACTTCACAGCTTTCTCGAATGCTACACGTAGCTCTTCTAGGTTGCTGGTGTTGTCTTTTACGTTGTCGTATTCCATCCAGTCGCGTTTGTAGTACTTGGTGATTTTACCTTCTTTGCTCCACAGGTAGTGGCCAGGAGGGAACTCACTGATTGTCTTACATACGCCTGCTAACGCTTTCATTTCAGATGAAACATAGAAGTTACCGTGTTCATCGTAACCGGTATAAAGCGGAATAATACCAATATGGTCGCGGGCAATAAGGTAAGCGTCTTGTTCTTCATCGTATAGAATGAACGCAAACATACCCTCTAGTTCATCGATAAAGTCGATGCCTTTTTGCTGAAAAAGCGGAAGAATAACTTCGCAATCAGAACGGGTTTTAAATGGGTACGGCTCATCTAGATTAGCAGCAAGTTGCTTGTGGTTGTAAATCTCGCCGTTAACGGCAAGAATTTGTTTATCGTTTTGGCTGATAAGAGGCTGCGCCCCTGTATCAACGTCGACAATCGCCAATCTTTCGTGACAAAGAATGGTATTGTCATTATTCCAGATACCCGACCAGTCAGGGCCACGGTGGCGCAAAAGTTTTGATAAATCGAGGGCTTGGGTTCTGAGTTCAGACACATCGGTTTTGATATCAAGGATACCGAAAATACCACACATATAACGGATTCTCTCTGTTCACTTGTTGAAAAAAATAATAGAAGTTTTTTCTGTCGGTACTCGCGTACGAGTGGGCGATGATTTGTTGTTATTCTTATTCGCGTGCCCCTGAATGTGCCAGTCTGACAGGAAATTGCAAGTACATTATGATGAGAAAATGGAAATTCTTATTCCATTTATCCCAAAATAGCCGTTTATTAACATTTTTATCCTAATTCCATGCAAAGGTAAGCTTATGAATGCGGTAAGCAGTGCTTAATATAGAGGGAAGTGAGTTCAAATATAGAGGGTAGTAAATTAATGCGGGTCATAAAAAAGGGTTTCAGGAAGAAACCCTTTATTAACGATAAAGAAGACGCGGCCTTCTTTGCGTTTTTACGTCAAAGTGTTTTAGTTTTGGCGCTGGAACTCGCTTGCTTCATTCCACTTCGGCCAAGCCTCTGCATTTGCAACACCTACACCCACATCAAACAGCATTTGCGTGTCTTGTACGATACCGCTTAAATCCCAATCGTCACGATACTGATCGCACACTTGGTGATAGCAGCCCGTAACAATGACATTCATACGTTTTCTGTATTTGGCTGTCTCTTCATCTGCTGGTTCATTTCCGCCTTCAGCGTACAGTGCTGGAACACCTTGCTTGGCAAAGCTGAAATGATCTGAGCGGTAGTAGTACCCAGCTTCTGGTCTGTCTTCCTGAGTCAGTGTACGGCCTTGCTTAGCCGCAGCGGCTTCAAGATAGTCTTCCATTTCTGACTTACCCATGCCTACAACGGCAACGTTTTTGGTTTTACCTAATACGTTCATTGCGTCCATGTTGATATTAGCAACCGTATTTTCAATCGGAATAACAGGATTGCTTGCATAATATTTACTGCCTAACAGCCCTTGCTCTTCAGCAGTTACTACTAAAAATGATACAGAGCGTTTTGGTGCAGGCGTCAACTCTGAGTATGCTTTGGCCATGGCTAGAATAGCCGCAGTGCCCGTCGCATTATCATGAGCGCCATTATAGATTTGGTCGCCTTCTTTGCTCTCGTCTTTACCTAAATGATCCCAATGTGCCGTGTAGATAATATGCTCATCAGGAAACTCTTCGCTCGGCAGAGTCGCGATAACGTTGTTGCTCTCTGACTTTTTGAAGGTGTTGTTAACCGTAACCGATGCTTTGATATCCATTGCTTTGTTGTAAGGACCTTGCATGGCGTTTGCTTTCTCTTGGTCAAAGTCGAGCCCTGCATCAGCAAACACTTTTTTCGCCGCATCTAACGTTAACCAACCTTCAACAGCCACACGACTTGCTCCTTTGTCGGCACTTACTAGGCCGTACTGCGGACCGCTCCAGCTGTTAGCAACAACTGACCAGCCGTAAGAGGCAGGGGCTGTTTCGTGAACAATAATGGCGCCAGCAGCGCCCTGACGGCTCGCTTCTTCATATTTGTAGCTCCAACGACCGTAGTAGGTCATCGTTGTGCCTTGAAACTTACCACTTTCTGGATTTTCAAATCCCGGGTCATTAATTAGCATGACGACGGTTTTGCCTTCAACATCTAACCCTTCGTAGTCGTTCCAGTCGTACTCTGGTGCATTCACACCATAGCCAACGAAGACTAATTCTGAATCTTCGAGCGACACTGAGCTCTGTTCTCGCTTAGAAGAGGCAACCATTTGCTCTTTATACGCGAAGTTATTGTCGCCAATAGTCATGGTCATATCTGGGTCAGCAGTAATTTCCATAAGGGCTACTTTTTGTAAAAAGCTATCCCCGTTACCCGGTTTAAGTCCCGCTTTGGTAAATTCACTAACCAAGTATTCAATGGTTTTCTTTTCGCCTTCAGTCGTCGGTAAACGGCCCTCAAACTCATCTGAAGACAGTACCTTTAATGGCTCGCGAATATCGGCGTCTGAAATATTGTTGTAAACACTGTCAAAGTTAGACGCCACAGGCATCTCTTTTTTCGCAGACTGATTTTGTGACGCGCTGTCGTTGTTAGGTGTGCAAGCACTTACGCCCAGAAGGGTAGGTACAAGCAATGGCAAAAACATTTTTTTCATTGTTAGTCTCTGTTTGCTCTACAATACTTGCTCAGTATAGAGAAAACCCCAGAGCGAACCAATAGTTGATATGCAATCAGACTCAATCCCTTTCTGTAAAGACTACTTAAAAAAACACGCAAGTTATCCTGTAACCATTCTTTTAGATGAACTCGGTTTAACGAGTCATAGTAAGTTTCCATCTCCTGATGTGCTTAATGAACTTACATCTAGATATCACAAGCAATGGACGGGGCCTGTATTTAAAGGACAGAGTCAGTTTTCAGAAGATGAACAGCGTTACTATGAAACGATTATTAGTGAAGATGGGGTTGTCCCTACCAGAGAGCAAAGCTGGCACGATTTGTTTAATGCACTGATCTGGCTGCAATTTCCCAAAACAAAATCCTTATTAAATGAACTGCATATAAGCGATATCGAGGCGTACGGCGTAAACCCTCGCACCGCACGTCGCAATCGGATTACCCACTTTGATGAATGTGGCGTGGTGCTAGCGATAGAAGAGCTCAGACCAAGTGGCGTTGAATCGCTAGAAGTTTTCCTACAGCAACTGGCCACCCATGAATGGGAACAGGTATTTCTAGCAAATCGAGGGCGTTGGCATGCTGAAGTAACGCCCTATGTATTTGGGCATGCGAATTTAGAAATGATGCTGAACCCGTTTATTGGGCTTACTGGAAAGTGGCTCGCGGTTTCAGTGCCTCAAGGATTTAGTGAGCTCGATAAATGGCAACAACGCGCCGTACTCGACGATGCAATGTCAGCCCGAATTTCAGCACTCGATGCTTTTCAGATCACACCGCTCTTAAAGCCCCTTCCTTTGTTAGGCGTGCCTTTATGGCATTCACCGCAGGATGCGAAGTTTTATCAAAATAAAGATTATTTCAGGCCGTTACGACAAGGGGCTAAGCCAACGAAACAGCTGCCGCTGTGGGTGTAATACCATATATGGTATAATGATACTTCGTGTGACGACAAAAGCGGCAATGATGCTATTCATGGGTAGTGAAAGAAATGAAAGGGTGCGTCTTTTTAAAGTAAGGCTGCGCGGCCAGTTTATAGAAACGCTGTACTAAAACACGGTAATCACAAACATTATATTCATAACTACTGTATTAATAGCACAGCGCACTTTTCGTATAGTGGGCGCGTTACATTCGCAAGGTTAATTAGAACAAGGCGAGGGCAATCAACCAGATGCCGTAGATAACAATATAAGGTGCACTTGCAATTAATGCCGCTTTTTTAAGAGAAAAGGCGGTCCATTGAGTAATGCCTACGGTGGCTAAATAAATGCCCCAGAATAGCTCTACCCTTAACGCCTGGCCGAAAGCGTACCAAGGCGAGTCCATCGGGATATTCGCAATATACCCAAGAGACGCTGGCGATAAAATTGATGGCGCTACTTGATGGTCGCCTGCGAACAACAGCAAAGCAACACCCACCAAACCAGTAAGCACATAAGGCATTGAAAGCCACCAAGCGAAACCATACCAGTCAGTAAAGCCATACACATGGCTGTCGTCAGAGCGGGTCATTAAATTCACGTACACGGCGTAAATGGCGTTTACGATAATAGGAATAAAAAAGGCACCTATAACCGATGACCAAAGCAATGCATCCCTGGTGAAGAAGGCCTTCATTTGCTCTTCTTCTGCCGGACTCATATCCCCTTGCGCGGCAATATTCATCTGAGCGAACCATTCAATGTCAACGAAGTTTACATACAAGTACTGGGAAACAAGCGAAATTGCCATGATCAAAATAAATGGCATCCAGCTCCAATTGTTGTTTTCACCTACTGCTTTAAATACGCCATTAGGCTTGAAGAAAATATCGTTACACGCTTGAAAGGGGTTCGTCACATTGTGCATCCCTTGCTCCTATTTCGTTTTTCTTATTACTCAGGCTCTGGGTAAAGCCATGAGTCATTGTTAGCTTGCCAACAGGCAGGCAATAAATTGAGTTATAGATTACTGTTGGCTACAGGTGTTGTACAGCACAACATCTTGATATTTGTAAGAGAAAATGAATGTATTGAAAGGTTATAAATAAAAAAAGGGAAGCGTTCGCTTCCCTTTACGTAATCCTACTGATTGCTGCTCTATCTTTGGTGATTTTCTATGTCCTCTCAAAACGCGCCGCAAAACCTTACAAATAAGTAATATTAAGCAGTGTCAAAACTATGGTGCTATACAACAGCGAAATAGGCAGTCCAATTTTTATAAAATGCGAAAATTTATAATTCGCCGCATTATAAACAAGCAAGTTGGTTTGATAGCCGAATGGTGAAATAAAGCTGGCACTTGCTGCAAATGCTACCGCTAATGCAAATGGCATTAGCGGTGCGCCAATGATTTGCACTAACCCGTAGGCAAACGGGAACATTAGTGCCGCAGCAGCGTTGTTGGTAACGAACTCTGTTAAAACCAGTGTTAGCAAGTAGATGACTAACAATGCTATGAACCAGTCAGTACCCGACAACACTGGCATAAGTGCCTCGGTGGTTATATTTATAACCCCTGAATTTTCTAATGCGGTTGCCAGGCTTAGCGCGCCCACAATCACTACAATCAAATTCAACGGTAAATTTCGCTTCATTTCGCCGTTTGACGTTACCCTTACGCCAATTAGCACAGCGGCTAAAAACAGCAGACCAATAGCCAGTGAAATGACATTAGTTGCAGCCAATAACACCGTGGAAAGGAAGCCGCCAAGGGTAATCCACTCTTGCTTGTTGGTTAGTGGGCGGGCGATTTTTTGCTCTGACAAAATAAAAAAGTTTTTATTTAAATTTTGACGAGTCGCAAAGTCTGGGCCTGTAGCTAAAAGTAAGAAGTCACCTGCTTGAAGCTTAATTTCTCCTAACTTGCCTGACAGCTGCTCTCCATCGCGGCGAATGGCTACAACAGCCGCATCAAACAGGGCTCTAAAGCCAAGTTTTTTAATGGTTTGCCCAATAACTTGAGCGCGATTGGCAACAACTACCTCGGTTAAGCTCTCACGCAATACCCCATCGGTCTCAGCAAACATGCTTAGCCCCTTTATGTGGCTAAGGTTATCAAGCTTTTGAACGTTGCCAGAGAAGATCAGTTTGTCGTTTTCCAGAATGACCAGGTCAGGCCCCACAGGAGATATCAGGTTGCCATTGCGCACCACTTCTACCAAAAAGAGTTCTGGTAAGTTACGTAAATGGTTTTGTTCTACGGTTTTGCCTATGAGTTCTGAACCAGACTCCACTTCGGCTTCAACCATATACTCGTGATAGTTGTTACTCTTATTGCCAATATGAGGTAGCAAAGGAAGTAGCAAAAACATGAGTAGACCACAGCTTAAACCCGCTACGGTGCCATAAAGTGTGAAGTCAAAAAAGTTAAAGCCTGGATGCCCGTGCTCTTGCAAAAAGCTGTCTACGATCAGGTTGGTAGACGTACCGATTAAGGTGACCGTACCGCCTAAAATAGCTGCGTATGAGAGCGGGATCAGTAATCGAGAGGCAGGATGATATTGGTTTTGCTTAATTGGACCAATAAGGCTTGCCACAATAGCAGTATTGTTCAAAAGCGCAGACGATAAAAAGGTCAGTGAAAACAAGCGCCAATAGGATTGAGTAAAGTTAGCACTTACTAGTTTCCTACCTAGGCGTTTTATTAACGCTGTTTTATCAATTGCACTGCTTACCAAAAGCAACAAAACAAGGGTAATAAGACCCTTGTTTGTTAAATTTAGCAAGATGTCATCAAGAGATAACTGCTGGGTAACCAGTAAAGCTAACACTGCACCAGAAAACACAGTGGAAGGGCGCTGATTGGTAAAGATCAGCGCGCATATCGTACCGGCAAATACTGCCAGTACGATGAACTGGGTCACATCCATATTGCTCCAGTCCTGCTTAAAGTTTACTGATATCCACAGAGTTCCAATGCGGGAAGTGCTTGCGTACTAGTGCATTGAATTCAAGCTCGAACTCAGAGAAGTTTGGTGAGGTATGCTGTGCGTCACCCGCAATTTCGTCAATGATCATACCTGCACCAACGGTTCCGTTGGTCAAGCGATCTATGACGATGAATGAACCGGTAGGGCGGTTGCGCTTATACGGGTCGCAGGCAACAGGTTGAGTAAACTTAACGTCTACTACACCAATCTCGTTAAGATTTAAGTGCATGGCATCCGTTTCTTCCAACGTGTTCACATCAATTTGATTATCGATATGAGCAACTACCCCTGGCGTTGATTTAGTCGCGAACTTAAACAAGTATTGCTTGTTTGGCATTAGCGGCTCTTCAGACATCCACACGAGGTGAGTTTTAAATTGCGTGTTAAGCAGTGGCAAGTTGTCTGATTTTACAATCATATCGCCACGAGAGATGTCAATTTCATCTTCTAGCGTTAACGTTACTGCTTGAGGTACATAAGCGCGCTCTTGGTCGCCTTCAAACGTAACGACTTGCTTCACCTTTGATTTCTTACCAGAAGGAAGTGCCGTTACTTCATCACCAGGTGCAACTTGGCCAGATACCACGGTACCCGCAAAGCCGCGGAAATCTAAGTTAGGACGGTTAACGTATTGTACAGGGAAGCGAAAATCTTCTAAGTTATCGTCTTCACCAATTTCAATGTTTTCCAACATTTCCATAAGTGGCGTGCCGTCAAACCATGGTGTCTTTTCGCTCTTACCTACTACGTTGTCGCCTTCAAGTGCTGAAATAGGTACGAACTGAATGTCAGGAATATCAAGCTGCTCAGCAAACTTCAGGTAGTCTTCCTGAATTTGCTTGTACACTTCTTCTGAATAGTCCATCAAGTCCATTTTGTTGATAGCAACAATAACGTGTTTTATACCTAGAAGAGAAACCAGGAACGAGTGACGTTTCGTTTGTACCTTAACGCCGCCGCGAGCATCAACAAGAATAATAGCAAGGTCGCATGTTGACGCACCGGTTACCATGTTACGAGTGTACTGCTCGTGCCCCGGAGTATCAGCGATAATAAACTTACGCTTGTCAGTAGAGAAGTAGCGATAGGCTACGTCGATAGTAATCCCTTGCTCACGCTCAGACTGAAGACCGTCTACAAGAAGGGCAAGGTCAACTTTCTCGCCGGTAGTGCCCACTTTTTTACTGTCTTTAGTGATAGCGGCAAGTTGGTCTTCATAAATCATTTTAGAATCGTGAAGTAAGCGACCAATAAGGGTACTTTTGCCGTCGTCTACGCTACCGCAGGTAAGGAAACGTAGCATGTCTTTCTTTTCGTGTTGCTCAAGGTAAGACAGTATATCCTGTCTTAATAATTCGTTTTCGTTGTTCATGTTATGCGCTCACAAGGAAAAAGGGGTTTAACACAGACTCTTTTTGGTTGTACGTAAGAGCGTCAGCGTTGTCATCTAATGGGTTTCCAGGGTCTAGTACGGTTACGTTTGCGCCTGCCGCTAATGCGACGGCGTGCGCTGCTCCCGTATCCCATTCAGATGTTGGGCCTAATCGAGGGTAAAGATGTGCTTCGCCCTCAGCCACCAAGCAAAGCTTCAGTGAGCTACCCATCGCCACAAGCTCGGTTTCACCTTTAAGCTGTGCCAATAAATTCTGAATTTCTGGGCTTTGGTGAGAACGACTACCTACCACTTTCCACACTTCGGCACCATCGTGCTTGCGCGCAGAAATAGCGGAAAATTCGCCATTTACTTCAGTCCACGCACCTTCACCAACAATACCTACATAGCTTTTGTTTAGTGCTGGCGCGTAAACCACACCCATGGTCGGTTTACCGTTTTCGATAAGTGCAATATTTACCGTAAACTCACCGTTTTTCTTAATAAACTCTTTAGTGCCGTCTAGCGGGTCTACCAGCCAGTATGACGACCACGTTTTGCGCTCTTCCCATGAAATATCTGCTGACTCTTCAGAAAGAATCGGTAGGTTAGATTCAGCTTCAAGGGCGTCAACGATTACGTTATGTGCGGCAAGGTCAGCTTCTGTTAGCGGGCTGGTATCCTGCTTTTCATAAATGGCGAAGTCTTTCTCGTAAATGGCCATTATCTTATCGCCGGCTTCTTTGGCGATAGCTAGCACTTTCTGTGCAAGACTATTTAAAGGCTGTGTCATTACACCAATCCCTTTTCTTGAAGCAAAGCATACAATCGCTCAGCGGTTTGCTCTGCTGGTTCATCCTGATAGGTTAAGTGTACTTCTGGCGCTTCAGGTGCTTCATAGGCTGAATCAATACCTGTGAAGTCCTTAATTTCACCGCTACGCGCTTTCTTGTATAGCCCTTTCGGGTCGCGTTTTTCACACACTTCAAGAGGTGTATCGACAAACACTTCTACAAACTCTCCGTCTTCCATTAAGCTGCGGCAATAATCGCGGTCGGCTTTGAAAGGCGAGATAAAAGCGGTAAGCACAATGGTACCGGCATCGACAAAAAGTTTTGCGACTTCGCTAATGCGGCGAATGTTTTCAACGCGATCTTTATCGCTGAAACCTAAATCGCCACACAGACCGTGGCGCACGTTGTCGCCGTCAAGCAGATAGGTGTGCTTGTTCTGCTCGTGAAGCTTTTTCTCAAGCAGGTTGGCTAATGTCGATTTACCAGAGCCGCTTAAACCCGTTAGCCAGAATACACGAGGCGTTTGACCAAGCTTTTCAGAGCGGGTGGTCTTGTTTACTTCGTGTTTATGCCAAACAACGTTGTCGGTGGCCATTAGAAGTACCCTTCCATTTTCTTCTTCTCCATAGAGCCTGCGCTGTCATGGTCGATAACTCGGCCCTGACGTTCAGACGTCTTGGTAAGCAGCATTTCTTGGATAACTTCAGGTAGGGTAGCTGCTTCTGATTCTACCGCACCGGTAAGTGGGTAACAGCCAAGAGTACGGAAACGCACAGAGCGCATCTCTGGTACTTCACCTTCTTCTAGCGGCATACGGTCGTCGTCAACCATAATAAGAACGCCGTCGCGCTCAACGACAGGGCGAGGCTTAGAAAGGTAAAGTTGCGGAATATCGATGTTTTCTAGGTAGATGTATTGCCAGATATCTAGCTCAGTCCAGTTAGACATTGGGAATACACGAATGCTTTCGCCTTTATTAACCTGAGAGTTATAAATATTCCAAAGCTCTGGACGCTGGTTTTTTGGGTCCCAGCGGTGGTTGCTGTCGCGGAATGAGTAAACACGTTCTTTGGCACGTGATTTTTCCTCGTCGCGTCGAGCGCCACCAAATGCAGCATCGAACTTATATTTGTTCAGTGCTTGTTTAAGTGCTTGGGTTTTCATGATGTCAGTATGTTTTGCTGAGCCGTGGCTAAATGGGCCAACACCAGCTTCAACACCTTCTTCATTGATGTGAACAAGCAAATCAAAACCGTGCTTCTTAGCTTGTTCGTCACGGAACTTAATCATTTCACCAAACTTCCACGTGGTATCTACGTGTAATAATGGGAAAGGAATTTTGCCGGGCGCGAACGCTTTACGGGCAAGGTGAAGCAGTACAGAAGAGTCTTTTCCTACAGAGTAAAGCATAACTGGGTTTTCAAACTCAGCAGCAACCTCACGGAAAATCTGGATACTCTCGGCTTCGAGTTGTTTCAAATGCGTTACAGACGGGATACTAGCAGTCATTTTGAAGTCCGAATTTTATGTTATATACAAAAAAGTTATATATGGGTTATTTTTCTGCATAGAACGATAACATATTTAATTTCAAAAGTAGTATGCGATTTTGCTATTTAAAATAGCTATCTTATTCCATTAAATAAAACTGTCATGCAATTGAAGCATAAGCCACTTTTTTCAAGGCCTATAAAAAGAAAAAAGCCCTGTTTAGTAATATAAACAGGGCTTGTTATTCACTTTCGTTGCGAATGACTTATTTCGTATCGTTCGCTTAGCTTTCACTCAATTTGGTCTGGAAAGCGTCGAACGTATCGACCACACCTTCTCTTGGCGAGCCAGATTTACTTAAAATCATGATGGTTAAGCTAGATAAAATAAACCCAGGGACAATTTCGTACATCCAGTCACCAAGCTTTTGGCCGCCGATTTCAATAGGAAGATAAATCCACAGTAACACCGTCACTGCACCAACGATCATACCACCTAATGCAGCACGGCGAGTCATTTCACGCTTAAACAGGCTAAATAGTACAAGCGGTCCGAAGGCTGCACCAAAGCCAGCCCAAGCATTACTTACAAGCGTTAAAATGGTGCTGTCTCTATCATAAGCTAGATAGATTGCTACAAGCGCGACAACTACTACGCTGACTCGACCAGCAATAACGAGCTCGCCATCTGACGCATCACGTCTTAGGAAGGCTTGATAAAAATCACTGGTTAGTGAACTTGAGGTTACCAACAGCTGAGAAGAAATAGTACTCATGATAGCCGCTAAAATCGCAGCGAGCAGGAAGCCACCGATAAGCGGGTGGAATAGAATTTGAGATAAGTAGATGAAGACGGTTTCTGGATCGATTTCGTTTCCGTTACCTGTTACATAGGCAAGGCCAAAAAGCCCCGTCATCAACGCACCAATAATCGACACAATCATCCAACTCATACCGATATTGCGCGCAGTTGGTATATCTTTAACAGAACGTATCGCCATAAAACGCACAATGATATGAGGCTGACCAAAATAACCTAGGCCCCATGACATCAGTGAAACAATGCCTATTACGCTTAGTGCTTCATTGGTAGACGCATCCATAAATGCATCGAAAAGCGCCGGATTAATGGTATCTAAGGCGTCAATTGACGCGCCGATTCCACCCAACTCGCTAATAACAACGGCAGGTACCATAATGAGAGATACAAACATGATGCACCCCTGAACGAAGTCGGTCATGCTTACTGCCATGAAACCGCCTACGAGGGTATAAGCTACGACGACACCCGCGGTGACGTATAAGCCGGTCTCATAAGTTAATCCAAATGATGTCTCAAAGAGCTTTCCGCCAGCTACCACACCAGAAGAGGTGTAAAGCGTAAAGAAGACAACGATAACCACAGAGGCTATAACGCGCAATAAACGCGTGTTGTCAGCGAAGCGATTTTCAAAATAGTCGGGGAGGGTAATGGAGTTGTTGGCTACTTCAGTGTAAACGCGAAGGCGTGGAGCAACTAACATATAATTTGCCAGAGCACCGAGTGTCAAACCAACGGCAATCCAGCCAGCAGATAAGCCTGATACATACATTGCACCGGGTAAGCCCATGAGCATCCATCCGCTCATATCCGATGCACCTGCTGAAAGCGCGGTTACCGCGGGGCCTAGTTGGCGGCCGCCAAGCATATAGCCTTCTACGTTGGTGTCTGTCTGCCGATAAGCGAAAAGGCCTATCCCTAACATTACAACAAAATACAAACCCAACGAGATTATCGTGCCAGTAGCCATATAAATTCCCTATGTTTTTTCTTTCATGCTAACACCTATGACATAGAGTCTCTATGTCAGTCAGCGACCTTGCATGTTTTCTATACGGTAATTCGTAAATAAAGTTTGGCGAAAGGTTAAATTGGAAAAGATGCAACGCGCGCTCGACCTTCTCTTTTGGCTCTGTAGAGAAGCTCATCGCACATCTTGATAATGGTGTCTAGGTTGGTTTCTCCGTTGACGTCTAACAGACCCGAAGAAAAACTCACGGAAAACATTTCTTTTGTATTGCTCCAGTGTTTCTGGCGAGAAAGCGCGAAATTCAGCTCGTCCAGAATTCGCTTAGCAGACCTTTGGTCGGAGTCGGAAAAGTAAATCAAAAACTCTTCGCCGCCATATCGGCAGAGCTTGTCTGACTTACGAATTCGGTTTTTGATAATCTGTGTAAAGGTAGTCAACACTTCATCACCGACAACGTGGCCGTATTTGTCATTAATCTTTTTAAAGTTGTCGACATCAAGTAGAGCAATACAGGACGCTTTATTGCCTTTCAGTGCTTTTTTCAAACTGTTTAGCATAGCTCGTCGCGTGAGAGCGCCGGTAAGTGAGTCACGCTCAGCTAGCAAGTCGCTCTGTCGTTTTGAAATCCATAGCCATAGTGCAAGAATGATGAGAATTGTGATAATCAACGCAAAAATGGTGGTTTTCATTGCTTCTTTGTCGGTAGAAAGGCCATCTTTTTCACTTCTGAGCACAGTGAGTTCTTTTTGTCGATATCGCGCTAACTCGATATCTTTCGCAATACCGTCGGTAAACGAAGAATTTGACAACTTGAATTGCTCAGTGTTTTTTTCAACAAGAAGCCTATTGTAGGTTTTCGAATGCTCATATGCTTTTTCGTAGTCACCCGAAGCATCGTAAAGCCTAGAAAGCTCCCGCTCTAACCTAAGCTTGATTTTTTCTTTAAAACCCGAATTTGGAATAGTAGCCAGAACGATATTGCGGTAACGCTGAAGGGAGTCTTGAAATTTAGCATCATCGTTCAATACCGCTGCGTAAAGTGCATCTGCGTAAGCTGAAAGCTCCTCAGTTCTTTGTTTTACCTCTGTGGTATCAAGCTGCCTGATTTGCGTCATGACTTCTTGCGCTAGCAGTTCATATCCTTCGCTTTTTTGAAACACTACTACACGAAGTCTTTGGACATACGTCAACAACTTTTCGTGCACTGACGTTACTGTGGACAAATGCTCTATTGCGTCGTTTGACATAGCCAATGCTTCTTCAAACTTATTTTGAATTAACAATGAATCGATGGCCGAGAAGTAGGCCCAAGTTTTTACCATGGTGTTGTTATCTTGCGTTTTACTTTCAATGATCTCTTTTGAGTGGAAAAATGCTCTGCTTGGAACGAAGAGTTCCAGATAAGCACCTCTCAGCCAATCATGTGCAATTACGTTTGATAACGCATTTTCTAAGCTTTTGTCTGATGAGTATCGAGGAAGGTGCGGTAACGCATATTCGATTTCATTAATTGCTTGTATTGGGTTCGCAAGGGTGAGTTCCATCGCTAACCATATGCTAGCTATAGCAGTGGCTCGTCGACTCCCAGTTTCTAGCGCTTCTCGCTGTAAACGGCGCAGTTCAGGAACAGAAAAATTTACCCTATGGTCAGAGCCTTTAAAATCATTTACCGCTCTAGCATAAATGTAATATGCCTTCGAAGCAGCGAAAAGCTCAGGCTTAATTGTCTTAAGCTCTTGCCAATGCTTATCTAATAGAGGCTCTTTAACGAAAAGTGGGATTCTCGGTGAGTCAGCATCATTCGCAGTATAAGTGGCCAACAAGTGTCTAAATATCACGCCTTCACTTTGCGTGTCATTCTGCAAACCGGCGCTCGTTAACATAGCAATGATATTCTCATTGCTCACCTCGCTAGGTGTATTCCAATGATAAATTGTCGTTGCAGCTATATGACTATAATTATCAAGTTTTTTTAGTCTAAGTGCGTTGGGAATATCTATACTTTGAGCAAAGACAGCGAAACAAGCTATTGCAGGAATCAAAAGGCAAATCATTAGCCTTGTAAAACGAAACCAAGCGCTCATTGTGATGGAGACCTCTTTACTGCGGGTAAGTGAATGAAGTGATTAACTGAAATTAAAACGGACGTTTTAACCTTTAAGTCGGAGTATAAGTTTTATTGAACAGGGTTTCATCTTAATTTTGTGCAAAAAAAATCGGCCCATAGGGGGCCGACGAAGGGAAGTGCTAAAGATACGCACTTTTTTGGAACGCTTTACAGTTACATAACGTGTGTTAAGCAGAGAATTGAATCCTTTCTGACACCGCCTTTTTCATATCGCTTAAATCAGCATCTTTATCGCCAACAATCATTACATTGGCGTGTTTCATTTTAATGCTCTCTCCGTGGTACTGACCATCGGCAAACTCGCTTGGAACGGAGACATCTCCACGTTCAGGTACTACGAATACCGACATCTTGCCTTGCGGCGTATTCACAATCAGATGAAGGCTTCTAACTGTGCTCAAATGACAATAGTTTGCGACCTCTACACCGTCGAGCATTTCGCTAAAGCTGCCACCAAAGCTTGCTAGCTTTGCGTTAACCATATTCAAATCAACAGGAAGCAACGAATGAGCGTGTTCCATTTCTGCGTACTGCATATGGGCAAGTGCTTGCCCGCCAATACTAAGCGGCTGGTGATACCACATAGTAAGGCCAATGCCTATCGTAAAGGCAACTGATGCAGCCATGGCTAAATACCAGCGACTTCTGCGTTTATAACGGGTGAATTCGTCTGCAGACTGCTGCCATATTAGCTTGCTTGCGAGATCCTCTGGTACATCGACTTTCAATGCTTGCTTTAATTGCTTATCTAACTGCTTTTGTTCATTCCAGAAACTGCGTTTACTTTCATCCGCTTTTGCCGCTTCTACAACATCACTGTCAGTCGTTTCTGGATCGGCGTAGATACGACGCCTAAATTCTAACTCATCCATTTACACGACCTCTCTGTTCATTTTGCTTCTCTAATGCCTCTTTTAGCTGATTCCTCGCTCTGAAAAGGCGAGTCATTACCGTGTTTTTGTTAAGCCCTAACTGGTTGGCGATCTCTTCGCCACTAAAACCGAAAATCAACTGGAGTATTAAGGGTTCACGATACTCCACACTCAATCCACCTAATAGTCGCTGAAGCTCTCTATCTTTCAAGTCCCCATCAGCATGCTGTGTGTCATCTTGAATATGGCAATCATCAATATCTACTGTGTCGAACTGTTTGCGTTCAAACCGACGGGCGTTTTCGCGGCGAAGAATGGTAATTAACCATGACTTTGCTGCTTTTTCATCATTTAGGGCGTCTAATGAGCGCCAAGCACGTAAAAAGGTTTCCTGAACAACATCTTCAGCAATGCTCTGGTCTTTGATAAGCCAAAATGCATAGCGGTAGATGTCGGCGTGAAATGCCTTTACTAATGCTTCATATCTTTGGTGTTTTGCTTTCATACCCGATAAGACCTGAGCATTATCAGATTTATTTCGCCCAAACATAAAAAAATCCAAAAACTTAATTTTTTCTCACTATGGCATAAAAAACGCGCCATTTCGTTAGCCGAAAGGCGCGTTTTCATTTTATTTCCAGTGATCAGAGCACCTAGTTCGAAAAGCTAGGTACGTTTTTGGGAAGTAATCCAAGCATTAATGTTTTCTTCTAAAATAGAAAGTGGGACTGGACCGTACTTCAATACCTCGTCATGGAAGCCTTTCCAATCAAACTTGTCACCAAGTTCAGCTTGGGCATGCTCTCTAAGTTCCATAATTTTCAGTTTACCAATCATATAGGCCGTAGCCTGACCTGGCATAGCAATGTAGCGCTCAATGGCTTTTTGCGCGTCGTATTTAGGGTTTGGCGTATTTTCAACAAGGTAATCTACGGCTTCTTCACGCGTCCATTTTTTCGCATGAATACCCGTATCAACCACAAGTCTGCAAGCGCGCCAAAGTTCCATGGCTAGACGACCGAAATCAGAATAAGGGTCTTTATAAAAGCCCATATCTTTTGCAAGTTCTTCGGTATATAGGCCCCAACCTTCTGTGTATGCGGTAAAGCTCAAGAATTTCTGGAATTGAGGTACACCTTCTAGCTCTTGTGCAATAGCGCGCTGCATGTGATGACCTGGGATGCCTTCGTGATACGCCAGCGCCTCTAACTGATAAGTAGGCATTGCTTTCATGTCATAAAGGTTTGCGTAATAAATACCTGGGCGGCTGCCATCTTGCGCTGGGCTTTGATAAAACGCCTTGCCCGCAGACTGTTCGCGGAACGCTTCAACACGTTTAACAATCATTGGCGCTTCTGGAAGAATACCAAAGTATTCAGGAATCGCCTCTCGCATGTCGTCTATGGCGGTTTTCGCCATATCAAGGTATTGCTGTCTACCTTCATCTGTTGAAGGTAGATAGAATTGCTCGTCTTCACGCATGAAAACGAAAAACTCTTGAAGGGTGCCTTCAAATTTCACTTGTTTCATAATGTCGCGCATTGCATCGTGTATGCGCTCTACATTGTCTAAGCCAATTTGATGGACTTCTTCAGCGGTTAGGTCTGTAGTGGTAAACCAGTTTAGACGATTCTGATACCATTGATCACCATTGGGTAAGCGCCACACACCATCGCCTTCAGGCGTGATTTCCCTTTGATGAGCGAGTTCTTCAATAAACTTCTCGTATGACGGCATGACTGATGTTACCAAAGCGGCTTTCGCTTCACCTAATAACGTCGTTTTTTCAGCCTCTGTAACATCCAAGCTATTTACTTTATTTTGAAAATCTTCCCAGATAGTTGAAGGTATTTCGCTAGAATCAAATGGTGCGCCGGTGATCACGTTTTTTGACGCATCAATCATTTGATCGTAGGCCCATGCAGGGGGGAATACGCCGGCTTTTTCGCGAACTTTCATTTGTTCGATAACTTGATCAAAGTACGTACGTACATTGTCTAGTCGTCCAATGTATGCCTTAGCGTCCTCTTTACTCTTTACGCTGTGAATGTTGATAAGGAAGCTAGGCACTTGTGTATGTGCGGCGCGGAACTGATGTACAATGTAACGGTGATGTCGAAATTCGTCGTTAGCTAAATCGCGCTCAATACCTAGTTTGTACAGGCGCAAGCTTAGCTGTTCCTGTTCACTTAACTGACTGGTGTCAAAACTATTAAGCTTTTCTAGTCGGTTTTTGGCGATGGCAATGCGAGCATCAGCTTCTTCGTCACTGATGTCATCCCATTTGTCATAGTCCCATTTTTTACCCAAGTAACTTTGAAATAATGGCGAACGCTTAAGATCTTCTTCAAAAGTACGTTCGAAGAACGCATTAAGGCGCTCTGATTCAGACTGCCCGGCTGGCTGTTCTGTTTTAATAGGTTCTGGCGCTGTTTTAGCGGTTTCACTTGCAGGAGAGCAAGCCGTAAGCGTGGTAATGGCCAACGCAATTGGCGTTAGCTTTACTAGTGTTTTCTTCATTATATTCCCCGTCGCGTTTAATTGATTATTTTTATAAGCTAAAGCTTCTAAGGTTAATAAGCCTTAAAGAGGACAATAAGGCTCAAAGGCTCGACTGTTTCTCGAACGCAATCATTTCTGTTACGAAGCCCTTGTCACTGTGATTTAGCTAGTTGCAAGGGCTTTCATTACGCAAATTATAGTGTATTGGCAAATGAAATGCGTTTTATGAAGCAGGATATAAGGCAGATAGCGTGTTATTGTTCCCTTCACTTTTTTGCTTCCATTCGCTGCGGGCAAGCTTAGCTTCATGTGAAAGTTTATCTAAAGCTTTCATGACCTGTTTAGATTGGGTGTTAGCGTCAGCTTTATTGGCTGAAAAGCGCAGTGCATAAAGCTCATTAACACTAGCGTTGATTCCTTCAAACTGCGAAAGTTGCGCTTTACCCGAAGTTAACGCGTTTATCCACTGCTTAAGAGCAGACGTAAGTAAACGTGTGTCCTTTGCCTTTATTACTGACATAAGGTTTTGAAACTGTGCTTTTTCATCCCACTGCGCATGAGAGTGGGGGCGCTGTGCAGAGCCGGTTCTGTGAGTGATCCCAGGTCCCATAAACTGAGCCTGTTTAAGCTTTCTGTAGGTAACTAACCATCCTGTAAGCGCTATGACGAACAGTACAAGTAGTGCTCCTGTTACCATCCAATTAAGCTGGGTATTTTCGTCAGTATTGACTTCACCTGAAGCGCTGTCTAATGGTTTATCCTCATTGCTAGCACTAGCGTTAGGCTGTGTTGCAGTTGACGGTATATCGTTTTGAATATCTTCATTGCTTGCACTACTCATTGATGGAGTGTCTAAGCTATTCGGAGTATTGGCATTATTTGCGCCAGATGCTGGCGTTACCGTAATTGAACGAGCGGGAATAGTGGCATACTCAGTTTGCTGAGTAAGCGTATTAAACCAAGGGATAGTAATTTCAGGTAAGACAAAGTTACCTGGCTGCGTTGGAATGATCGCCAGCGACGTTTGGCGCTGTGAAATTAAGCTCTGGTCTTTTTCGACTGTCGTAGTATTAGATTGATCAGGATACAGCTTAAAGTTTGGCGGATAAAACTCAGGAATATCAGGAAGCTGCTCTTCTACTACGCCCAATGCGGTTAGCGTAACAATACGAGTGACTGGTTCACCTGCTACAAAACTATCACCTTGTGGCCATTCTTCATCCACTCGCACCATTTCAGAAGGCAACCAAGGGTAATCTATCCCCTGAGGAATGGGCTTAATGTTCACCGTAATGTCGGGCCCAACCCGATTGATTTGCTGGGTGCGGTTGAAGAAGCCAAAACGTTGGTTAGTATTGGCAGCCATAACTTCGCCAGTGAAAATAGGGCCTCTTAGCGTGAATTCACCGGATGCTTGAGGCACAACGGCAAATTGACGCTCTATAATCTGATACCTTCTACCGTTTACGATATCTGTATACTGTTTATCTTCTCCTAGCTGGGTGATTTCCGCATTTTGCATTTCTGGCGCTTGTAGGCTGCCGCGCTCAATATTGCTAGAAAGAAACAGCTTAACCGTGTAAAGCAGCTGTTGATTTAAATAGGCCTCTTTTACGTCGATGTCAGTGGTAACAAAATAGTCTCGTGCGACATTACTTTGTTCTTGAACTGGTATTACTTTAACTTGAATAGGCTTGGTTGATTTACCTTCAATGGTTAATGAAGGAATGGTGAACGTGCCTTCCTTACGAGGAAATAACGTAGTGGTCCAAACGGTGGTGCGCTTGGTGTCGAAATTGACAATTGAGGTTTGGCTACTTACTGATGTTCTTCCGACCACAAAGTCTTTAAGCAGGGGAGAGCTGTCGAATGCATCTCTGTCCGCGCTGCCGTCTGCGGTAACCGTTAAGCGAATGGCTTCATCCAACATGACAGGGTTTCTATCAATGGTGGCTTCCAGCGAATTTACATCGGCATAAGCCGCCGTACTTAAGAGTAGGGTTAATAAAAAAACTATACGTGTAGACTGTAATAAGGCTCTCATCTACCAATCACTCCGGTTTGAAGGCATACGTTGACGCTGACGTTTTTGTGCTTCTAATTGCATTTTTCGTTTTAGTAGGAATGCAGGGTCGTCCGGCACGCGGCGCATTAAACTCTCCATTCGCTGCAGCTCTTCTTTTTCTGCGTCGGTAAGCTCTGTTTCTTGACCTTGCATTGCCTGTGCTTCCTGCTCTGCTTGTTGTTCGTCTTTTTGTGCTTGCGCGCTGTTACCTTGATCAGACTCTTCCTGTTCTGCATTTTGCTGCTGAGAGTCTGATGACTCGTTCTGACTGTTCATCTCGGAATCATCAGGCTGTTGTGAGTTATCTCCGCCATTTTGCTGTTCATCGTTAGCTTGGCTTTGGTCAGACTGTTGACCCTTATTATCGTCTTGCTGACCATTCTGCTCGTTTGAACCTTCCTGATTGTCCTGGTCACCTGATTGCCTGTTGTTATCAGAGTTATCAGAATTATCAGAGTTATCAGAGCTATCTTGGCCATTATCCTGCGAGTCACTCTGTTCGCCATCATCGCCATTTTCGTTCTGGTTTTGATCCTGATTTTGCTGTTGCTGCTGCTTCAGCAAATCCTCGACAATCTTTTTGTTGGTTCTTGCATCGTCGAAATCGGGGGCTTCGCTCAACGCCTGCTCATATTTCTTAATAGCGTCTTCAAGTTTACCGAGTTTTGCCAGTGAATTGCCTTGATTGTATAGACTCTCGGCACCAGGAATGCTTTTGAAGGCATTTAATGCACCTTCGTAGTCACCTGATTTATAAAGTGATGATGCTTTCCAAGTGTCGTCATTAAACTGATTAACGGCGTCTTTGTACTTGCCTCTTTGATAGCTGTTTAATGCTTCTTGGTTGTCATTCATAAATGGCGTTTGCCACCATGAGAGTGAATCAGGTTTATTTGCCATCTCTAGAGTATCTTCTGGTGCGCCTATGCCTTGTGACGTGCCAGCAATTTCTGAGGGTTGGGCACGTTGCAAAGCATGGGCGTTTTTAATCATAGAGGGGCTAAGTAAACCCACCAACACGATGAAAACTAACCCGCGTTTGAATGCAAAGGCGGCAAATGGAAGAAGTATAAGTAGCAAGTAAGGTCCAACTTCTTTCCACTGGTCTCCTTGTAAATTACTCTCTTCTTCGTTCTCTTCGCTGTCGCTTTTATCAAGCAGAGATACCGAGGCGAGGGCATCAATGTCGGTGTCGTTTGATGTAAAGGATTCAAAGCGTCCGCCGCTCGTTTTAACCACGCCTTTCACTGCGCCTTCGTTTAACTTGGGTATAACGATGCTGCCGGTGAAGTCTTTTAATAGCTCGCCGCTTTGCTGGCGGATAGGCGCGCCTTCAGATGTCCCAACGGTAAGTGCATTTACTGTAAAAGGAATAGAAGCCACATACTCTTGAAGCTCTTGTTGTTGTTCTAACTCTATTCCGTCAGTAATCCAGTAGATCATGCCTGAGTTATATCCGGCATTCGTGAGAAGCTCTGACGCACTCTCTATACCTAGGAGAGGGTCGCTGCCCGGAACGGGCATAATTTCCGGTGACAGGCTAGGGATTAGGGTTGTGATATTTCCTGCGTCTTCGGTTAAGGGGCTAATGACAAACGCATCGCCAGCGTAAGCAACCAAGCCCATTTCACCTTCACCAATAGCGTTGACTAGGTCTATCGCTTTATATTTAGCGCGAGTTAGCCTGTCTGGCGTCATATCGGTAGCGCGCATTGAAAGCGACATATCTATGACTATAACGTGTCCCATTTTCAACTGGTAAACCGGCTGCGGCAGGCGTTCCCATGTTGGGCCAGCGAGTGCTATCACACTTATAATCCACACAAGAGCAAGCATCCACATTGGAGGTTTTGCGCCCATTTCGTTTTTTCCAATCACCATGTATTGATATAGGTGAGAAGGGATCACAGATTGCCAGCCAGATTGCTTAGCCGTGGTTTTTCTAATTAAAAGCACAAGCAGCATCAGGGGAACGAGTGCGATAAACAATTTGGGGCGTAAAAAATGAAATTGGTTTAAGAAGTCGAATTCCATTACTTCGTCTCCCTATTTATTTGAGCTGCTTGTATTGAATCAGCTGAGTTCGGGGGTTGCTGGGACGAGTTAATTCGTCTTTGTGCGAACCAACGAAATGTTGATAAAAGAACCGTCAAGAATGCCCATAGTGCTGACAGTAATATTGCCGCACCAAGGGGATAGTAAAACAGTGCGCTCAATGGACGCATCTTACGCGTTTCACCTTCAATAGGCTCAAGCGCGTCAAGTTGTTGATAAATAGCTTGAAGTTCCTGGGCATTTCGAGCCCTAAAATATTGGCCGCCAGAGCTAGTCGCAATGTCGGTTAACATGCCTTCATCAAGTTCTTGCGATGGGTTTATTTGTCGGCTGCCGAAAAAGCTCTGGATCAGCATTTTATCTGCGCCCACACCTATAGTGTAAACCTTCACACCCTTACTAATCGCCAACTCTTTCGCCTGCTCAGGTGTAATATTCCCTGCAGTATTTTGCCCATCGGTAAGAAGAATTAATACGTTATTAGACTCTTCCCGTTCGTCAAAGCGCTTCACCGCTAAACCTATCGCATCGCCAATAGCCGTCTGTTCGCCAACCAACCCAATGACAGCTTCACTCAGAAGTGTAGAAACGGTATCTCTGTCATAGGTAAGCGGCGCTTGAACGTACGCGGTATCGGCAAATAAGATAAGGCCAATTCTGTCGCCAACGCGACGCTGAATAAATTCATAAACCACCGACTTAGTCATGGTTAAACGGTTAACTTGTCGGCCATTTAGCTGCATGTCATCTATCTTCATACTGCCAGATAAATCCACCGCTAACATCATTTCTCGACCTTCATTCGGTATGCTGACAGGCTCTCCTAACCATTGAGGGCGTGCGGCAGCCGTCACTAGCAGCAGCCATATCAAGCTACTTACCAACAGCGGTATTTTGGTTTGTTTCAACTGGGTTTGCTCTGACACATCGCCAGGTCGCAAATTAGGAACCCGCAATGCAGCCATAGGCATGTCTTGTGCTTTTTTAGAAAGCAGGCGTACGATAATAGGCAAGGGGAGTACAAAAAAGACCCACCACCAAGCAAAATTAAGCATGATGCGGCTCCTTGGCTTGTTTATCATGAGGGCTACCATCGTTTAGACCGCCATCATTCACATCGCCGTAAGCCCCCTTGTTTTTTGGCAGTTTGGCTTTTGAAAGCCAGTTTTTTACTGCCCTCTTGCAGGTTTCAAAATCACTAGGGGTGGGGGTGGCTTGATAAACATTGCTTACTAACAAACCTAAATCACTTTCAAGTTTGCTATCACTACTTTTCAATGCAGAGGTTAAGAACGCTTGCCACTGTTTACCATATAACCCAGCCACTTGCTGAGTTGGGTAATAGCTCATCGCCGTGCGTTTTAGAATTGAGTTTAACGCTACGGGCCAATTGCTTTGTTGTGCTGAAATCGATTCAAGTAAGGCTAAAGCTTGCTTACGTGCCTTATTGTGACGTATGTGAGCAGTGATCGCTTTATATAGGCAAAATAGGGCAAGTAAAAATACTGCGATTGCGACCCACCAACCCCAATCTAATGGCCAAATGTTGACCTCTGTAGGTACGTGTATATCGCGCAGTTGAGCAAGTGGGTCTTGCTGCTGAGGGGGCACTGGCATTTGATTTGCCGGCGGCATCGATTGAGCAGCTGATTTTGTGTAACTAGATAGAAAGCTTGATAAAAAATGGGTTGAAAGAATACTGCTCTGCATTAATTAAGCTCCAACCTTTGTTCTTGTTGCATACTTTGAAGCTGTTCGTCTAGGGGAAGACCCGCTGAAACACTGAATCGAGCGATATTGTTTTTGCGCAAGGTGCTATAAATCGCGCTGTTGTGTTCACTGCGCCATTTTTGATATTGCTGTTGCTCGGTATTGTCGCCTAACACCCAGCGTTGTTGGTTTCGGCCATCAGAAACGCTGACGGTTTGTAGTGAACTGGTTTGTGGCAAGGCGTGTTCTATTGGATCGTTAATTACGATAGCCCTTACTTCACAGTGTCGTGTTAAGTGACTCAAGTGTTGAATAGCTTGGGTACTTAAATGCTGAAAGTCTGACACGAGATAAACCAGGCTCCCCGGCCTTGCTAGTCGTCTTGCCCTAGCACACGCATCGGCAAAAGCTTGTTCGTCTTGGTCTTTGTCCGGCTCAGATTGCGCGCTCTGTTCGTGCAATGCCATAAGTTCATGACACACGTGCAACACGGCCTTTTTGCGAGTTAGTGGTTTAATTTCTTTGTGCTGTTGCTGATTAAATACCAGTGCGCCAACTTTATCGCCACGAGCGGCAGCAGACCAGCTTATTAATGAAGATACATGCGCGGCTTGCACCGCTTTAGTAAGCAGCTGCGTGCCAAATGCCATTGAAGGTAGGTAGTCACAGAATAGAAAAACCGGGCGCTCTCGCTCTTCCCGATACACTTTAGTGTGAGTTTTACCCGTGCGCGCAGTAACGCGCCAATCAATAGCGCGAATATCATCACCGGGCTGATAATGCCGGGCCTCATCAAACTCCATGCCTCGGCCTTTGTGCTTGGTGAGATAACTTCCAGCAAGTTTAGCTTGTGGCATACGTTTAGGCGCCAAACTAAACAGCTTAGCTAACTGCTGGTAGCGTAATAATTCTGCTGTAGACAACGAGACGCCATTACTTTGCAGCTTGTTTAGCTGCGCTTGTACATTCACCATAGCTTAAGGGACTGCGACAGTTGCAACAATCTTATCAAGTACGTCGTTAATCGTTACGCCTTCAGCCTCGGCTTGATATGACAGAATAATGCGGTGGCGAAGCACGTTGTGAACCACAGCTTGAATATCATCAGGGCCAACAAAATCTCTGCCGCTAAGCCATGCGTGAGCGCGTGCACAGCGATCTAGACTGATGGTTGCTCGAGGGCTTGTTCCCATCGCTATCCACTGGCCTAATTCCGCGTCAAAATTTGCAGGCTGACGTGTGGCCATAATCAATTGAACTAAATACTGTTCTAACTCAGGCGCCATATACAAAGACAACGCTTCTTTACGCGACGTAAAAATATCGTCTTGAGTTAGCGTTGGTGGCGTAACAGGCGGTTCTGAGAGGGCTTCACCTCGCGTTAAACGCAATATCTCTAATTCTGTCTCGGCGCCAGGATAATCGATGTCCACGTGCATTAAGAATCGGTCTAGCTGTGCTTCAGGTAGTGGATAAGTTCCTTCCTGTTCTAGCGGGTTTTGCGTTGCCATTACTAAAAATAGCGGAGGAAGAGGGTAGGTTTTACTGCCTACCGTAATTTGACGTTCCGCCATGGCCTCAAGCAAAGCCGATTGCACTTTTGCTGGTGCGCGGTTGATTTCGTCGGCTAGCACTAAGTTATGAAAAAGCGGCCCTTTTTGAAAAACAAACTCACCGGTTTCGGGGCGGTATATGTCTGTACCGGTTAAGTCGGCAGGCAAGAGGTCAGGGGTAAATTGTACGCGATGAAAGTCGCCGTCAATACCATTAGCAAGTGCATTTATTGCGCGTGTTTTTGCAAGCCCAGGAGGACCTTCTACCAAAAGGTGGCCGTCGGCCAAAAGAGCGATAAGAAGGCTTTTGGTTAACGCGTGCTGACCAATAATCTGCTGGTCTAAATAAGCGTGTAACTGTTGAAATTGCGCTGCTGCCATAATGCAAAATTTCCGTTTGAGTTCTCGTTATCAGAAAGTGTCATTTGAACGATAGATTTATTAAATACCTTACAAAGTGATCGCTTAGCTAAAAAGTAAATTACATATTAATTTAGATAGCTCTAGCCCGTCACAATGACACAAAACAGACTTTCATTTCCATATAAGGTTCATTCTATCTTTCTTCAAGTCGTCAAACAGTAATAAAAATGCGATATGCGGTTGGATGCAAAGCAAGCTTTTTAAATTTCGATAGCATAAAACGGTCAAAATTTGTAAACAGGGCAAACTTTAGTTTCATTTATATTGCCCTTAACCCTGCATTATTTGCTATTTTGTTCATTGTTTGTAAAAATCGGGTTTATTACAGGTCAGACCACTTTGGGGCGATAAGCTCAAACGGAAGTCGGTCATTAATTTAGGTGCATTATGGCAACAAAACAATCAGTTACTACCCGAGAGGGTGATCGCATCGCCATTGTCGCGGGGTTGCGTACTCCGTTTGCGAAAATGGCTACATATTTCCACGGTGTTCCGGCTGTTGATCTAGGTAAAATGGTCGTAAACGAACTTCTCGTTCGCCATGGTGTTCAAAAAGAATGGGTTGACCAGGTTGTCTACGGTCAAGTAGTACAAATGCCTGAAGCGCCAAACATTGCGCGCGAAATCGTGCTTGGCACGGGCATGAATATTTATACCGACGCTTACAGCGTATCTCGCGCATGTGCGACGAGTTTTCAATCTACGGTTAACATCGCAGAAAGCATGATGGCTGGTACGGTACAAGTAGGTATTGCTGGTGGTGCTGATTCAACGTCGGTATCACCTATTGGGGTTTCTAAGAATTTAGCGCGTGCGCTGGTTGATTTACAGAAAACCAAGACCCTTGGCCAAAAGCTAAACATCTTCAAGCGTTTAAGCTTAAAAGACCTAGCGCCTGTTCCTCCTGCGGTAGCAGAGTACTCAACCGGTTTGTCGATGGGACAAACGGCAGAGCAAATGGCGAAAACGCATCAAATATCTCGTGAAGAACAAGACAAGCTCGCACACCGCTCGCACAGCCTAGCCGCTGAAAGCTGGGAAGCAGGCAAGCTGTCTAGCGAAGTGATGACCGCTTATGCTGAACCGTATAAAGGTGCGCTTGAGCGCGATAACAACGTACGTTTCGATTCTAAGCTTGAAGGCTACGCGAAACTTCGCCCAGTATTCGATAAAAAGTACGGCTCGGTAACAGCTGCAAACGCTACACCGCTTACCGATGGCGCCTCTGCAGTGCTTATGATGACAGAAAGCCGAGCGAAAGAGCTAGGTTATACGCCGCTTGGTTACATTAAGAGCTACGCGTTTTCGGCAATTGATGTTTGGGAAGACATGTTAATGGGACCGTCGTACGCGACACCAATTGCGCTAGACCGCGCAGGCATGACGCTAAACGACCTAACGCTGATTGAAATGCACGAAGCGTTCGCAGCGCAAACCTTGGCAAACGTTAAGATGTTCGCAAGTGACAAGTTCGCTAAAGAGAAACTTGGCCGCGACAAAGCGACGGGCGAAATTGATATGGACAAATTCAACGTAATGGGTAGTTCAATTGCTTATGGTCACCCGTTTGCTGCAACCGGTACACGCATGATTACGCAAATGCTTAACGAACTAAATCGCCGTGGCGGTGGTACAGGCCTTCTTACTGCATGTGCTGCGGGTGGTCTTGGTGCCGCAATGATTGTGGAGACAGAATAATATGAGTCAGGAACAAGAAATGACAAATGAAGTTCAGCCAACATCAGGCGCATTTACGTTAACTAAGCAAGATAATGGCGTTGCTATTCTTAGCATGGACGTACCTGGCGAGAGCATGAATACGCTTAAAGCTGAGTTTGGCGATGAGATATCTGCCATGCTTGATGATATTGAACGCGACAGCAGCATCAAAGGTGTGGTGTTAACAAGCGGCAAGCCAAGCTCATTCGTAGCAGGTGCCGATATCACCATGCTAGCAGCGTGTAAAACTGCGGAAGATGCCACAACCATAGCCGCTGGCGGTCAAGCCATTTTCGATAGAATTGAGAACATGAAGGCTACCTTCGTTGCGGCTATTCACGGCCCAGCGTTAGGCGGTGGTTTAGAGCTAGCATTAGCGTGTCACTACCGTGTATGTACCGATTCACCTAGTACTCAGGTAGGTCTACCGGAAGTGCAGCTTGGCTTGTTGCCAGGCAGTGGTGGTACTCAGCGCCTTCCTCGCCTAATCGGCATTCAGCAAGCGATGAAAATGATGCTTACTGGGTCTCCAGCACGCGCTAAGCAAGCTAAAAAGTACGGTATTGTAGATGATGTGGTCCCTCACAGCGTTTTGCTAAAGGTAGCTGAGCAATTTGCGCTTAAACGCAAACCAGAACGTGAAGCGCCGCAGAAGAGCGTAATGGACAAAGTGTTAGAGAAGACCGGCCCGGGCCGTAACATGATGTTCAAAAAAGCGCGCGAAGCGA
Organism: Alteromonas sp. MmMcT2-2; assembly: GCF_022348305.1. Lineage (NCBI taxonomy): Bacteria > Pseudomonadati > Pseudomonadota > Gammaproteobacteria > Alteromonadales > Alteromonadaceae > Alteromonas > Alteromonas sp. MmMcT2-2. Next base: position 31,497 of record NZ_JAKRFA010000011.1, read on the forward strand.
CATTTGCCAAAACCAAAGGTAATTATCCAGCGCCAGGTTACATTATTGATGTAATTGAAACGGGCATGAACGAAGGGATGAAAGCGGGGCTTAAAGCCGAGGCTGAAGCCTTTGGTAAGCTTGTTATGACGCCGGAATCTTTCCAGTTACGTCAGATTTTCTTCGCTACGACAGAAATGAAGAAAGAAAACGGCGTTGAAGGTGTTAAACCTGAAAAAATGAAGAAAGTCGGTGTGCTTGGCGGTGGTTTAATGGGTGGTGGTATCGCCTATGTAACGTCGACCAAAGCCGGTGTACCTGTCCGTATTAAAGACGTGCGTGCTGAAGGCATTGCCAATGCAATGAAATATAGCTATGACATCTTAAATAAAAAGGTGAAGAAGCGTTTCATGCGCAATAGTGAAATGCAGAAACAGTTAGCGCTTCTTACCGGTACGCTAGATTATAGCGGCTACCAAGATGCTGATATCGTGGTTGAGGCGGTTTTCGAAGATCTAGACCTTAAGCAGAAAATGGTGGCGGATATTGAAGAGAACTGCAAAGAAAGCACGATCTTCGCGTCTAATACGTCGTCTATTCCAATTACACAAATTGCAGCTAAAGCAGCACGTCCTGAAAACGTGATTGGTCTGCATTACTTCTCTCCAGTAGACAAAATGCCTTTGGCCGAAGTAATTGCTCACGATAAAACGTCTGACCAAGTCATTTCATCGACGGTTGAATTTGCTAAAAAGCAAGGCAAAACACCGGTTGTTGTTAAAGACGGTGCGGGTTTCTACGTAAACCGTATTTTGGCACCTTACATGAATGAAGCGGCAAACCTTATTCTTGACGGTGAGCCTATTGAGCATATCGATAAATCGTTGGTTAAGTTAGGTTTCCCTGTAGGTCCTGTGAAACTACTTGATGAAGTGGGCATTGACGTTGGCACCAAGATCATCCCATTCCTTGTAGAGGCGTTCGGCGAGCGCTTCACTGCGCCAAGTGCTTTCGATAAAGTACTTGCAGACGGCAGAAAGGGTAAGAAAAACCAAAAAGGGTTTTATTCTTATGAAGGCAAAAAATCAGGTAAAGAAGTGGACGAGTCAATCTACGAACTACTGGGTCTTTCACCTTCTGCTAAGTTAAGCGAAAAAGAAGTTGCTGAACGCTGTGTATTAATGATGCTTAATGAAGCAGCGCGCTGTTTAGACGAAGGCGTTATCCGTAATGCCCGCGACGGCGACATTGGCGCTATCTTCGGTATTGGTTTCCCTCCATTCTTAGGCGGCCCGTTCCGCTATATGGATACACTGGGAATTAAACACGTTGTTGCTCGTTTAAACCATTATGCTACTGCTGTAGGTGATAAATTTGCACCTGCTGAAGTGTTAGTAAAAATGGCAGAAAACGATCAAAAGTTTTACAGCTAAGTTTATAAAATGTTAAAAGCCGGGCATTGCCCGGTTTTTTTATGTCTAATGGGTATTTTTGCTGGTTTATTGTTCTATTTTGGGTAGAATTCCTGCGGTTAAAAAATGAACGTGTCAAATTGTTGGCGTCAATTATCAGTAAGTTAAATTGAATAATTGATGGGGACAAGTAACCCCACGTAACTAGGTCAAACAGGCGGAGGCAGTGTGATTTCACTCGTAGTATTAAGCGTTATCTTTTCTCTATATTTTTATGTAGAAGCGTTTAAATGGGGAATGAGCGCGAAAAAGTGGGCGATAGCGGGTTTTGTGTTAGGTCCAATCTTACTGCCCATGTTCTCAATCTCTCGCCATATACATTGGCGCAATGCGGTGGGGTTTAATAACCTTTACATTGCTGCGTAGTCTTTCCTAGCGGTCTGCTGAAATAAGTAAGTGTGGCGTAAAATACAGGTATAAAAAAAGAGAGCGTTGCTCTCTTTTTTTGGAAATTCTAAGGTATCTCTTAAAGACCAATACCGTAACCGCCACCACCCGTCTTAGGGCGAACTGTTTGTGGTTGAGTTACTGTCTCTTTTTGCGACTCAGGAGCTTGTTTAGCGCCTTCTTGCTTGTCGGCAGCAACTGGGGTAGCGGTAGAAAGTACTAGTGCAACTGCGTACTCTTTTAACATGTTAATTTCCTCTGATTATTTTGAACGAACAAACAAAACCGATTTTTTATATTTGTCATCGGTATCTAATACTTAGCTAAATGTGTGCCAAAAATAATGTTTTTTAAAATATCCAATATAATCAAGTGGTTAGCTTTTCGTTTTAATGCGGAGGATTGTCGATGTTCACAAGCGCCATTTTAATGGCACTAAAGTCTAATAAACTAAGGTTGAATAGGCATGACTTTGCCTAAAGCTGCAATGAGCGGCATTAGGCAGGGGAAAGCACGCGCCCTATACGCAAGTAAAAGGTAAGGGCTATTAAAAGTTAGAGTGGCCAAGCAGCGTATGAAGCTTTTGATTCTCGGTGAGAAGCTTCTCGAAGCGCTCTGCATTTAATGGTCGGCTGTATAAGAAGCCTTGCAACATCTCACAATCGTAGCGACGTAAAATATCTAGCTGAGCTTCTTCTTCAACGCCTTCCGCTACAACTTTTAAGCCTAAATTGTGGGCGATATTTATAATGGCAGCCGCCATATGACGATCTACATTACTTTTTGCAATATCGTCAATAAATGCTTTGTCAATTTTTAGCGTGTTTAGCGGGAATCGCTTTAAGTAGGCTAGGGACGAGTAACCTGTACCGAAATCGTCTAGCGCTAGGTGAATGCCTCTTTCGCGAAGGCGAGTCATCATTTGAAGGCCGTTTTCAGGACTTTCCATTAGCGTACCTTCAGTTATTTCGCACTCTAAATGTAGTGGTGACAAACCGATATCGCTTAAAATCTTGTTTATTCTGTCGTCTAAGTCAGGTAATTCGAACTGCTTCGCAGATATATTCACAGCTACACGACCACTAAACAAACCTTGGTTTACCCAGCGTTTGGTATCTGCACAAGCCTTTCTTAGCACTTGTTCACCAATTTCTATAATCTGGCCTGTTTGCTCTGCCAGAGGGATAAATTGCCCAGGGCTTACTATGCCCTTTTGGGGGTGCTCAAAGCGCACCAAAGCTTCCATGCTAACTAGCTTACCTGAGGCTATATCTACTTTCGGCTGGTAGTAAACCGTAAACAAGTCATCTTTAATACCTTGTCTTATAAGGTTTTCAATTTGCAGTTGCCTAACGGCGTTTTGATTCATCTCTCCGCTAAAGAACTGATAGCTGTTACCGCCATTGTTTTTAGCGAAATACATGGCTGTGTCGGCGTTTTTCAGCATTTCTTGGGGAGAAGTGCCGTCGTCAGGGAAGAATGCGATTCCAATACTGGCACCCAATACAAACTCTTGCTTATTAATGATAAAGGGGCGAGATAATGTGTCTAATAGGTTCTGTGCGTAATGCGTTACCGTGTGGATATCGGCATTGTCTTCCATTAACACACTAAATTCATCACCACCTAAACGATAGCAGGTCGCACTCTTACCCGTAATTCTCTGTAAGCGCTTTGCTATTTGTTTAATTAATATATCGCCCGTTTGGTGGCCTAAAGAATCGTTTATTTTCTTAAAGTTATCCATATCTAAACAGAGCAGAGTATGTTGTGCTCCTTTCCGCACCAAGTTCTGGTGGCTAGCTTGGAAGAACGAACGATTCGGAAGCTCTGTGAGCGGGTCAGTATTAGCTAGTTTCAATAGTTCTTTTTCAGTACTTTTTCTTGACGTGATATCACTAAATACGCCTACAAAATGGCTTATTTTTCCGTCATCGTCATGGACGGCGTCTATATTTAATTCCATTTCATAGCGCTCGCCGTTCACTCGCACACTTTCTACTTCACCTGACCAGTTACCTTTTGCTTTTAGCGTTTTCTTAATTTCTTCGGTAAACGCGTCTGGATATAGATGGAAGTGCATATAGCTTGCTAACGCTTGATCGCGGGTCTCGCCGGTGTAACCGCAATATGCATTGTTTACACTTATGAATTTAAATTGCGTATTAGTTATGAATACACCTTCAGAAATATTCTCAATTGAACGCTTAAATAGATTCAGCTGCTCTTCAGCTTCTTTTAAGTGATGAATATTCTTAAGCGTACCAGTCATTCGTACCGGCTGAGCATTGTGGTCTCTTTCAACCACTTTTCCGCGGTCAAGTATCCAAATCCACTGATTCTTAAATGTCTTTGCGCGGTATGCAAGCTCGTAGAAGTCGCTATTACCTTCAAGATGGTCTCTTAGGGCAGTTTTAACACGGTTTACGTCGTTAGGATGAATGTTTGCATCGTAAGCGCCTGTAGTGCGTATATCATCTTGTGGAAAATCAAGTGTGCCCCACGTATTTGCACGGTAAACTTGGCCTCTGTATACGTCCCAGTCCCACAGCTCATCTCCAGAACTCCATAGCGTCAGTTTAAGGCGTTCTTCGGACTCTTTAATGGCAAGCTGGTTTGCCTTCCTTATCTGATATTGGCGAACGATGAATGCAAAAATAGCGAATGCGACAATACAATAAAAAACAATAGCAACAGTATGAAGCCAAGGTGGTCTTGCGATTTGAACTGAAAGATTTCTGCTGTCAGACCACAACCTTCCTGGCGCTTTTGCTTGTACCTCGAAAACGTAGTTTCCAAAGCTTATATTATTAAATTGAGCAACTCTGTCGTCTCCATTATCAATCCAGTTGTCGTCAAAACCGATTAACCGATATCGGTAAACCACGTGTTGCGGGTAAACAGAGTTGAGTAAATTGAAAGATATGCTGAATCTAGACTCATTGTAATCTAGCGCAATCGACTTTTTAGTTCCTATATTTTGTGCCGATGAGAAATAACTTGTTTCGCCACTGCTTTCCCTCTGAATTACATTTGACCTATTGTTAGATACCCCAAAAACTTTTAATTCAGAAAGCTCTGGGATAAGTGTTTTCGTCAAATCATCTTTTGAGCTAGTTTTCTTACTCGTTATTATGTTGTAACCAGTCATCCCACCAAAATAGATAGTTTTTTCTGAGGATGCGAAAGCTGAGCTCTCGCCTAAAGAATTGTAGTTAAGCTCTGAGTTTGGAACCGAACTTACTTCTTCAAGTTCGGGAAGTTTGATTTGGTGAACTCCCGTAGTATCTGCATACCAAATACTGTTATCGATACCTACGGATGATATTATTAGCCCAGAGTTTTCTGTACGAACTTGCCTTTTGACAAATTCAAGAGAATGCTTGTCGACCTGCAAAATTCCTTTCGAGCGAGTAGTTAACCAGTATGAGTCTGGTGTTTCGTAAACGCCGTAAACGAGTGAATCGAAACCATTGCTCTGATCTAAGTTTTTGATCAACTCCCTGTTCTTCAGCGAGTATATACTTACACCTGACTCGCTTCTCAGCCAAAGTCGATTATCATTATCTTTATAGATCGGAACTAAACGAGATGAGTCTATCTCTATTTTTATTGGCTCAACAGATGCTTTAGACGAATCATAACCAAGAGATAGTTTTACCGGTCCCTGTGTATCCTCCCAGATCCAAACTTCGTCCCCTTTAGTATAGAGAAAATCGATAAATAACCCTTCGAACACATGATCTATTAATTGAAGCTTTCCTTCCACCTGCCTCAAAACATAGATGCCATTAGAGGATGCAACCCAGAATGTACCTTTGGTATCTATTTCAACATCCCAGTAAGTTATTGAGTTCGCAAAATCAGAGAAGGTTTCTGAGAACTTTACTTCTCCGCTAGAGCTATTAATAACGCCAAGTCCTCTTTGTTGAGAAACAACATATATGTCGTTGGCGGAGTCTTCTGCAAAGCCCCATATTGAGGAGTAGTCATCCTCGGATAAGCTCGAAGAATTAAAAACAGATTTATACCTAGTTGTAGCGTAGTCTGGGTGATACCTAAATGCACCGCTCTTTATTGTCGTAACCCAGATACCACCGACTCTATCTGTTACTAGGTTCATGATTGTTGCTGTAGGCAAGCCTGTCAGCTCTTGATTGTCGTGATCAAGGTAGATGACCCTCGGCTGGAAGCTGCCATTTATCTCTGACGTTGCTGCATCACTAAATATGAATAGGCCTGCTTGAGTGCCAATCCAGATGTCGTCATCTTTCTCATAGATTGTTAGGGTATTAAGCGCTTCATCAGACTTAGAAGTGAATGCGTCTTTAAAATGTTGAAGTATTTTACCCGAAGCAGCTATGACATAGATGCCCTCATTGGTTGCAAGCCAATAGTTACCGTTGATTACTTTGATGTCGTGAAGAGAACGAACATCCAAGTTGATTCCCCATGGATTTACTTTTGTTGCGGAATAAAGTGACTCGTCAGCCTTGTCTATAAGCGAAAGCCCAAACTCATTTGAACCTAACCAGGTGCGGTTCGCTTCATCATAAATGACCTTTATAAAACTCTGGTCTTTGTGTATCTGTTTTACAACCTCAATTTGATGACTCTCTTTCGATAACTTGTAAAGAAACTTCAGATCAGCGAATAGAATGTCACCATCGTACGATTCTCCGATGCCAGTAATAAAATCAACTTTAATTACACTATTTTCTCTATTGAAAACTTTGAAGTTGTCGCTTTCAGGTTGATACTTGGCAAGACCTGCTTGTGTTCCCACCCATAACTCGCCATGAGAATCTAAGAATAGATTTTGAGTATAGCCGGACGGAAGTGAATTGTGGTCAACATCTGAAGGGTGGTATTGCTTCACCTCATAACCAGAATAGCGATTTAAACCATTGGAGGTCGCGATCCAAATATATCCTTTATTGTCTTCAACGATATCCAATACCGCAGTGTCAGAGAGTCCTTGCTGTTTATTTAGCTCATTGAAATGAAGATCAGAAACCTCTATCGCCTTTGCAGAAGAAAAAAGAATTCCTGACAAAGCCAACAAAAGAAGAGAAATTGAATAAATTAGGGTTGAGCGCACCTACACACCTTTGGCATACGCCATTTATTATTTTTTTATTTCACTGGCGGCATCCCTAACAGCCAGAATAATAAATATGCCGAATTAACTAAGCCTCTACAAGGACTTTTTAGTAATAACAAGAATGATGGTTTACTTATTAACCAACCTTGTCTGCGAATACCACTGGGTATCGGCAGATTGATTAAAATCTTAACGACCGTGGCACGTGCCTACAATGCAGCGTTAGTAGTAAGGAATTTCTTTTTTGAATTCAGAAATACTGTTAATCGTTCGTTTTTCTTGCGTGGGAATACTCTCAAATTTTCCACGAGAGAACAGCACCAATTCCCCGCAGCGCTCTCGTTTAGCGAGTTGATGCGCGAAGTCTTGAATCTCTTCGAAACTCAAGCCTTTGATCCTTTCAGCAAGCTTTGCATTTCTATTAAACTCTAAATCTTGCGTACCCAAACTTACCCATAAACGCTGTGACTTCATCGAAAGAGTAAGGTCTCTCTCTTCTAACTGCTTAATGAGGTTTTGTTGGATAGTAGGCCAATAAAAACGATAGAACTCTATTTCATTGAGTTGCTGGAACAAAAAGGCGGTCATTGCATCTAGCAACTGCTTTGGACTGCATTGCGGGCTTTGTATGTAAAATGCCATTCCGGGGTGTTGATTATGTGGTACATAGCCTGTACCGACTATGTATCCCAATTGCTGTTCTGTTCTTAACGAATTGAAGAACGGTGCTGCCAGCATCTGTTCAAGAACCATACATAATGCGGTGTCGGTGAGGCTAGGAGAAGGTGCTTGTAAATAAAGTACGACCGCAGAGTCATCGTGATTACACAACACCTCGTGATAAAGAGTTCCGCCCACAGGCAGCTTAGATACGGCACGAGAAAGGGGAGCTCCCCCTGCATTTTTGCAATGGCTATGAAGCGACGTCGAAAATGCCTTTGCTTCTTCGCTTGCCCAGTTGCCATGCATAAATGCCTCTACAAAATAATGCTCAAAGGCTGCACTGCGACAGCCTAGCATCTCGTTATAAGAGATGTTTTCTATCACGTCTAACAATTCAACTGGCGCTTGCGTGTTGCGTTGAATAAGAACACTTAAGCGAGAGAATAAACGGTTAGTCGGCTTATTTAACAGTGAATTATGAAGGCTTTGAATTTGAAGTGCTTTGTGATGTTCAAAGGCTCTTTCGTCAGGAATAAAACCGAGAACGGCGTCAAGAAGTTGACTTGCTAACAATGTCTGCTGATTCGTAAAACCGCGGGTGTGTAGGGTAAACCCAGCTTGATGCCCATAAATCCGATAGTGAAGTCCAGCTATTTCAGCTCGGTAGTATTTAGCTTGGAGATGATCGTTAAGTGCGCCGAGCCAAATTCGCTTGGCCGCAACAGAGGTCAAAGAGTCTGAAAACTGAGCTGCGTCGAAAGAGATATAAATATCGCCTTTAGGGCTATGGAATTGTTGGTCTTGAGCGAACCAAAATCGATAGCCACCATTATCTACCAACCTATTTGGAACACTAAACCCCGTTTCAGGGAGGATAAGCGTGTATTCGCTCGCCAAATAAGGGTTGGGTGGGGGAAGACACAATTCTGGAATTTTCTTTGCGCTTTCAAGTGAATGTATTAGCGCATCGTCGATGTCTTCAACGCTATATTCAGCCTCATAAAATGCGCAAACCTGAGTGGTTTTAACATCTTTTGATATAACCTTTAAACGAAGGTTCTTGGGCGTGAAAAAGGACAGAGCATGCTCAATTATGCTTCTGTCATAACTACCAATAGTAGAGCGAAGTCTATTTAATTCGTCAGGTTCGAATATAAATTGATGCTGTGCATACTCAGTTATGATCCCAAGCGGCTTCACATTTTCTTCGTACTCTAAAGCCAGCGCGTTTAGCTGCGACTTTTCGTGAAAGCGCCACTCTTCAGTCGATGCTTCTCTAATTAATTCGATGTAGCTAAATAGTGCCTCTAACACCTGCGCTTTGTGTTTAAGGCCTTCCTGGGTAAGCTGAAAGCTCACATTAAAATCTTTAAATTTATCGCCTTCTATGCCAGAGCCCGCTATCAGGTTTAACGCCCAATCTTTTTCTTTTAAATAGGCAAGTAGGCTTCCTTCACCTTCGTCACCAATCAAATGGCTGATGTAGTTCAGCGGTTTGGTTTTGTAGTCGTTCTGTAAAGCGGGGAGGGCAAATGTCACTATCATACGTCTAGCAGATTGCAGCGGATGAATGTTGATTTGAATGCCCAGTTCATTTTCTGTGTAAAGCGAAGGCCAGTCGTCAGAGGCTAACTGTCCACTTGGCAATGTCCCAAAACACTGATTCACTAACGCCTCGAGTTGACGTATTGGCATAGGACTGGCTATGCACAAGCGCATATTAAGCGCACAGTAATACGATTGGTGCAGTGCCTTTAGGCGCCGTTTAAGCTCTGTACATTCGTGTTGAGAAAAGGTATCGCAATTGCCTACAGAAAATTTTGCAAAAGGATGTTCTGGATTACATGTCTCTTTATGAATTTGATAAAGGCGGCGAAGGTCGTCTTTTTTCTTAAACTCAAATTCAGCATGAATGTTCTTTATTTCGTTGGTTAGTGCGTCTTCTTCAAATAAGGGTTGCCTAAGCATATCTGCAAATGCAGGCAATGTTTGCGCAATAGCGTCACCGCTGCAATTAAAATGGTAATTTGTGTACTCGGTACCTGTCCACGCGTTGATTGTGCCGCCGTGTTGCTCAATGAATCCATTTATAGCATTGGGTTTGGGCAAATGACGGCTACCCATAAAAAGCATGTGTTCAAGAAGATGGGCTAACCCTTGGCAATCGTTTGGGTCATAAAAGTGTCCGGCTCTTACCGCCATTGAAACAAAAGATTCACTCGCTTCTGGCGTGTGACATAACATGGCACGCAACCCATTAGGTAAAGTAACGTGATGTGCGTTTTCTAAATTTATGGTGTTGTTCACATTGTCTCGTTTTTGGTCAAGAGCACCTTACTGCTGGAGCGTCTATAAAGAGAAACTTCACAAAACGTTAAATAATGTACGAAAATTCTCACTATTCGCCGTTTAGCGCTAGGCGTAGTATCAGCTCTCTGATATCGTTAGCATACTTTCATTAATACTATGCGCAATGTTATGTCAGGTCAAAGTAGCAACGACGACATTTATCTTTTCATTATGCGTCACGGTGAAGCAGAAGCGCCCAGACTCGATGATAAAAGCAGGCAACTTACACCATTAGGTAGAGAGCAAGCCAAAACAGCAGCTTTATGGTTAAAAGACCAGTATTGCCAGAAAGGCATTGTGGACTTAGCGCTTGTGAGCCCTTATCGTCGAGCCAAACAGACCCATGATATGGTATCGCTTGATATCATTGCGAACAAAGTTGAAAATAATGAAGATATTGTTCCGGAAGGCTCGCCAAGACTGGTGAGTGATTATATTGATGGACTTCTTCACGCCGCGGTCAATTCCAAAAAACCAATCAAAAAACTTCTTGTTGTTAGTCACATGCCGCTAGTTAGCTATCTCGTTGATGAACTGTGCCAGTCTTACACCACAAGTTTGTTTTCTACGGCCTCAATTGCTGTTATCAAGTATTCTTTAAAAGAGCACAAAGGCACGCTGGTAACGCATTATCAAGGACTGTAAACGCCTTGCTCCTTCTTAGCGATTAATTTCGGAAATTGAACAATTAATCGTTAAGTATATTCCCACATGGTCGATAGACTCTTTGAGAGTGTCAAAGTTTATTCTATTGAAGGGTTGGGAAATGGACAGCAAATCTATTCCTGAGCTCCTTAAACGTTCATTGCAATCGCATATGGCGGAGGCTGATTTACGTGAAGATAAGGAGACGCAGGATATTATTGCCAAATTATCTGAATTGTCAGATAAGGTCGCTGCTGCGAAAGCTAGAGCGCTGGCAAATAGAGCACAGCGTCTAGCTGACGAATCAAAAGGTTAGCTGATAAGGCCGAAAGGCAGGTTAACCACCAAAACGCTTAGTGGTCGTTATTCGACTCTTTAGGTGCAACATAGTATTCCGGCATGATTCTGACGGTTTTTATCATGCTTTCTGAAATGTCTACAATTTCTAACGGATAACCCGCCAAACGCACGCTTACTTTGTTCTCAGGAATATCTTCAAGATACTCAAGTAATAAACCATTAAGGGTTTTAGGGCCTTCCGTAGGCAGGTTCCAATCCATTTCTCTGTTCAATTCCCGGACGTTGGCACTACCATCAACCAATACTGAACCATCCTGTTGTACGTGTGCTTCTTTACTGTGGTCTGGAACCATACTGGTGGTAAAGTCACCGATAATCTCTTCAAGAATATCTTCAAGAGTGACTAGACCCATAATGTCGCCATACTCATCAACGACCAAAGCAATGCGCTCTTTTTCCGCTTGAAACTTATACATCAGCGTGTGCAGTGGGGTAGATTCTGGTGTGTAGTAAATCTCACGAACTGCGCGAAGCAAACTTGATTTAGTGAACTGGTCTTTTGATAGAAGGCGCAGGGCGTCACGCACATGCACAAAGCCTACCGCATCGTCGACACTGTCTCGGTATAATAAAACACGGGTATGTTGAGCATGGGTTAAGGCTTTTTGAATTTTCTTCCAATCGTCGTTAATGTCGATAGCAAAAATTTCAGCACGTGGCACCATGATATCTTCGGCCGTTACGCTTTCTAAGTCCAAAATACTCACCAACATATCTTGGTGTCGCTTAGGGATCATAGCACCAGCTTCGAAAACCACGGTTCTTAACTCTTCTCGACTTAACGAGTCGTCACTTCCACTTGCAGGACTAATTCTTAGCAAAGCTAGAATGCCGTTTGTGATACCGTTAATCGCTGCCACAAAAGGGTACAGCAATGTAAGTAGTGGAAGCAGAATAATGGAGCTCGGAAATGCCACTTTTTCTGGATACAGCGCAGCCAGTGTTTTCGGCGTTACTTCTGCAAAAATAAGTAGGACCAGCGTTAAGCCAAAGGTAGCAGCAAACAGCCCCCAATAGTCACCGAATAAACGAATACAAAGTATGGTTGCAAGCGAGGATGCTGCAATATTAACTAAGTTGTTTCCGATGAGAATAAGGCCGATAAGGCGATCAGGTCGTTCTAGAAGTTTAGCAACACGTATAGCTGAGCGGTTGCCTTCTCCTTGCAAATGCTTGAGTCGATAACGATTAATCGACATCATGCCAGTTTCTGAACTAGAGAAATACGCAGATAGTAATATGAGTACGCCGAGCGCGATAAACAGCGTACTCGTTGATATGTCGTCCAATTAATGGGTTCCTGTCTTAACTTAGGCTTCAAATGTATTGATTTGAGGTGCGAGTTTCAAGGGAAAATTGTTGATATGCCCCTAATTAACTAGATAACACCCAAAAGTGACAAGCGCCGCCGAGCCGCCTAAAAAGCCAGCCCTGCAGCGAGCTCAGCAATAAATACAGGGAATTTTAAAGAAGAAATTCGCGAACTAATTTGCTACCAAAATAGGCAAGGGACAGTAGCGTCACACCCAAGACTGTCATCACAATAACTTGTCGCCCGCGCCAACCCCGAAGTTTCTGGCCTATTAAAAGAATGAGAAAAACAACGAGAGCGGCCGCTGATAGCACCGTTTTATGCGCGTAAGTTTTGTTAAACATATCTTCTAAGAAAACAAACCCGCTAATTAGTGAGACGGTTAGTAAACAAGTTCCCGCAAGCAACAGCTTGAACAAAATGTTTTCTACAAGCATTAAAGGCGGTAGTGATGAATGTAGTAGCGCAGCACCTTTTTGCTTTAACCGGTAGGTAATGTAGGACATTTGCAGTGCGTATAAGAATGCAATGACCAAAGTGCAGTAAGCAAACAATGACAAACTAATATGGATAACTAAGCCCGGCTGCAGCTCTATGTGCATGATGTACGACACGGGAATAAACTGTGAGGCGAGTACCGTAAGACTTGCAAAGCCGAAAACAACAGGAAGTAAAATAAGATTAGGAATGGCGCGGGCAAATATAAGCATGGATACTGTGATTATCCACGACACTAATGAAAGTACGTTGGTTACACTCATGTCTTGCCCAGGCGCGACAATAATAACGTTGGTGAGAAAAGCGATATGTGCAATTGCCCCAACACTAGCGATGGATAGCCCCAATCGCTTATTCGGGCCGTCTTGGTGTACGAATTTGCCAATAAGTACTGCCGCAGCTAATGCGTAGAGTAAAGCAGCAGAAATGGCGAAAAGGGTGTTCATGATGCGTCCTGTAATAGGTAGGTGACGTCTTCACCGACTGAGTCGGTATTGATACTGCAACTTGCAAGTAAATTCAACCATCTCCTTGATTTTGTTTGTTTCACACCCACTTTTAGTGTGGGTATAGGATCATGGAAGGACAATTTTTACTCCATATCGACTTCGAAATTCGTACATCAAATTTCGACAACCCTTGACGCAAAAGTTTAAAAATTTAACCGCAATTGTGGGTACGTTACCGTTCGCTTTTACGTTACAATGCGGGCATTACGTCTGAAATAAAAAGAAGTTTCATACTATGTTTGAGAATTTATCAGAACGCTTAGGCCAGACATTACGAAATGTCAGCGGTAAAGGGCGTCTTACTGAAGACAATATTAAAGAAACGCTACGCGAAGTGCGTATGGCGCTACTTGAAGCCGACGTTGCGCTACCCGTAGTAAAAGCGTTTGTTGCACAGGTAAAAGAGCGTGCAGTTGGTACCGAAGTAACCAAAAGCCTCAAGCCTGGCCAAGTATTTATTAAAATCGTTCAGTCTGAACTAGAGTCGGTGATGGGGGAGGCGAACGAAAAGCTTAACCTCGCAACTCAACCTCCGGCTGTTGTGCTTATGGCGGGCTTACAAGGTGCGGGTAAAACTACGTCTGTAGGTAAACTTGCGAAATACCTAACTGAGCGCGAGAAAAAGAAAGTGATGGTAGTGAGTGCCGACGTTTATCGTCCGGCCGCTATCAAGCAGCTTGAAACCCTTGCCGGTGAAGTGAATGTAGCTTTTCACCCGTCAACGATTTTACAAAAGCCCATTGATATCGTTAATGATGCCATTGTTGAAGCGAAGAAGAATTTCTTCGATGTACTACTAGTGGATACAGCAGGTCGTTTGCATGTCGACAACGACATGATGGACGAAATTAAAGAGCTTCACGCTGCTGTTAAGCCAATTGAAACTCTGTTCGTGGTTGATGCCATGACTGGTCAGGATGCTGCGAATACGGCAAAGGCGTTTAACGACGCGCTACCGCTTACCGGTGTAATACTGACCAAAGCAGATGGTGATGCACGAGGTGGTGCTGCACTGTCGGTTCGTCACATCACGGGTAAACCTATCAAGTTTATCGGTATGGGCGAAAAGGTTGATGCACTTGAGCCTTTCCACCCTGAGCGTATTGCGTCTCGTATCTTGGGCATGGGCGACGTACTTAGCCTTATCGAAGAGGTTGAGCGTAAAGTTGATAAGTCGAAAGCGGAAAAGCTGGCCAAGAAGGTACAGAAAGGAAAAGGCTTCGACCTGCAAGACTTTAAAGATCAGCTTGAGCAAATGAAGAACATGGGCGGCATGATGGGAATGCTTGATAAGCTTCCTGGCATGGGCGGTATGTCTGATAAAATCAAAGATCAGGCAAACGACAAGCAGTTTAACCAAATGGAAGCCATCATTAATTCAATGACACCGGCTGAACGTGCGCGCCCAGATATGATTAAGGGGTCGCGTAAGCGCCGTATTGCAGCAGGCTCAGGTACGCAAATTCAAGACGTAAACCGTTTACTTAAGCAGTTTACGCAAATGCAGAAAATGATGAAGAAAATGTCTGGCGGCGGCATGAAGAAGATGATGCGTCAGATGAAAGGCATGATGCCTCCGGGTGGCGGTTTTGGAGGCCCTGGTGGTCCAGGCGGCCCAGGTGGATTCGGCGGTCCTGGCGGGTTTGGCGGAGGCGGTGGCTTCCCACCACGTTAAGGCTATCGCATAATTTTATAACGCTAAAAAACCTCAATCTCAGCAATGGATTGAGGTTTTTTTTATTTTTTTGCATCCAGTATCACTCATCAATCGTTTGGCTTGTTGAACAGGACGTGAGCAGTACTTATCGCATCGCGCGTTTAAGTGACGTCTCTTCACGAATCAACAAGTACGGAGATGAAGATGGAATTCAATAAAACATCACAGCAAAAATTAAAACTGTCACTGTTGGCGACGGCAATGGTTCTCGCGCTAAGTGCCTGCGACGGTGACGACGGAACAAATGGTGTCGATGGGACTGATGGCGCGCCTGGCCAAGATGGTGCACCCGGTCAGGATGGAACCCCAGGCTTTGCGTCAGCGACTTTCTTGGTCGCAAACAATGGCGATGATAACCGCAATACGGTTACCTCGATTGACCAAAACGCGAACGTCTTATCCACGGTAACCACTGGAGCGAATGAGGGGATTGTATTCACGCAAAGCGGAAGCTTGGTACAAGCTGGCGACAGTGATTTACCGTTATTAAGAACGCTTTGTAATTTTGAAGCTCAAGCCGACTACATGATGAGTACAGGGCATGAGATAACGGGCGCAACTACGGGCCTTGTTAATCCGAAAGGTATTGCCTTTGCTGAAAATGCAGGTTTAGTTATGGTGGCTGACTTTAACGGTCAAAAGGTTAGCGTATTCGGTGGCCAAGCAGCAGGCAATGTTGCACCGATTGCAGAAATAATGACCTCAGCAAAACCATGGGATGTGGCCTATGACGAACAAAGCGATAGATTGTTTGTTGCACTGACCGATGGGACACTCGCGGTTTACGATAATGTCGCTGGTTCTGATTTTGCGCCCACAGTTATGCGTTCAGTGGTGCCTTCAGATGCAGACGGAAATCAAATATCGATTAATCTGCACGGTATCGCTTACGAGCCTATGTCCAATCGTATGGTGTTATCAGACGTTGGCGATGCTGCAATTGCTGATGATGGACAAATTTTTGTTTTAGAAAATGTCTCTACGGCTGATGGGGCTGTGGTACCAAGCAGAGTGATTGGCGGCGCATCTACCCAGCTTGGTAATCCAGTAGACATTGTTTTAACCGGTTCTGATCTTCGCGTGGCGGAAAAATCCAATGACGCCATTTTGGTGTTCTCAAACATATTTAACGGTGCGAGCGGCGACGTTGCACCAACGCTATCAACGCCTTCAGTAAAACCAGAGTCGTTGGCCGAGTTAACTCAGCTGAACGAGATGAAAGACGCATCGGACGATGGCATAACTACCATGCCTATTATGGGCCTTTCGGTATCAAGTAACCCTGCAAGCGAAGGTGCAACCATGGGGCAAGTAGCGCAATACAGCGCTGTACTTTCCAGTGAGCTAAGCACTTTTGACGCTGGTATGAGCATTGAGAGTGCCGCTTTCACGGCTAGCGGTGATGGCGTCATTACCTTCGATGATGTTGAAACCTCAACGGGTGGTTTACTCGTGATTAATCGCCTCAAAACCATGCGAGACGGTATGATGTATAGCGATAGTTTCGACCACATGATTGCGGGTAGCGATACAGGCTTGATTGCACCTAAAGGGTTAGACATTGCCTCAGAAGCAGGTGTGGTATTTGTGGCAGATGTTAACGAAGCTACTCCTGCCGTTCGCGTATTCTCGCCTTGTGCGTCAGGCAATGTTGCGCCTCTATTAACACTTGAAGCGGCCAACGGGGCGCGCCCTTGGGATGTGGATTACGACCCATCAACTGATAGCGCGTATCTGGCGTTAACTAACGGTTCGGTTGCCGTGTTTGAAGAAGTGATGCGCAAAATGGAAAGCGGTGAAACCGTAATTACGGGTGAAGATAGGCTGATTGTCCCTGCAAGTGGTGGGACAGCATTTGCCGCGCCAACCAACATCCATGGCATAGACTATGATAGCCAAAGCGATAGTTTGGTCATTTCTGATGTAGGCAGCGCAGCGGATGCTACTGACGGTAAATTGTACGTGATTCCTGGCGCAGGCAGTGCCGATGGCATAACGGATGTATCCGTCAATATTGCAGGACCGAACTCAATGTTGGGTAATCCGGTAGACTTGATGCTCAGCAATGGTCATGTATATGTTGCTGAAAAATCAAATGGCATGATCCTGCGCTTTGACAATATTCTAAATGCAGCCTCGGGTGATATTACGCCCAGCTTTAGCATGATGTATCCCGCACCAGAGTCGGTAAATGTATTGTCAGTGAAGTAAAACAGCTGATAGACAGCTTTATAGAAACCGTTCATTTCATCGCTGTTCTATGAAAGCTCAATGCTTTCGCTAAAGCGGCACGTACCTAATCAGTACGTGCCGCTTTATATTCATGTGGCGTTGTTGGGATATTCAAAAGCTTCGCCAACTTAACTTTTAAACAATAGCATGCTTTATAACCAACAAATCACCGCGCATCTGTGCAAATTCGTGAATTCATAATACACTGACGGGCTACATCGTGCGCATGTGCTCGCTTTCTTTCAGGTATGCAACTTTTACCCTATCAAAGCAGGTACAGTTTTGTGCTGTGTGAGCGTTCACGCGGCAGAGTTATTGATACAGGAACACTATGGCAGGCTTAAAACGTATTATTCTTATCGACACGCATTTACCAGGCGTGGTCGAGCTAAAGCTTGATGGACACACCAATATTTGTGGTACCAATGCGTCGGGTAAAACCACGCTTCAACGACTTATTCCCGTGTTTTACGGCGAGTACCCAAGTCGCGTGGTACCGGCAACCCGTGACAGCTTTGAACGCTGGTATTTGCCTCGTTTATCTAGCTTTATTATCTATGAATACACGCGTGCCGAAGGTGACCTTTGCCAAGCAGTATTAAGCTCAAACGGAACGGGCGTTAATTATCGTTTAATCGGCAAGCCATTTGAAATCAGTGACTACTTAATAGAGCAAAAGAACGGCAAACACGCTAGTGTAAGCAGCGCCGAGCTTGCACGTGCCATGAAGCGTAACAACATATTGGTTACGAGCTTACTTAATACGAAAGACTTCCGTGCCATCATTCAAAACGACCACGGGGTGCTTAACCAGAGTAACAATGCCCGTGAGCTATTAGGCTACGCCAAAATCTTTAGCCTTTGCGAACCGTCGAAACACATGCGCCACATTGAGAAGTTGGCTAAAGCGGTTCACTCTAAAGAAGGCAAGATGGAAACTATCAAGGCCATGATTGCCGCCATTTTAGAAGAGGATGGTGTTACGCCACCTACTTCAGGCCTAAGCCTCCACCGCGTCGATGACTGGATTAAAGAATGTCACTTAATTAAACAGTTCGACAAAATTCGCCCTGAATTTTCTAAACTCGAACAAGCTGACATGGCGCTAACCACAACAGAGCAAGTGCTTGCTAACCTTAAGCATAGCTTCGAGCTTGATAAGACCTACTTGGCTGCGCGCGTTGAAACAACAAAGAATGAACTGGATGAGAATAGCTTCCAGCGCAAACAAACGGACAGCGAGTGGGGTGATACCCGTGATCACCTAAACCAGGTAATTTCATCTGCTCGCGCTGATGTTGAGAAGTTCACCAGTGAACTTGATACGGTAGAGCGTGAATTCGATAAATGGCAAGACGAAAATATTGAGCAGCTTAAAGAAGACGTGGCAAATCTAGCGCAGTGGCAAAATGAAAAGGCCATGGCCGATAGTCGCTATGTACTGCTTACTGAAAAACACCAAGATATTGAGTCGGCCTACAACAAGCGCTTGGCTGAGCTAGGTGAAAAGCTGTCAATTACTCTAGAAGAAATGTCAGCCGCACGCCAAGAAGCCGCAGAGAATAAAGCTGAGCAGCAGCAGAGCGAGCGTGAAGCATTAAGTCGCATTCAGAGCGACTACAATTGCCAGCTAAGCGCGCTTCAGAACGATTACCAAAATAGTTTGAATGAGCTAAAAGTTGCTGAAGCTGAACTAAAAGCTTCACTAAGTAACGCAGGCTACAACGAGTTTGAACAATCTCAGCTAGATATTCTTGATGCGGCCATTAAAGAAGCATCTATCAATGAAGATGCAGCGCGCGGTGAGCTGCGACAAGCGCAGCAGGCGCACAGTAAATCAGTTGAGTTTCGCAAAGAATGTTCAAATGCGTTAGATAAAGCACGCAACGCCTTTCAACAAGAAGAAAAAGCGGTTAACAAGATTAATGCGCTTCTTTATCCTGGCGAAGGCTCGCTACTTGAGTTCTTGCGCGCCAATGTCGATGACTGGGAGTTATCCTTAGGTAAAGTTGTGCGTCCTGAGCTACTAGAGCGCACTGATTTAGCGCCTGCTATGGCAAAGGATGCACAAGGCGACAGCCATACCTTTATGGGCGTTAAGTTAGCACTTACTGAACTTGATACCCCAGACTATGCCTTTACCGAGCAATCGCTTAAGCAGCAACTGCAAGAAGCTGAAATTCGTCAAGCCGCTGCCCTGGCTGCGCAAAACGAATGCGAACAGCGCTTGGCGAAAGCGAACGAAGATGTGCGCAACGCCGAGCTTGTGGTTACCCAAAAAGACAACGCTGTTAAGAGTGCCGAAGCCAGCCGTAAACGCGCACAGCAAGACCGCGATACGGTACTTAGCGAATATCAGCAGGCGCTTTCTGCACGTAAGCAAAAAGCCAAAACTAAGCTTGAAGCGAATCAGCAGTCGCAAAAGCAAGCGAAGGCTCAGTTTGAGCTTAGTCGTGACGAAATCAAAGATCAGCAGCGCGAAGCGGAAACCGAACACAAATTCCATTGGCAGCAGCTTATCGCTGACAGTGAAGCACGTATATCTCAGCTTGATAGCGACATGCGTAAGGCGAAAGACAATGCTGCCCAAGATCGCAAAGATATGCAGGATTGGCTAGAAAGCGAATTGAGCAATCGCGGTGTGGATGTTGATGAAATAGGTCAGCTTAAAAAGCAAATCAATAAGCTTAAAGAAGACATAACGCGCACTGAAACCCACCGTCATAAAGTAGCCGACTACGAGCGTTGGTACACTAACGTGTTTACCAAGCAAAAAGTGGTATGGCAGGAAGGCTTGTCTAAGTCGCGTAAGTTATTGGGCGAATCTGAGCGTAATTTAGCCAGCAAACAAGCAACCTATAAAGCTAACCGCGAACAGCTTCAAGAGCAGCACGGACAGCTTGAAACTACGCTTAAAACTGCCAGTGAGCACTTGGAACAGGTTAAAACCTTAAGTAAATCTCTTGCCAAGCTTACGCTTCAGGCAGGTGATGAAACGGCTGAAATTAAGCACGACGATGTAAGTATTGGTCAGCGTATTTCAGAAGTGCAAAGCCAGCTTCAAGAGCGCGAAAACTTACTAAGCGATATTCGCGCCTATGTAGAGCGGTTCGATCAGCTTATTGCCGCGCAAGCGGGCACAGGGCTATCTGATACGTGGGAGCGCGCCCGTGAAGAGTGTGCAACGCTGAACGCCCACGGCGTGAAGAGCTTTGATCATCGCCGTATGGTGTCGCATTTGGCACAGCTTCTAAACGTGATTGTTCCGCAGAAGCTACAGGGCTTGCGTGAGCAAGGGCGTATCTTTGGTGCCGATCTTTCGCAATACTACTTTGTACTTGCCGATATCGACAAACGCATTGTGTCGCAAAGCCGCCGTATTACCCAAGAGGTCGACGGCGACCTTTCTCTTGATGGTGTATCAGACTCGGCTGTTAAAATTCGCTCACGTATTAGTGAACTTGAATTCTGGCCCGAACTTGAGCAATTCAGAAAGCTCTATGAGCACTGGATGGAAGAGGGGGCTAACGAGTTACCAGAGGAAGAGTACGGTCAAAGTATGCGCCGGGTTCTTGATATTCTTGGCCGTGCAGCGCTTACGGGCGGCATTAGCAAGCTACTTGATATCGAGCTACACCTTCGTGAGGGTAAAAGTGACCTTGTCATTCGTACTGATCGCCAGCTTAACGAGTCATCAAGCCACGGTATGGCCTACCTTATTCTGTGTAAATTCTTACTCGCTTTCACCCGTCTGCTGCGCGGCGATGCCGACGCCACAGTGCATTGGCCGATCGATGAACTAGGTACACTTCACCAAAACAACGTGAAGAAAATCTTTGAAGCGTGTCAAAACAATAACATTAGTGTAGTCGGCGCATTCCCTAACCCAGAATCGGAAGTACTGACATTGTTTGAAAACCGCTACTTGATAGATAAGGTAACCCGCCAACTGCAGGTGGTTCAGCCAAAAGCAAGCTCTATAGGGGCGCGCATTAAACAGAAAAAAGAAGCAGAAAAGAACAGTGAAGTAGCAGGTGAGGAGACATCAGCATGATGACAGAACAAGGCCGTGTACTAAGTGCACTTCTACAAGGCGCGTTTATATGTCAGGTGACCGATGAAGAGGCATGGCGTTATCTTAAATCAAGAGACAACGCTGCGCAGTTAGAACCTCATTTAGCGTTATTAAATCGTACATTATCGACCACCGCTGAGGGTGACGTATTCTTTGCCAGCTTCCTCACCATTGGTGAGAACGAGCGCAAAGTGCTTACACAGCAGTTCCAAGATACAGCATCTAACCTAGTGCCTCTGGTAGAGTGGTTATTGCTAGTTCAGCAAGCTAATGAATCTGATATGCCCATTACCATGGGTAGCGCTATTCGATTAAACGAGCTGCAAACTACCATTGAAGATACGCCCGCCTATGCTGAGCAGTTAGAGAAAATATCGCGCTATCGCATGTTTGGTTCTACCAGTGTGAATTTGGATGGTCAGCTAAAGCAGGTGTTTAAACGCTTAACTGAAATGGGTTATCTGATTAAGCCAAACCCAGATAAACAGATTTATTTGGGCACTGGCAAAATTGAACACCTTTACGAAATGCTACGTTTCATTGATGAAACCGAAGCGCTGAGTTTATCTGAGCAGGCGGAGGCCGCTATTTCTCAAGGTAGCTTGATATGAGTCAGGTGTTAATTCAGGCAGGAACTAAACTATTAAACGCATTGGGTCGTCACAGCGACCTTATCATGCAGGCGTACATTAATGGTTCAGTAAAAGAGCGCGATCACAGCCCTAAGGTATTAGACCAGCTTGTTCAACTAGGCGTATTGTGGCGCCCGGAAGCGCAAAGCGAACTGCGTTTGAAAAGCGCGGTGAGAACGCTTTTAGAGGGGAGCTTACAAGACGAGCGCAACCGGACTATCAACGCCAATATTGGTGCGTCGCTGGCAAGCCTTAAAACCCTAACTGAGCACTATAAAGAAGCCCTTCACTACAACAAGTACAATGAAGCGGCAGCCCACATGGGCGATTTAACCGAGCATGTCTATCAACTTTCAGAATCATTGAGTAATAGCGTACGTGTCATGTTTGGCCGTATTAACAATGAGTTTGGCTACGTGTCTTCGGTTGAAGCTAAAATTCGCGAAAATGAGCTAGCGCAAGGACAGGTAACCGACTTACTTGCTCAGCTTGAGTGTTTCCGCTTTGATGAGTTAAGTGAACTGGCAGGATCTAACCGCGAACTTCGTCACTTGCTGGTGGTGTCGCTACAGCAGCGCTTTGCCAAGGCCGCACAGGAGTTGTCAGTAGTACAAGCACGCTTATTAGACTTGTTGGGTCGGTTCAGAGAGTTCCAAGGTCGAACACGCTTGCTTAAAGGCTTCTTGCTACACATGGAGCAGCAGCCTGATTTTGCTCCAGGCAACTACGCTAACCTGACTAACGTACCTGTGTTGTTTAACCAATCGGACGCGATTATTGCTAACGCTGCTCCAGACGTGAACAACGTTGAGCATGAAGCCGATTACCAAAATATAGTGGCGTCGTTAACCCACGTACACAAACGTCAGACTAAGCACGAAGACACGAAGCCAGTCGATATTGATGTGACTGAGCAATCAACTTTGTCACTTGAAAAAGATCCATTGCAGCAAGCGGTAGAAGCGTATTTTTGTGAAGTCATCGATTCCGGTCAGCCTAAAACGGCGCTGGATTACTTTGAGGAACAGGCTTTAGACTTTGATCCTGAAGTGTGGATTTATCAAGTAATTGGTGGGTATCAAGCCCTGAACGATGAAGATAAGCAGTTTTTTGCATTAGAATCCCATGGTAATAACGATAAAGTCTATACGGGCAATTTCTACATAAACGATATCACGTTAGGCTTGCGTTAACGTCATTTCTTAATTTTACCCATCGCCTGTAAAAGTAAGTCTGGCCCACGTTTATTAAGGGTGTGCCAGGCTTTCATACAACGCCAACGGTTCAAATTTAAACGTAAGTTAACAATGTTGATTAACTTCGTTCTTTTCTTTTTCACGCCAATTTTTGCGATGTGTGACACTTGGAACCTGTCAAAAAACACCTATAATGCAATAGGTGTTTACACTTATTTAACATTGTGAACTAAAAGCTTCATCGCGGCGTAACACTATCGTCAATTCAGCGGTCTACATTATTAGCCCTGTTAAACCTTTGAACCAAGTTAAAGGTTTATAGGTCCTATCGTAGTTCAACAACGACGCGTTATTGATGCTTTGGGTGTTAAATAGCTCGGTGTAGACACAAAAAAATTATCGCTACTGCTAGGACGCAGAGCATGTTGTGGTACTGCCGCGTACAGTACGAAGAGGAAGAGTGTTATGCAATTATCAGAAGAACAAAGTTTTAACCAAGCCCTTATCAAGCTTTCAGTATTACTTTATCAAGTCGACGGAATGGTCACACTGTCGGAACAAGACTACCTGAATGCAATGGTTGAGTCTTTAGACTGGCAAAGCCCAATCTGTCGCGAAGCATTTCTAAACGACACGATATACCAAACGCGAAAGGCCATTGACACCGGCGATGCCAGGACGTTTTTACGCAGTTTGAAGCACGACCTATCGTTTGATGCCGAGAAAACGTTAGAGGTTGCAATGGCGATCACGGGCGTTGATGGCGAACGAAGCGAGGAAGAAACCGAACTGCTATCATTACTTACCCATAAATTACTCGCCAAAGCATTAGTTTCGGGTAAAGATACACTGCAATAATCGCTTTTTATTGCCATAGACCTAAACGTTAACAATGCCAAATTTTACCGTTAAAGCAGCACACGCATGTGCTGCTTCTCTCGCGCTGTTCTTATTGAGCGGCTGCCATTCGTCGCACAGTTCTCAGTTCAGCGCCAGTGCACAGGCCTTCCCGGTTGGTGTGCAGCCTTTCGATAATTACCTAAATGAAGTTGAACGTTACTTGCTTGAACATAGGGCATTTATTTCTGACGACAAAGCACAAGAAATGTCCATGAATATGCCATTTGAATGCGGCACACAATACCGCAATATTGGCGTCTTGTTAGTTCATGGATTAGGCGATTCACCTTACTTTTTTCGTGATGTCGCCAACGCCATGTGCAGAGAGGGCATTCACGTTAGAACCATCTTGTTGCCGGGGCACGGCTCAAAACCCGGAGACATGCTAAATGTTAGCTATCAGCAGTGGCAGACAGAAACTAATCATCACATACGACTATTTTCCGAAGAAGTAGACAACCTCTACATTGGTGGCTTTTCGACGGGCGCTAACTTGACCACAATAGCAAGTTTTTCGATGGCTGAAGAGCTTGATATAAAAGGGCTAATGCATTTTTCACCAGCCTTTAAATCACGCTTCTTTGTGTCCCGTTTAGCGCCTTATATTGACTCATTATTTCCCTGGCCTAATGTTGAAGAAGAAGATAACCCAAGCCGCTATAACTCCACTGCAATGCCAGGGTTCGCTGCCTATCAAGAAAGCGTAAATGTGCTTCAAGATTTATTCTCTAAATCGGAAAAAGAAAAGCGTGCGTTGAATTTACCTGTGCTTATGGTGGTGGCAGAAAAAGACAGTGTGGTTGACACATCAAAAGTAGCTGAACAGTTTAGAGATAATTTTACTCATCCACACAAGTGTTTATTGTGGCAGGGTGAGGATGAACCCGATGTACCTGAAAATACACTCGTCATGCAAACCATGAAGGTCCCGGAGCAGCGGATTAGCGCAGCCTCCCATATGAGTACACTTTTTTCAGATAAGAACCCGCTATATGGTACTTCGAGTGACTTTCGCATATGTGATAACGGTCAAGGTAGTGACGCTGAAGCGCGCTGCAAAGCGGGCGAAGAAGTGTGGTATGGGCCGTGGGGATTTGAGCCCGATAACGCTGATGAAGAGTTAGCAACTAATAAGAAAGATAAAGTGTATGCAAGGCTAACCTACAACCCTTACTTTGATAGAATGGTCGATCAACTACTCGCCTTTACTGGTAAAGCCAAAGTCAAAGCGTTCTGTAAAACCTACTAGGGCAGTAGGTTCTTAATCCATTTGAAAGCTCTAGCATCAGCCGTTTTTTAATAAAAAAACGCCCAAGCCTTAACGCGGGAAGTAACACTTGTTGTGACAACACACGTAGCTTGGGCGTCTCTCTTAATTCTCAAAGCAAACCTAGCGCACAGTAGCCGTTTAGATGCCGCTTAAATAGGCATAGCGCCTACTTAAGCGGGAAAATCCTAGGAATGCTGTGCGTTGGCTTCTTCCATTTCCTTCTCAAGCTTAGCGCTTTCGTCTGCACGTGGCTTGGTAAATCGGGCAAGTGCAAGATACAAAACCGGTGTCAGGTAAAGGGTAAATACTACGGCAATACCCAATCCACCAAATACGACCCAGCCAATAGCATTACGAGCTTCTGCGCCAGCGCCTGTGGACAGAATGAGCGGCAGGCCACCTAGGATTGTTGAAACCAGCGTCATCATAATAGGGCGTAATCGCACTCTACCAGCCTCAACGATAGCATCGTAAATATCATAACCCTTATCGCGAAGCTGGTCGGCAAATTCAATCAAAAGAATCGCGTTTTTGGCGAGAAGACCTATCAACATTACCAAGCCAATTTGCGAGTAAATATTAATGCTGGTGCCGGTTAAAAACAGGGCATAGACCGCGGCTGCAATACCAAAAGGAACGGTAAGCATAACCACAACCGCACTGTTCACACTTTCAAATTGTGCAGCCAATACAAGCAGTACAATGACAAAAGCCAACACATAGGTAAGCGCTACTTGCTTAGACGTTTCCTCATAAGTTTGTGCTTCGCCAAGAAACACAAGTCCGATACCGTTCGGTAATGATTCTGCTGCTAGATTGCGAATATTTTCCACTACATTACTAAGCGCTACGTCTTCGGGCAATTCCATTTCCAGCTTAATTGCGCGGCGCTGTGCCTGACGCTCTAATTCAGCGGCAACACCTTCTTCACTGATGAAAGCTACGCTAGAAAGAGGCACCAAGTTTCCGTCAGTACTTTTCACATATAAGCTAGTAAGCTCAGATGGATCTAATGTACTGCGATTATTAGTTTGCAGCATGATAGGGATAGATTGGTCGCCCACATTCAAATCTGCGATATCATCGCCGTTCACAGCGGCGCGCAGGGTACTTGCTATATCGGTAAGCGGCACGCCCAGTTCTTCAGCACGGCGTCTGTCAATATTTACTCTCATCTGAGGTTGGGTAGGGTCGTAGCTGATTCTCGGTCTACCTAGTTCAGGTAGTGCATCTTCAATCTGACGAGAGAATGCTTGTGAAGCTTCGAAAATGTTTTCATAAGTGTCGCCAGTTAAAGCTATTTCAAGCCCGCCGCTTTGACCGCGAAGGTTCAAACTATTGCCGCCGAAGGCACTACCTGGCGCACCAGGAATTTGCTGAAGCTTAGGGCGTATTTCATTTACTACTTCTTGCAGAGATTTGTCTCGGTCATCCCAATGCTTCAAAGGCGCTGTGATAAAGACGATGTTGGGATCCCACGAACCGACTACCGTGTAAATGGAATCTATGGTGCCGTTATCCACATAGGGAAGCAGCAGTTCTTCCATCTTTTCAGCTTGTCTGTCCATAAAGTTTAGGCCAGCACCGTCTGGACCTCGTGCAAAAATACGAATTGTGCCTCTGTCTTCGCTTGGCAGTAATTCATTATCGATATTTTGCGATAAAATATAAGCGCCACCGCCTGCTGCTAAGCTTAACACACCAACTACCCAGCCATATTTGAGCGCTTTTAATAATGACGCCTGATACAGGCGCAAACAAGCGTTGCCAAAACGGCCAAAGGTCCTGCTAAACAAACCGCTTTCTTTCGCTTCTTTCACCTTAAGTCGGGCGGTAAGTGCAGGAACCAAGGAAAGGGCGACGAAAGATGAGATTATAACAGCGCCAGCTAATACGCCTCCAAACTCCCTGAATAAAAGCCCTGCAGTAGAAGGAAGGAATGCGATGGGAATAAATACTGAGGCGAGTACAGCGGTTGTTGCTACCACTGCGAAGAATACTTCTCGTGTGCCCACCACGGCAGCCGCACGGGCACCTAGACCCATACTTCTACGACGCTGTATATTTTCAGAAACCACAATAGCGTCGTCTACTATCATGCCCGTGGCCAATACAAGAGCGAGGAGGGTAAGAATATTAATGGAAAAGCCCATGCCCCAAATAATAGCCAGTGCACCCGCTAACGAAACGGGTATCGACAGGGCTGGGACGATGGTGGCGCGCCACGAACCGATAAATACTAACAATGTAACAACAACCAGCGCTACGGTAAGGCTGAGAGAAACGACCACTTCTTTAACCGAGTCGCGGATAAACTCTGCATCATCGGACGTTACTACGATATGCATATCAGTAAAACGCTTGTCGAGGTCTGCGACCATGGCCAGCACTTCATCTGAAATCTCGATCGTATTAGAGCTTGCTTGACGTATTACGCCAACGCCTATGACTGGCGTTCCATCCAAACGAACTACGCTGGTGGTGTCGGCAGGGCCGAAGTACACACTGGCAACATCATTAATGCGAATGTCACCGCTTACAACAATGTTACCCACATCTTCTGCCGATACCGAAGTTGCATCAGCTCGCACGATTAACGCTTGTTCGGCAGATTGAATACTGCCAGCGGGTACATCAAAAGGCGCAAGCGATAGTGCATTAGCAATGTCACTCATCGATAGGCCAAAACTGGTTAATCGTAGAGGATCCACAGAAACGCGCAGCACACGCTCTCTTTCTCCATCTAACATAACGTCGGCAACGCCAGGAATGCTTAAAAACAATGGTGCTACATCGGTGTCGACACGTTCGGTGAGCGTCTCCATGTCCAAGGTATTACTTGAAATAGCAAGGCTTACGACCGCCTGAGCGTCGCTGTCGGCCCGAATGATCGATACTTGTTCGACATCTTCCGGAAGCTGTCGCTGAATTCGACTGACCGACTCACGTACTTCGTTAGCCGCGTCTTCCAAGTTAACGCCGGGGCGAAACTCAACCCGAACACGGGCCGAGTTTTCTTCACTTTGCGCATAGATGTCTTTGACGCCACTCACACGCGCAACCGCACCTTCAAGGCGACCAGTTACTTCGGCATCTACTGTTTCAGGAGATGCGCCGGGAAATTCTGCTGTAACGGTTACCTGAGGTGTATCTACATCGGGCAGTTCGCGCACTTCAAGACCGCTCAATGCAGCAAACCCAGCGATAGCAATAAGTAGATTTAGTACAACAATAAGAACCGGGCGTCGAATAGATAGCGATGGTAAGTCGCTAACTGACGAAGATAGGTTTGGATCACTCACCTTGAGGCCCTCCGGCCAGTTCGGTAGTAATCTCTTGTCCGGTACGTAAGCGTTGTACACCTTCAGAAATTAGTGTGTCACCTTCTTCAATGTCGCCCGAAACAAGGATAGTTCCTCTAAGACGCTGATGAACACTCACGTCAACACGTTTAGCCTTACCGTCTTCGGCAAGCCATATGTAAGCGCCAGTAGCTCCCCACAAAAGTGCGGCTTCTGGAATGGCAGCAAAGCGATCGCCTTCAATGCTTAAATTAACCCGAAAGCTCATGCCAGGGCGAAATTGATCAGAAGAGTTGTCGAGTAATGCTCTAGCGCGAAGCGTTCTATCTGCCTCGTTGATACGAGAATCAACCTGAGCTATTTCGGCTCTTACTAGTTTCTCTCTGTCACTCCATGGCTCAAGCGTTACGTTTGGCGCATTCAGTAAAACGGGCAATGCTGCTTCAGGCGCTCTGAAGTTAATAAAGAGTTTGCTTCTGTTATCCAGTGTAGTGATCACAGTCTGCTCGTTAATGCGATCGCCTACTTCAACGTCAGTTATGCCCACAACACCGTCAAAAGGCGCTACGATGTGTCTGTCTTGTAAATCGGCTTGAGCTTCTTCCAATGCAACTTCTGCAAGGTCACGTTGAGTGCGTGCTAAGTCCAATTCACTGACCGGTACAGCGCCTTGCTTATAGCTTGATGCTAATCGTTCTACGGTGCGCTGTGCGTCTTCCAAAGTGAGTTTGGCGCGTTTTAATGCCGTTTGCTGGCGTCTATCATCAAGACGAACAAGCACCTTTCCTTTTTCTACTGTTTGCCCAGGGACAAAGTTAATTTCTGTTACTTCATCAGCGACGGCAGGATACAACACAATTGAACGAACGGCTTCAGCACTACCTACTGCTTCCACTTTTCGCGTTTCGTTCATAAATTCAATGGGCTTGGTTACTACAAGCTTTGCTTGCCTGTCTCCCATAAACTGCGCATTTGCAGTTTGCACCATCATTAAAAAAAGAGCGCAAAGACCTGTCCATGTCTTCATTGCACCATAGAATGAATTTTTCATTTTAAACCCGTAGCGTTATTGGAACCTGTGCAGAAAAAGCTGCTGGCCCTTTATTTTTGTATTACCAAAACGTATGTTTTGTAGTCGATTGGTCGACCTCGTTGTTTGTACCGTATAGCACCACAGGCGGTTCAGCTAAGCAATTGCAGTTCGGCGTATTCCCTGTACAGGGTATCGCTTTTCATTAACGATGCATGGTCGCCGCTTCCTACGACCTGACCTTTATCCATAACTAATATGCGATCGGCGTGCTGCACCGTCGCAAGTCGGTGAGCAATCACAATGCTGGTTTTACCTACCATTAATCTATCTATCGCTTGTTGAACCATACGCTCACTCATCGCATCAAGCGCACTTGTTGCTTCATCGAGGAGTAAAATTGGGCGGTCGGCCAAAATAGCGCGAGCAATAGCAATACGTTGTTTTTGACCGCCAGAAAGTTTTACGCCTCGTTCGCCTAACTGTGTGTTGTAGCGCTCATCTAGGTTATCGATAAATTCGTGGGCAAATGCCTGCTTCGCTGCATTTATCACGGCGTCGTCACTTGCATGTGGGCTGCCGTAGCGAATATTTTCCAACACGGTATCAGCAAAGACGACGGGCTCTTGGGTAACTATCGCAATATGTTGGCGCAGAACGTCTACAGGCATTTTGTTGATAGGCGCACCATTGAACAGTATTTGTCCGGCACTTGGGTCGTAGAAGCGCATTAATAATTGAAATAGCGTTGTTTTGCCTGCGCCACTTGCTCCTACCAGAGCAAGACGTTCTCCTGCTTGAATGTTAATGTTTAAATTATCAAACAAAGGTTTGCTGTTGGGGTAAGCAAAGCTGACATTTTCCAATTCTATTTTTGGTGCCGCTTTGGAGATTATCGGTTTAGCGCTTGCTCCTTTTAATGCTGAGTACGTTGAAGAAGCAGAGGCTTCAGCTGTGTCACCATTCAAAGATCGAATAGAAGGCTCAGTGGTAAATAGCTCGTACAAACGCTCACTTGCACCAACTCCTCGCTGTACTTCACCAATGACTTCGCTGATTGTGGCCACACTGCCGCCAGCCATTACGGCATAGAAAAGGAAAGCGGAGAGTTCACCTACGGTCATAGTGCCGTCTAATACTTGTCTTGCCCCCACCCAAGCAATAAAGATGATGGCCGTCATACTGATACACATGATGCAGCCAATAAGTAGTGAGCGATAGTGAATACGCTTTTTAGCTACGTCCATGGCAAGCTCTACCTTTTTAGAGAAATGCAGTCGTTCGGCATTTTCAGCGGTATAGGCCTGTACGGTCATAATTTCATGGAGACTTTCATCAATGCGAGCACCCAAGTCTGCCACTTTGTCTTGGCTTTCTTTGGCATAACGGCGCACTTGAGGCGCCAGTACTTTGATAGGAACCAGCACGGCGGGTACTGCAACAATTACACAGAAGGTAAGAAGGGGACTAGAAAACGTCATAAGTGCCAGTGCACCAACGAAAGTCACGACCGAGCGAAGGGTCATCGACAAACTCATTCCCACTACAGTCTGGATAATTGTAGTGTCGCTGGTAAATCGAGAAATGACCTCGCCAGTTCTAAGTTCCGCAAAAAATGAAGGCGGAAGAGACAGCAAGTGCGCATATACCTGGTTTCTGATATCAGCACTAACCCGCTCGCCAAGCCAAGTCATTAAGTAAAAGCGCGCATATGTTGCTAAACAGGCCACGATAGTAATGGCTAGCACTAATACTGTGGCTTTGTTTAACGTATCCGCTGCGTTTTCTATGAAGCCGCTGTCGATAGCGTACTTAATGCCTTGCCCAAGTAAAAGCCATGCAACTGCGGCCGTGAAAAGTGCTATAACTGCACCTACAACGCGCGTTTTGTAGCGAAGTAAATGTGAGCCAATCCACTGTAAGACTTGTTTGGTTGATACACTAGCGAGTGGTGTTGTCAAAATTACCTCTTCATGCGCATAACTAATTCATAGCGTTGATTTCGCTACGCTTATTAAAATTCATTATTTGGATTATACGGCAAAGCATGTACATTGGACGTAGGCAATGCGATTACAGCGGCAGTATTTACGCTGGGATGAAAGTTAACGTCGCAGAAGCAAAGCAAAATAGTTAAAACGGGAAAATAACGATGAGTGAAGCACGTACTTTGTATTATGTTCATGATCCTATGTGCAGTTGGTGTTGGGCATTCGTTCCTACTTGGGAGCAAATACAGCGTGAGTTACCCAACGACATTGAGGTTGTCTACTTGCTTGGCGGGCTCGCACCGGATAGTGATTTACCTATGCCGGAACAAATGAAACTTACTATTGCAGGCTATTGGCAAACTAT
Organism: Alteromonas sp. MmMcT2-2; assembly: GCF_022348305.1. NCBI lineage: Bacteria > Pseudomonadati > Pseudomonadota > Gammaproteobacteria > Alteromonadales > Alteromonadaceae > Alteromonas > Alteromonas sp. MmMcT2-2. Next base: position 63,484 of record NZ_JAKRFA010000011.1, read on the forward strand.
TCAAGATCGTGTGCCTGGAACACAATTCAACTATGATTTTTGGACAAAGTGTCAGCCTCGTCGTTCGACCTATCCTTCGTGTCGAGCAGTTCTTGCTGCAAAAGCGCAGGCTAGAGATAGCGATGAAGCAAAAGCATTAGAGAAGGCAATGATCAAGGCAATTCAAGAAGGGTATTACCTGAATGCGAAAAACCCGTCGGATTTTGATACCTTGATAGCATTTGCTGAAGAAATAGGGCTCGATGTCGAGCGCTTTGAAATAGCACTCAATAGTGAAAGTACAATTGAGAAATTAAACGAAGAAATGCATATGGCGCGTAGTATAGGCGCCCAAGGCTTTCCCAGCTTAATACTCAAATCAAACAAATTTGCCGAGGCAGAAGAGACAAAATCACAAGCGCTTAAAAAGCCACAGTGGCAAAACGTTCCCTACGACTATAACGACGCAAGTGTAACCCTGCGTCGTCTATAATCGTTATTGAAAAAAGCGAGTACTTTTAAACTGTGCCTTCCTTGCATTGTTCAAGGCGTAAATCTCCCACCGATTTTGGGTATTCAACACGGGTTGTAACGATGTCAGAAACAGGGACGCCAGAATCCGTTTCTTGGAGCCATACTTTCATATCGTGATGGTCACGAGATTGGTTGAGCGAGTAACGCTTGCCGCCTTCTAAGTTTACATCTAGCCTAACTATCGCCTCGCGAGTGGTACCATCAGGCAGGTCAGTGTTTACGACACTGGCTTGAACAAATAGAACATGCTCTCCCGGCTCAACATCCCGAAGAACTAACGCACCGTTAGGGCGTTGGTTAAAACACATCAACTTTACGTACTCTCGCTTATTGTCAAAGGCTTCTCCGCGGTTAGCGAAAAAGTCTATACGAGCTTCATTGGGTTGGACTTCTGCTTGTTGTGTGACCATATCTGTAGCGGATGAACACGCGAAAAGTGGAGCAATTGATGCAGCGAGTATGAGTGATGATAATTTCATTCGAATAATCCTTCTTCGTGATCCATTTACTGAAGCCTTTGATTAACAAATGCGCCAGAGAAAAACTAAAATCCGGTTAACTGCCATCCTTTAAACTGCATATGGCTTAAGTTTTTTATCCACACTAAATCCTAGTGCTACGTTAACAATACACCACCAGATGATATTTTAAAGAAATTTACGAAAGGTCATGCATGTGTATTTGCGTTCTTAGACCATCACCTACTTACGGGAGCGATATTGAACTAAACAAAGGATAAATCAGGTTTTTACTTGCATTGAGTGGTGATATCCGTATAATTCGGCGGCCTTCTAATTGGTGTCTAATTTTTAGACGTTGGTTGAAGGCTTAAGTTAACGGTAACGCTACAACGAGTTTGAGGCATTTATGGTTACTATTCGTTTACAGCGTGGTGGCGCGAAAAAGCGTCCATTTTATCAACTAGTGGTGGCTGATAGCCGTCGTGCAAGAAACGGTCGTTTCATTGAAAACATCGGTTTCTTCAACCCAACTGCACAAGGTCAAGCGGAACGTCTTCGCGTAGATCTAGAGCGTGTTGAATACTGGGTTGGTGTAGGCGCGAGCTTATCAGATCGCGTTTCTAGCTTGGTAAAAGAAGCGAAAAAATCTGCAGCGTAAGCTGTTATTAACTGGTGGTATAGATGAGTCTAGCGTCTGACAAAGTGATTGTTGGCAAAATTGGCGCACCGTACGGTGTTAAAGGTTGGGTCAAAATCAACAGCTATACAGAAACGCCAGAAGGTATTTTTGATTACGCGCCATGGTTTCTTGGCGATGAAAAGGAATACCAAATTGACCAGTGGCGACCGCACGGTAAAAGCCTCGTTGCAAAAATTGTGGGCGTTGATAGTCGAGATGATGCTGAGCGCATCAAAAACTTGGATATCAACATAAATGCTTCACAGCTGCCTGATTTAGGCGACGAAGGGGTTTATTGGCGTGAGCTCACCGGCATGAAAGTAGTAACAACGCAAGGTTACGACTTGGGTGTGGTGAAAGAAGTGTTTAATACAGGTGCTAACGACGTGATTCACGTTAAAGCGAATGTAGGCGATGCTTTTGGTCAAAAAGAAAGACTATTACCTTTTGTGTTCGACGAAGTCGTACAAGAGGTGGATAAGGAAGCGAAGATCATTAAAGTTGACTGGGACCCGGGGTTTTAAGTGACACCGGAAAAGTGGTTCGGCGTTGTTAGCCTGTTTCCAGATATGTTTGCCCCTTTTACCCAACAGGGTGTTATAGGTCGAGCAGTTAAGTCTGGAACGTTATCGGTTGACACCTTCAACCCCCGTGACTTTACACATGATCGCCATCGTACAGTAGACGATCGCCCCTACGGAGGCGGACCCGGTATGCTGATGATGGTAAAACCGCTAACCGACGCAATACAAGCTGCCAAGAAAGTTGGTGGCGAAAAAAGTAAGGTGATCTACTTATCACCACAAGGGAAACCCCTTGACCAAGCAGGCGTACAGCGCCTTGCTAACATTGACCGCACAATTTTAATTTGCGGCCGATATGAAGGCATCGACGAGCGAGTAATCGAAAGCCATGTAGATGAAGAAGTCTCTATTGGTGATTACGTGCTAAGCGGCGGTGAACTGCCAGCAATGGTCCTTATGGACGCGGTTGCTCGATTAGTTCCTGGCGTGTTGGGGCATAAAGCCTCAGCAGTTGAAGATTCTTTCACTGACGGTCTTTTGGATTGTCCGCACTATACGCGGCCCGAAATACTCGATGGTCAAAAGGTACCTGATGTGTTGTTAAGTGGGAACCATGAAAAAATTAGGCAGTGGCGATTGATGCAATCATTAGGTAGAACCTGGCAGCGTCGCCCTGAATTGTTAAATCACCTAGCTCTGACTGAGGAGCAGCAGCGTTTGCTTGAATTATTCCAAGCGCAACTGCAGCAAGATGACAGTTAACTAGGACGAGAGGATATGATGAGCAAAGTCAGTCAAGATATCATCAAAAAAATCGAAGAAGCACAGCTAAAGACTGATGTTCCTGCGTTTGGTCCAGGTGACACAGTAGTTGTTAAAGTTCGCGTTACCGAAGGTGACAAAGAGCGTCTTCAGGCTTATGAAGGTGTTGTTATCGCTAAACGTAACCGTGGTCTGCACTCGTCTTTTACCGTGCGTAAAATTTCTAGCGGCGAAGGCGTTGAGCGTGTGTTCCAAACACACAGCCCGGCAGTTTCTTCAATTGAAGTGAAACGTCGCGGTGCGGTTCGTCGTGCTAAGCTTTACTATCTACGTGAGCGTTCAGGTAAATCTGCACGTATCAAAGAGAAGCTTAACTAAGATTACTAATCCTTGCGTTATTGTTAACTTCGAAAAAGCCCGCTTTAAGCGGGCTTTTTTGTGCCTGCAATTCGATCCATTCAATCTGTTTTTTAATACAAGCATTAAGGTTTCTTAATAGAGAGAAGGATGAGTACAGAATACTTTATCGTGTTAGGCGTTGTTGGCGTCGCATTTTTTGCTGTATCGGGAGCATTGCTGGGGCATGACAAAAGTATCAATGGGTTTGGCATCGTCGTTGTCGGCGTGATGACAGCCCTTGGCGGAGGTACTTTAAGAGACCTCCTATTAGGAAAACCTATTTTCTGGGTAGAAACCTCAGAGTATCTACTAGCAACCTATTCAGCTATATTCGCGACAGTCTTATTCATTCGCTATATGCCTTCTCCTTCCAATTTTTACTTTATACTTATCGACACCATAGGGCTTGCTATTTTTAATGTCATAGGCATCGAGAAAGCACTTATTAGTGGAACCGGAATGATTGTCGCCCTAACGATGGGTATGACAACCGGTATCTTCGGGGGCTTGATGCGCGATGTGGTTTGCAGAGAAGTACCTTACGTTATGCGTGGAGATGTTTACGCGAGTGCATGTTTTGCCGGTGGTCTCACTTACGCCGCCTTATTTGCCCTAGACATCCCTTACATTTGGTGCATTTTAGGTTCTATCTCTGTAACAGTTTTAATGAGAATTGCATCGTTGCATTGGGGGGTTAAAGTCGATCTTTTTAGGAAGAGAACACCAAGGCCTAACTAACAGTGTAGAGTCCAACATCGATATGCCCATGAAAAGACTTATTAGCAAATATCGGTGAAGCGTCTTAAGTGACGCTTCACCATAGCGCCGGTTATTGTTATGCCATGAGTGATAGCGATTCTATTAACGGTTTGTTCTCGTTATCGATAGTGTGGATGATATGTTTGTGTAGACGCTTTTTGTGTTCGCCAAAAATGCCACGCTTTTTATCAAAGGTCTTAGCGTAGTTCAGCGCACCTTCCATCAAGCTCTCTTGTGTATCGTACGCCTTTTCTACCACGTGATCTTGCTCTAATTCTTTACCAGATACACGCCTTCCGGAAAGCTTCATTTCATTAAATCTGTAATACGGCATCGCTTTTTTAACAAACTCAATCATACCGGGCAGAAAGGGGATTGATAAATCTACTTCAGGGAAACAGAAGAAGCCTTTGTCTGCGCGCATAAATCTGAAGTCGCAAGCGCACGCCAAAATTGCTCCGTTTCCGAAGGCGTGTCCGTTGATTGCAGCAATAACGGGAAGAGGGAACAGAAGCAGCGCTTTAAACACGTCATCCATACCGTACATAAATTGCTTTATTTCCTCAGTGCGAGCTGCTTTCATCGCTGGCATTAGCCAGTCTGTGTCTATACCTAGACTAAAGCATTTCTCATCATTTGATGTGATCACTAGCGCTTTACAGCTTTCATTACTTTTAAAGGTATTTAACGCTGAAAGCATCTCCTTTGCGAAGAGAGGATTGTGGCGGTTCTCTCCATTTTGCATGGTTAGAATGGCGACGTCGCCAGTGTAGGTTAGGGCTAAATTTTGCATTGTGTTCTCATTATTATTTCATTGTCGCAATGATACAAAATCCTGACAATAAATGAGAAATTTAGCTTATTTATGTTGGTCAATTACGCCATTAAATTCGTGGAGCATTTGAAAACGTAAGGGCGGGATGTCACTACAAAGCGTTTGACTAATGAGGTAATTCGGAACAAGCCTCACTGTCGATTAAAAATTGTGCTATCCCTATGCACTATTGCCATTCAGTCATGCTCATTCGCTTCGAATCTACCCTAGATTAAAGTATTATTCGTTATTACTTGCGCTATTACGCTTGAGTTGCTAAAAAGTCAATGACGTTAAAGAAATATAGAAAAAGCTGGTTGTACAATAAAGTTTACATGCAGATTACACACTCTTTTGGCGTTTAATTTTCCGTTTTTTATTTGTAGTTAAGAGAGTAAGAGAGCTCCCATGATCAAGGACACCGTAAATAATGTTCACGTAAGTACCGAAGATGTACTTATAACCCCTGAAGCGCTTAGTGCTGAATTGCCTGTGTCAGACAAAGCGTTAGCGGCTATCTCTGAGTCTAGAAAGATTGTTTCAGATATCATTCATCGTCGCGACCATAGATTGCTTGTAGTGTGTGGACCATGTTCTATACACGACGTTGAAGCCGCGAAAGAGTACGCACTTAAGCTTAAAGAGCTTCATGAATCATGCAAAGACACACTATTTATCGTTATGCGTGTGTACTTCGAAAAGCCGCGTACCACAACAGGTTGGAAAGGTTTAATTAACGACCCGCATATCGACGGTACATTTGATATTGAAACCGGTCTTCGTAAGGCAAGAGAGTTGTTAATTTGGCTTGCAGAATTAGAGCTGCCTGTTGCAACAGAAGCACTGGATCCAATTAGTCCACAATATCTTGCTGAGCTATTTAGCTGGGCTGCTATCGGTGCGCGTACCTCTGAATCGCAAACCCACCGTGAAATGGCCAGCGGCCTGTCTATGCCTGTAGGATTCAAAAATGGTACAGATGGAAGCCTAGATATTGCCATAAACGCCCTTAAATCGGCGGCATCGGGTCACCGCTTTATGGGAATCAATAAGCAAGGCCAGGTAAGTATTATCGGGACCAGCGGTAATCCAGATGGCCACATTATTTTGCGCGGTGGAAAGCAGCCTAACTACGACTCGGTTTGCGTATCAGAGTGCGAGATTGAGTTGCAGGATGCTGGTTTAACAGCGGGCTTAGTAGTAGATTGCAGCCATGCGAACTCTTCAAAAGATTATCGCCGTCAGCCATTGGTTGCACAGAACGTGGTCAATCAAATTCTAGAAGGCAATCAGTCTATCATTGGCGTTATGTTGGAAAGTCACTTGAAACCCGGTAATCAAAAAGCTGAAGGTAAAAAGCCAGAAGAACTTGAGTATGGTGTTTCAATCACAGACGGATGTATTGATTGGGAAACAACAGAGAACTTAATATCTCAAACCAGAGATAAGTTAATAACTGTGTTACCCTTACGCCAAAATAAGCGCACGGTGGCATAAATCCAAGCAACGCCTAAAGTGGCAAGAAAAATTTGCCAATAAGCCCCGTGCCATTTGATTCAAGGATAAGACAGAATGGCCGATTTATCGCAGCACTTAAAAAAGTTAGATACGCTGCGTGAAGGTATCGACGAGCTGGATACCCAGCTTGTCGAATTACTCGCAAAACGCAATCAAATTACAACCCAGGTCGGTCAAATTAAGGCTGAAGCTGGTATGCCCGTTTATGTACCAGAGCGTGAAAAAGCGTTGATCGCATCCCGCCGTGCTCAGGCAGAAGCACTTGGGGTGTCGCCCGATCTCACCGAAGACTTATTACGTCGAGTAATGCGAGAGTCTTATCACACGCAAAACAACAAATATCGCTGTGTGAAACCTGATGTCGACAACGTTGTTGTAATTGGTGGAGCAGGGGCACTTGGCCGTGTGTTTGTGAGCTTGTTCGAACGAAGTAATTACAACGTTTCAGTTGTTGAAAAAGACGACTGGGAAAGTGGTAGAGCAACCTCGTTATTAAGCTGTGCTTCACTGGTTGTTGTTGCAGTGCCTATTAATCTAACCGAAGCCGTGATTAGCAAGCTTACTATGCTGCCAGAGGATTGCGTGCTTGCAGATATAACCAGTATTAAAGCTAAGCCACTTGAGGCGATGCTTGCCGCACACAATGGTCCGGTTGTTGGACTGCACCCCATGTTTGGTCCTGACGCGCCTGGCATGATTAAACAGGTAGTGGTAGTGTGCGACGGGCGTGGCAGTGAGAAATACAGTTGGCTCATTGAGCAAATGCGAATTTGGGGTGCTACCATTCACGACTCCAGCGCACAAGAACATGACCAAGCCATGGCTTATATTCAGGTAATGCGTCACTTCAACACGTTTGTGTACGGGCAACACTTAAAAGGTGAAGATCCTAATCTGGAATCACTCACCATGTTTAGCTCACCTATTTATCGTTTAGAACTCGCAATGGTAGGCAGGTTATTCGCTCAGTCACCACAACTTTATGCCGATATTATTTTCAATAACCCTGATAACTTTGCACTTCTACGTCGCTTTTACGAACGTTTTGGGATTGCATTGTCATTACTTGAGAATGGCGACAAAAAAGGCTTTGTAGAACAGTTCATGAAGGTCGGCGCGTGGTTCGGAGATTATGCGAAGAAGTGTTTAGTAGACAGCAAACAGATGTTGTTAAAAGCGGATGATGGTCAGCTTTTAAGAGACAAGTAGTTTTGACCGACTGTTTATAGCGATAGCTAATTTAAGGTAGCCAACGTGACTCGCTCTCTTCGTTTGCCAATTACCAATACTTTCGCTGATGGCGGCTATTGTGTGAGAGCACATATAGGCGCGCATCAGCAGACCGTTCATCTTATTTTAGATACGGGAAGCTCAACCTTAGTGCTAGGCGACATTCATTATCATGTTGAACGTGATGGTGATGTGAGGTTCACCTACTACTCTCAATCAATTAAATATGCTGCAGGAAGTTGGCATGGCCCTGTTGTTAAGACCACGGTGCGCCTGGGCATTTTCGGTCACAGCATTTCGTTGCCGCAAACTTATGTAGCAATAGCGAAAGAATCGCAAGAGACAAAAGAATCTTGTTTTAAAAAAGCTGACGGAATTATGGGGTTAGCTTATCAACCGCTAAATCACGCCTATCGTTGCACTGACAAAATTACGTGTGAAATGAGCGAGCAAGCGTTTTTTGAAAAAGCGTTGGCCGAGCCTAACGAGTCAGCAATTATTAACCTAAAGACAGCTGATTACGTTGCGACCACACTCCCTAGCTACTTTTCTGAGTTAGAGCAGCGTCAAATTAACGCCGATAAATTCGCTTTTTGGCTACATCGCTCAAGCGTCTATAACGTAGATGGAAATTGTCTTCGCGCTGCGCTTGCACATAGAAAAAATCATGGCCTTTTTGTAATAGGTGAGCCTATTTTTCATCGAGACTTATATGCTCCTCCTATTATGTCTGTGAAGGTACTCCGCGATAAGTATTATAACGTCACGTTAAAAGCCGTAAAATGTGGAGAAAACGAAGGCATTAAAGCGCCGGCTTTGGATAAATCGGACGAAGCACGCTGGTGTTCAAATGCGATAGTAGATTCAGGAGCAACGGTGATTGGTTTGCCAGAATCTTTGTATAACGAAGTGATCGAGCAGATTTTTTGCTGTGTTGATAACGCGAAAACATTGCTTGAGCCCTTCGCTGCTTTCTCTTTAGAGGAGCAAGGAATAGACTTGGAAAAGCTAGATTTGGCACAATGGCCTGAACTAACGTTTGTTCTTGAAGGCGATGAGGGTGAAGATATTTTACTTTCGCTACCGCCTGAAGCCTACTGGCAGGAGCACGCCCCCACATTTAACCAAGCGTCCTTTAAAATATTCCCACTAAAACACTGGCCGAATCAAAGCATCCTCGGTCTTCCGCTGATCTCTCAATACTATACAATTTTTGACAGAGGACAGGGCACTAATGGTGTTGTATCGTTTGCACGAAAAGTGACATTGAGTGATACGGTTGACGCGCTTAAACATGTTTTTGATAAAAACAGCTAAAACCTAATAATAAGAAAGGAACAGTTACATGCAACAAGGCAGCCTAGTATGTGTAGGAACCGGGATGATGGTTGGAGCGCATTTATCGCCTATTTGTCAAAGTCATATTGAGCAAGCCGACGTCGTTTTCGTATGTGTAGCTGAGCACTACATGGAGGCATGGATCACCTCTTTGAACAAAAACACAGTAAACCTACAAACTTTCTATGGTGAAGGCAAAGATCGCCACGATACCTATGCTCAAATGACTAGCGCAATGCTAGAGCGTGTGGAGAAAGGCGAAAAAGTAGTTGGCGCTTTTTATGGACACCCTGGGGTTTTTGCAAAGGTGCCTCATGACGCTATCGCAATCGCTAAAAGTCGAGGGTTTGATGCTTACATGTTGCCGGGGATCTCAGCTGAATCGTGCCTATACGCCGATTTGGGCATAGACCCAGGTGCTCTAGGTTGCCAACACTACGAGGCAAACCAGTTTCTAGTATATAAACGAGAAGTAGATACGGCTGCGTATTTAGTTTTATGGCAGGTTGGGGTTGCAGGAGATTTCTCAAGTGCCGTTTTTACCTCCAGCTCTCTTCAACGAAAAAAGCTTACTGATAAACTGTTATCTATTTACCAAGCGAATGACAGCGCTATTTTATATGAAGCTGCAACCTTGCCCATCGATGAGTTCAGAGCTACGACGATTGCTATTGGTGAACTGCATAATCACGAAATTAACCAGCACTCTACACTTGTCATACCACCAGTTAGTAAACCAGTGATAGATGATGTCGATTACTCCAAAGGTACTAACTAGTGCAGTTCGCTACACCTCGTTTTACCAGCGCTTTACTTTGCCAGCAGTGGAAAGAGGAAACAGCAAGCTTGTACCAAAATAGAAAAATTATGCGATTAATAGGTGAGCCCCTTTCTGAGAAGGAAAGTGAAGTAGTCGCTAGTACTTTCATTGAAGCAAACAAAAGGCCTTGGCCAGCACAGAAGGTCTGGTCGATAACGTGTAATCAAACGCAGGCATTTTGTGGAATTCAGATGCTTTGTAAAAGCGTTTTACAAGACACTGCAGAGATTGGAATTATATTAGCGCCTTTAATGAACGGAAAAGGCGCGGCACGAGAAGCGATGGGCGCGCTAGTCGAATTTGGCTTGGAAAATCTCAATCTTCACCAAATTGTTGCCCAATTTGAAAAGCGTCACCTCGCTACAAAACGTCTAGTTACCCAATTAAACTTCAAACAGTCAAAGGACAGCCGTTTTCAGCCAAGTAAAACCAACTTGGTCACATTTACCTTTAATCGCTAGAATATTTGGTTACTTCATACCTAATAAACCAGTAAGTATTTCTGTTTTCAAAGGTAATTGATGCAAATAGTAACTGGTATAATATGTCTAAAATGCTATATATTTGATTAACAACTCATCAAATAGTTGCTAACCTATTAAACATTAATAACTATAAAGTAGAACAAACTCATGAAAGCGCTAAAAGAACTTCTCGCTATTGCACAAGATGCATCTAAGCAACGTGACACTGATGTAATTGCACAATTTAAAGCTGACCACGCAGACGCACTTTCTCAAGAGAAAGAAAAAATGTGGTGTCTTTTGATGCCAGAAGATGAAGAGCAAGACGCGCCTGGTGATGCACAAGAGAGTGAAGAAAAGAACCAAGTGTCACTTCACTAACTTTGATAGTTTAAATTGTGGTTAGGTTTTTAATAGGGGCGTTACTTTGCCCCTTTTTCATATTTCCGCTTTCTGCTGACGAAATTGATCAGCAGTTAGTGCGCGCTGATGCACTTCGCAGTCAAGACGTGGAGGCGTTTCGTACGTCATTGTCGGCTCTCAGTAATAAATCAGCCTCCTTTTCACCGGCCCAAGTCCAATACTTTAACTATCTCAATGCTTATAGCTTATCGTATTCAGGAAAACTCATAGAGGCAGTTCCACTTTATGAAAGTGTTTTTCAAAGTGCTTCAGATAAATCGTTACAACTACGAGCCAAAAATTCAATTCTCAACAACTACGCGTTAGTTCGGGATTTTCCCAAAGCACTTCAGCAAATTCCTGATATTGTTCCTCTACTTTCGTTAGCGAAAGATAAAGATAAGCACCTTTCAATTTTGACGATTGCGCTTTTTTATAATCAGTTGGAAGAGTTTGAGCAGAGTTTGCAGTACAGTGCTCGCGTAATTGGACAAGAGCTTTCTTCCCGCAATGCGTGTCTGGCTCACAATCTGCGTAGTGAGTCGCTGCACAATTTAGGACGACTTGACCGAGAAACGCTAAATACAACTATTGAGGTATGTAATGCGAGTAAAGAGCCAATCGCTCTGAATTTAGCAAAATTATGGCTTGCTCAACTGATGTTAGCATCGCCAGACAGTATCGCAGGGGCGTTAGACGCCTTACTTGCTATCCAAGCAGATGTTGAAAGTACTAACTATCCACGATTAACGTCAGAGTACTATACAGCGCTAGCACAAGCCTATTTTGCCAATAAGCTCTTTCATAACGCACAGGAGAGTGCGCTTAAAGGCGCGGAGCTTGCAAAAGGCATGGGATATTCAAAACCCAGAAAAACGGCATATTATATACTGTACCAGTCGGCAATAGAGAAAGGGGATAATGCACAAGCATTAGATGCATTTATTCAATACGCTGAGGCTGATAAAGCGTACCTTGATGAGTACAACGTTAAGCAAATGGCGATTCAACAGGCTAAGTTCGATAACCTCGAGAAGAATATCGAAATTCAGCTACTGGACAAAGAGAATAGCCTACTGAAAGCACAAGCAGCCCTTTCCCGAGAAGAAAAGCAAAATCACAGGCTGTTGATAACATTGCTTGCTTCCACCACGATACTTGTCCTTATGTGGGCAATAATAAATCGTAAGTTACATGCAGCACTTAGGGAAAAGGCGCAAACTGACTCGTTAACAAAAGTGGCGAACCGTCACTATTTTACTGAGTTGGCATCGAAAGCGCTTGATCGAATGTCAGAGCAGCAGGACGTATTATCTTTTGTAATTTTCGACCTTGATCACTTTAAGTCAGTTAACGATAGCTACGGTCATCCAACAGGCGATTGGGTATTAAAGGCAGTAGTTAACGCGGTGAGGAAACACTGCAGAAAAGAAGATGTTTTCGGGCGCTTAGGTGGTGAGGAGTTCGGCCTACTATTACCAGGGTGTAATGAGAAAAAAGCAAAAGAAATAGCGGAAAGTATGCGCAATAGTATCCGTCAGATTGATACAGCTGAAAGCGGTTTTACCTTCGATATTTCAGCAAGCTTTGGTATCTCCAGCACTGCGTCATCAAAGTATCAATTCGAGGCGCTGTATGCCAATGCTGATGAAGCTTTGTATGGCAGTAAAAAGCATGGCCGTAACCGAGTTTCTGTCTTCCCGGTTAATGGTGAAAGTGACGTTGGTAATGTTGGGCAAGCCTTTCAGCCTGCCTAAATATTACAACGAAAGAAAGTAAACAATGGGGCGTGTGCTGGCTTAATCAGCCAGCGCGCTCGCCGCGGCCACTTTGGTCGGGCTAATTTCTTCGCTTGGATAGCAGCCCAATACTTTGATGTAGCGGGTAATACCACGCAATGCATCAAGGGCATTTTGTACAGGGCCATCTTCTACATTGCCTTCTACATCAATGTAGAACATCTCTTCCCATGGATTGCCTGGAATAGGACGCGATTCAAGCTTCGTCATATTGATGCTGTTCTCTCGTAGCACCAACAAGGCCTCTACAAGTGCACCTGGCTTTTGGATGGTAGACATAACAAGTGTTGTTTTAGCAGGAACTTGAAGTGGAACCACTACTGGGTTGCGCGCAACAACGATAAAACGGCTATGGTTTTCTTTTTGGTTTGCTAAGTTACTCTTTATTGCCATTAGGCCGTACAAGTTACCACCCGCTTCGCTGCCTATTGCGGCTACGTCATCGCGTTTAAGCTCACTAACTGTCAACATGGCAGACGAGGTGCTGTCCATGGTTTTCACTTCTACGTTCCCTAGTTCTGCTAAGAAATGGCTACACTGAGTGAACACTTGAGGGTGAGCGTAAAGCGTTTTGATTTTATCGATACTGGTGTTGGTTCCCACTAACAATGTATGGCGGATAGGGTGGGTGAGTTCACCAATAATACTAAGTTGGGTATGCTGTAGTTGGTCATACACTTCATTGATACTGCCAGACGTCGTGTTCTCAATAGGCAATACCGCGTAATCGGCTTCAGTACTTTCAACTTTGTGAATAATTTCAGCAAAGCTCTGACAGCCAATTTCCAGCAATTCGCCTGGGCGACGAGAGAAGTACTTTTGCGTTGCTAGATAAGAGTAAGAGCCCTTGTCGCCCAAGAATGCCACTCGGTTTAAGGGCAATGTACTGCCAGGGTTAGCGCGTTCAGCAAGCATAGCCTGCTGGTTTAAAACAGAGTCTTCAATAATAACGTGGAAAATTTGTGTCACATAATGAGGGTCTAAGCCGATGTTTTGGCCTTCTTTTATTAGGCGCACCAATAGCTGTTCTTCTCGCTTTTGATCTCTCACAGGAATGTGATGCTTTATTTTCGTCTCAGCCACTTCGTTGGTTAGCTTTCTGCGTTCTGAGAGTAAAGTAAGTAATTCACTGTCTAAAGCGGTAATCCGCTCTCTAACAGTATCTAATGCATTGTCTGACATATCATTCCCGTGCGTATCGTATAAGAAAATTCTGCTAAAAAAAAACCTCCCAGTTGGGAGGTTTTCATGCATGTAGCCGCGCCTCCCTAGTTAAAGGATATAAACGCAAAAAAGAAAAGTGCTACGTGCATAGTATTCTGTTTCATAGGTTTGAATGTATGTTGAACGCCTATGTGTGTCAACCCATTTTTACAAATTGAATAGTTGTTTTTAATGTGGAGGACTTGAAAAAGTAATTAAAATGCGCTTTTGGCTTTATAAAAAGCCAAACGGTTAGGGCATGAAGCGTTGGCAGGTGCCGTAAATATACACCTGCCGGTGGGTAATTTGAGAACGCCGTTAAATATTTTTGCGCTTAGTTACCTAATAGTGCTGAAAGCATTTGTCTTACTTCGTTGGGCTCAAAAGGCTTATCGCATAGCGCGTTCACACCTGTTTGCTGAATATTAGCCATATGTGCACTGTCAGCTGACTCTGACGTTACCATGATAATCGGTATATGTGTGGTTTCTGGATTAAAGCGGATAAATTCCGATAGTTCCCTGCCATCCATTTCGGGCATATTGTAGTCGGTAACCACGAGGTCAAAAGGTTCATCTTTTATATAAGTTAGCGCCATTGCGCCATTCTCTGCTTCTTTTATGCGTTGAAGCCCCATGCCTTCTAGTACCCGTCGAATATGATTACGCGCTAATTTACTGTCATCAACAAGTAGTACGCGAACATCGTGTACGTCAAATAGTTCTAATTCTAGTTCATCGTGATTGATTAAATCTAAGCTTGCGTTTAACGCACGAGACAAATGAAGGGGTTCAAATGGTTTAGGAAGAATTGCCGCAACACCCGCCTGCTTAAACTCTTCTAGTTTGCTCAAACGATTTTCACTGGAAACCAACATGAAGGGAATTGTTTTAAATGCGTCGTCTTCTTTGATGAATTTAAGTAGTTCTAGTGCGGTTCCATCTTCGTAGTACATCGCGCTTACGATTAGGTCAGCACCGTGCGCTTTTACCGCTGAACGAGCTTCGGAAAGGGTACTGACGGGGTCAATTTCCTTTACGTGTTCTTTTAACAACAAAGTGGTGATGATCTTTCTTTGTGTGTCAGAAGGCTCAACTAAAATAATGTGTAGATCAGAAATTGACAGCTTTTCCATTTCAGACTCTTTTTGTTATATGTTTATGAAAAAGTGAGAGCTCGCTAGCTGGCTAGCGTTACATTAGCCCCCAGCAAGCTTAACTTTATACCCTTTATCGGTAAGTAGTGTGCGGAGCTTTTCCCTGTCATCAGTTTGTACTTCAATGACACCGTCTTTCACTGCGCCGCCGCAACCACATTTTTTCTTTAGCTCAGAGCCTAGCTTTTTCAGCTCATCAGACGCGAGGTCTAATCCCTTAATCAGAGACACCCCTTTTCCTTTGCGACCTTTAGTTTCCCTGTGAATACGAACAACGCCGTCAGAAGACACCGAACGCGCTTGCTCTTTTGGCTCAGGCTTTATTTTGCCACTTTCAGTACTATAGACCAAAAGGGCGTCTTGCCAGTCTTGCATACATACCTCAATAAATTGCGTCTTTCCATCTAAATGGCGATAAAAAAAGCATTACCATACGAAAGTTTAAGATGACTTTCATGGCGATGTGTAAAAGTTCAACTAGTATAAGAATAGCAAAGTTAAAAGCATGTGATGAAGCATTTCTGCTTACATTTTTAAGGAGCGAATATGGAAATAACGTCGAGCTATCAAAATCAAGGGAAAGTACTAGTGGTAGATGTAGGCACTAAGTTTGACTTTAGTAAGGTAGAAGACTTCAGAAACGCCTATGGCGAACTGGGCGCCGATGTCTCTCACATCACCGTAGATTTATCGCGTACTGAATACATGGATAGCTCTGCCTTAGGTATGTTGTTAAACATGCAAAAGACACTCGCTGAAAGAGAATTAACCTACAGTATCGAAAATGCCCGTCCTCAGGTTGCTAAAATCCTGAAAATATCTCGATTCGATAAAAAGTTCGACATTAAGTAAGAAAAGCAAGTCGCTAAATTAACATTTTATCGAAGAGACATACGTGAAGATCCTCATTGTTGACGACGAGGCTATCAACCGTACATTGCTTACTAACATGCTTTATAACGCAGGTTATAAAGAGTGTATCGAAGCGGTGGATGGTGTTGAAGCTATCAAAAAATTTACGCACGAAAAACCCGACTTGGTTTTGTTGGATGTTGTGATGCCTGGGCTCAGTGGTTTTGACGTTGCACCCAAAATACGCAAGCTTGCGAAAGGGCCGTATCTACCTATTCTTTTTATCACCGCTTTAGAAGATAAAGAAAGTTTAGTGAGGTGTCTGGAAGTTGGCGGGAACGACTTTGCCACAAAGCCCTTCGACCGACACATTCTAATTGCCAAAATTCGAGCCCACTTAAAAATACGTGCTTTGAGTGAACACATAGAACAGCAAAATAAAGCACTTCGTTTATTCAATCAAAGAGTGGCGAGAGAGCACGCCATCGTGGAGCATATTTTTAGCCACGCTATTGTCAATCGACCCGAGGTAATGGCGCATTTCGACTGCTTCCTAAAGCCAGCTGAAACCTTTAATGGCGATCTCTTTCTATGCGAATCAAGCCCTAGTGGTGGTATTTATTTTGTGGTGGGAGATTTTACAGGCCATGGTTTGGCGTCTGCAATTGGTGCGTTGCCTGTAACCCGAGCCTTTCAGGAACTCAGCCAGCAAGGGGTATCTATTTCTGAGATTATTTCAGAATTAAATCGAATTTTAATTAAGTTTCTACCAAGTGACATGTTTATGGCCGCAGTGGTGGGCGAAATTAATGCGGGGGGCAATAGAATAAACTTATGGCAAGGTGGAATGCCGGCTGTCATTGTTCCTGCGAAAACTGATTTAGCATTGCGCTGCATTCCCTCACGTCACATGGCATTAGGGATCCTAGACGAGCATGAACTCAACACCGATTGCGATACCATTCAATTAGGATGCAATGAACAGCTTGTAATTTGTAGCGACGGGCTAATTGAGAGTACTAATCAAGAGGGAGAAATGCTTCTTGAGGAAGGCTTGGTAAGAATAGTAAAAGAGCAAATGCAGACGCATGGGAAAATAGAATCCAATTCACTTTTTCTTAAGGCGAAAGAGCATTGCGCAGCCTCTTCATTTCACGATGATGTCACGCTAGTCGTGTTTACCTCTCAACCCATTAAAACGCCCGTATCACCAAAGATGGATTTTGGATTGCCATCGGTGCATGAAGTTGCGCTTGACGCACAACATTTGAAACAGCCTGACATTCTTCAACGCGTGCTACAGCTTGCGGGGCAATGTGAGGGCATTCAAGCGGTGCGTTCGATAATTTATACCGTGTTGTCGGAACTGTTTAATAATGCGTTAGAGCATGGGATCTTGAAACTCGACTCAAAACTCAAAGCTGATAGTACAGGGTTCCATCAATATTACGAAAACCGCGAGGCTTCACTAAAAGCGCTTAGTCACGGGCGAATTAATATTAGGATAGAGTCTTTACCCCTTAAAGGTAAGGTGCTGATAGCGGTTGAAGATAGTGGTGAAGGCTTTGAGTGGAACAAGGCAAGTACGGTAGGCCGGCGTCATTCCGTTCATGACGAAAGCTTTGGGCGTGGGCTCCCTTTGCTTCACGCGCTGTGCGAACGAGTGTGGTTCGAAAATGGCGGGAGTAAAGTAATTTGCTTACTTGATACTAAAATTTAGGCGCCTTTAGAAAATATCTTTACGAGCAAAATGTTCATATTCATGTTTCTCTGAGGGCTTTTAAACTCTCACTTTACAGCTCTAGTCGTTGAGTACAGTTTACATAGACTTGCTTACTTAGTCATCGCTGTAAATCTGTCCATCTAATCCAGCAATTAATCGAATTTAGCTTTTACCGAGTAAAAGTTTTATCGATACTCAAATTTCATTAACCGCGGGCGTTTCTGCGGTGACACAAGAAGTAGGGCCCCATGCTGAAATCATTTCTTAAACTTTTCGAAGACACGCATAAGCGCACAGAGCCAACGTATACCGTTGAATTGGCGACTGCTGCATTACTTAGTGAAATTGTTAACGCTGATAATGAAGTAACGGATAGCGAGAGAAATGAATACGAGAAACAGCTCAGAAAGCATGTAAACATAGATGAGGAAGCGATGTCGTTGTTGCTTGAAAGAGGGCAAGAGACGGCTGACGATTCAGTTGACTTAGTGCGTTTTACTCAAGTACTAAATAAACACTGCAGCGCTGACGAGAAAAGAGATGTGATAAAGAGCCTCTGGGCTATTGCATACGCGGATGAATCTTTAGCGCCCCTTGAAGAGAGTACTATTCGTCAAATAGCTGATTTATTGTACGTTCCCCATAGCCAATACATTAAAACTAAACTTGAAGTAGTTGAAAGGACATAGCGTTCATCATCACTCAGTTAGTCTTTTTTGTATTAGCTAAAAAAATGGATTCAAATTTAGCGACCTGTACCTTACTATTGTGAACAAATAATAATAAAAGCTTAGCGGTGACAGTGCTGTTTCAGAGCCTATGGCATCACTTGCTTACAACAGCTTGCAGTACTGAAGTAAGGGTAGTTGAGTGTTTAGAACGTTGAAAATCCCAATTGGGCTTGTCATTGCATTGACGATGTCGGTGCTGGCGCTCTCTGTGGTAATTGTTAATAAATTAGAACACAACGCTTCTGTGGTGGATGTGGTTAAAGGCAATACCGCGACGTTAAGTAACGCTTTGTCGCTGCAGTTATCGGTTGTCATGGAACGAAGTCCCGGTGATAACGCATTATTTTCCTCTCTTTTTCAACCGATAAAAGAACACGATAATCTTATTTCCGCCACGCTATATGACAACGACTATCAAGTCATTTCCACTATTCAACCTGATTCCTTAAGCCAGCTTTCCAATCAATCTGTTCCTCTTGATCCTGCAGAAATTCCATTTGGTGTTACGCAATACGACAATGTTATCACTGCCCATCAAATTGTAGGTAGTAGCCTATACCCACTTGGACATGTTGTTCTTTATGTGGATATTGAAGACACCATGGCGGCAAGTTCAGCCCGCCAGCTCATTAAGCAAGTGCCTATCGTTATCGCGGTTTGGCTGCTTTGCACTGGCACTTGTGTCTTTATTTTATACCGTTTGATTTCTCCTATTGGGTCGCTGAGGCAGTTTACTCAAGAAGTATTTGAGTCAAAAGACTATGCGCTGCGCAGTTCACTTAATACATCTAATGAAATTGGACAGTTATCGAATAACATTAATAGTTTATTGGATACCATTGAAGTTGAGTTACTTATCAACTTTGAGCAAAAGCAAACATTGGTTGATCAACAAGAAACCATGTCTCGTCTGGCAAACTTCGATAGTTTAACCGGTCTGCCCAATCGACAGTTTGTTCTCGATAACTTAAGACTTGAGCTAGCCAGAGCCAAAAGAAATGATGAAGACTTACTGCTCCTGTTTTTTGATTTAGATGGGTTTAAGGGCATCAATGATTCTTTAGGACATGAAACCGGAGATCTCATTCTAATAGAGGTTGCTGACAGAGTTCAGTGTTTGCTGCGCGACGGCGACTTATTCGCGCGATTGGGAGGTGATGAGTTCTTAGTACTGCCCGATAGAGATGTGACTACCGACCAAGCGCAAAGCTTGGCAACGCGACTTATTACCGCATTTGATGAGCCTTTTGAACTGCGTGGCTTATCACTAACGGTAGGTTTAAGCGTTGGAATCGCTACGGCTTCCGATGCGAGCTACGACCTAAGCGAGCTGATGAGCAATGCAGACCTTGCAATGTATCGTTCAAAAGCGCGAGGGCGGGGCAGCTACACACTGTTTACACCTGATATGGTTGAGTCACATAAGCGTAAACTCCACTTAGCTAACGGTATTGAGCAAGGAATCAGCAACGATGAATTTGTTGTTTATTACCAGGTTAAAGTTAACAACGAAGGGAATGTAATAGGCGTAGAAGCGCTTATTCGTTGGCAACATCCTGAATTTGGCTTGGTCATGCCGAACGAGTTTATCCCCATTGCTGAGCAGGGCGGTAAGATCACTGCAATTACCCGTTGGGTAATTAAGCGCGTTTGTATTGATATGCCAGATCTAAAACAATGGGCCACGTCTCCGTTTAGAGCCTCAATCAATTTATCTGGACATGATTTGCGAAGCTCGCAGCTGTTTGACTACATCTACAATACTTTCAAGCTCTATGACATCAACCCAGAAAACATTGAATTTGAAGTGACAGAAAGTGCGAATCTAGAAAACTTTACTCTTTCAAACAAGTTCTTCAGACGCATCGGAAACATGGGGTGCGCCATAGCTCTAGATGATTTTGGAACGGGTTACTCCTCGTTAAGTTACCTGACGCAAATCAATATCGACACGCTAAAAGTTGACCGACAGTTTGTAATGGAAATTCAAACTTCAGAACGAAGCCGTCTTGTGACTGGGGCAATTATTGATTTGGCGAAAAGACTGTCACTCTCGGTATGTGCTGAGGGTATAGAAAACCTTGAACAGTGGAATTACCTTAGAGAGCATGGATGTGACAATGTGCAAGGATTTATGTTTAGCAAGCCCATCCCCTTATCGGAGCTCACTTGCTCTCCCTCCCATTACAGCGATAGTAGTTTCTCTGTATAGCAAGGTATCGATAAAACCACTTTGACATACAGTGTTTCAAAGTGGTGTTTCTTTTTTGCAACATTTAACCTGTATGCTGAGTGGTTGATAGTACACTTATTTGCATATGCTGCTGTTTTTAATGTGCTTTTTCTTTTTGGTCTGAAAATCGCATAAGCAGTTTGAATGCAATTATGATAGTGGTTAATTGAAGACTAGTGGTAGTATCCATGAGCTTTAATAGCAGCATAACCTGATAACACAGGGCTGGTATCAAAGCGGATTGAGAAGGATTTTAAAAGCGTTTAGCGGAGGATTCATGATGAAACGTCTCGAAAAAGTTTTCTTAGCACTTTGTGCTGTTGCTGCAGTACAAGCCATTTCAGTAGCGGACGCGTACGCAAGTCCAGCGCGTTCGTTGATGCAGGAATTAGACACAGATAAAGATGGTCTGATATCACTTAAAGAAGCGGTTCGACACACAGGTCTACTGCGTAACTTTGGGCTGATTGATGACAACGAAGATGGCAAACTTTCCGAAGCCGAATTGGCAAAAAGCAAGTTGACGCCAGGCAATGAAAAGCTCACAGCAAGTGAGTAGATAAAATAATATATTTAAGAGGGTAAGGTTCTGATAAACAAGGTTTCGTTTGGTGAACGCTTGGTACAACTTGGTTCACTAAGGCAGTTGACGCTAGGTAGTTTTGTACTGGCCCTTATCCCTCTTATAGCCTTACTTTGGCAAAGTCAAAGCGACTTAGCCAAAGTGGGTCAAATGACAACACTTGAAACACGGTTTGTTGTCGATGTTGTTAGCGACATGCAAAGACTCGATAACGCGGTCGTTGACGTAGAGCGCAGCATTCGCCAATTTGCTGTGTTGAGAAATGAAAGGGTGGCCTCTCTTTCTGATAACGCCATCGATCAATTTGCCGTGGCCGCTGACAATCTATGTCAGGCTCTCTCGGTACCAACTACCTGCACACGACTTTCAGAACAGCTAAATCAATTAGCCGAATATCGAGCGATTGAAGACCAGCTTTTACTTAATGCATACCTTGCGTCAGTGGGCGATAGCGTCGACCAGCTTCGCGACGATGTAGAAGCCGCTATTACTGAACGTGTCAAAGTCCAGCAAGATGATTTAAATGCCATGCAAGCAAAACAAGCTTGGTCTACAGCTATGCTTGTAAGCGTTTCGTTATTGCTAATACTGATGGGGAGTCAACTTATTGTGAACCCCGTTAACAACTTAAAAAAGATTATAAGGATCATGGCCCACAGCGATGGTCAGCTTCCACCCCTTTCAAGACAAGCGCCAAAAGAACTGATTGATGTAGAGAAAGATTTACATTGGCTTTATGATCGACTACAGCAGTTGGAGCATATTAGAACCGCCTTGCTTCGACACGCTGCTCACGAGCTCAAAACTCCGCTTGCCAGTATTAAAGAAGGCTGCAGCTTGTTGTCTGAAAACGTGGTGGGCGAGTTGAATAACAGTCAACGCGAAGTACTTTCGCTACTTACTGCTAGCACGCAAAGGCTCAACACGCTGGTGGAAAAGTTGCTCGACTACAACCTGCTGTTGCAACAAGCTCAGCCAAAAATGGTACAAAGTGACGTTAGTAAGTTAGTTTCTGCTTGTTTAGAAGATTACGCGCTCGCCATTCAGGATAGAGAAGTGGAAGTAAAGATAACTGCGTCCGAGGTGCGTATAGACGAGGAGCTGTTTAGAAGAATACTTGATAACTTGGTGTCCAATGCTGTCGCGCATGGCGCAGTGGGAAGACCGATAAATATTAGCCTTTATAACGAAAACGATAATCTTGTACTCGATGTTGCCAATCGCGGTAAGCGTATTGCTCCAGAGTCAGTACATACTTTATTTGAACCTTTTATCCGAGGAACCGAGCCGAGAAACGACAATGTCATTGGGACGGGTTTAGGGTTATCAATTGTTGCCGATTGCGCTCGACTGATGCATGGTGATGTGCGTGTTGTAGATGTAGACTATGCCGATGTTTGCTTTAGAGTGACCATTGGGCAACAGGAAAAATAAAATGAGAATAAGTGGTTTAATTGTCGCCTTACTGGTGCTGACAGGATGTCAGAGTTTAACCAGGAACAACGACAACGCAGGTGAGCCAGAAAAGGTGACGCCTGTAGCTAAAATAGAACGTGGCCTTTGTTTATTTGTTGAGCCTCCACAGGGGTTCGAGCACAATTGCGATGCAACCTATTGGCTTAACGCGTGGATTGACGCGGCCAACCAACCTTGGTTAGAGCGTAAGCAAGCATTAAAAGCGTTAGGTGATACAGCATCTGACACGCTTCACGCCTACGTTTTAACACTACCAACAGATACACCTTATCAAGACAGGTTGCGCGCGCAGCTTGCCCTAAATGATATTGCTGGAACATTTACACCCACTGCGCAAGAAGTGGTGACTGTTATTGCTGCGTCGCACAACAATCAGATTATGCAGCTTGAATCTGCCATGGTGGTGTTGGAGCAAGAAAATACTTCTCGTGGCGAGAAAGTAAAAGCACTTGAAATTGAAGCAGTTAACCTGCGCAAAAAACTAGAAGAATTGTTGCAGATTGAAGCAACACTGATGGATAAAAACAGGAGTACACAACAGTGAGCGAAAAGGCGAGTAGTAACCCTAACTTATTGTTGGTAGATGACGATAAGAGCTTATTGCGCTTATTAACCATTCGTCTGGAAGGCGAAGGTTATGAGGTGACCGCAGTGGAAGACGGTCAATCAGCGTTAAGAAAGCTTCAAAACGACAACTACGATGTAGTATTAAGTGACTTGCGTATGCCGGGCTTAGATGGTCTGAGTTTGTTTGAAGAAATTATGGGAATTAGAAAAGATATTCCTGTAATTCTGATGACGGCTCACGGCACCATTGCTGATGCGGTAGCAGCCACTCAGCGTGGTGTATTTGGGTTTTTGCCTAAACCTGTCGATCACGACGAATTACGCGCGCTGCTGCAAAAAGCACTTAGCCAGTCTCAAGCTGCACAGCCTGGGGATTGGGCAAAGGACATCATTACCCGTTCTCCAGAAATGCTAAATGTACTAGACCAGGCGTTCCGCATAGCTCAGCGTGAAGTGTCTGTGCTTATTAGCGGCGCGAGCGGTACAGGTAAAGAGTTACTTGCTAATGCCATTCATAAAGCCAGTAACCGCAGCGACAAACCATTTGTGGCTATTAACTGTGGAGCATTACCTGAAAACTTGCTTGAGTCTGAGCTATTTGGTCATGCCAAAGGTGCGTTTACCGGTGCTGTAGCTGCTCACCCTGGTCTGTTTAGAGAAGCCGACGGCGGTACCTTGTTCTTGGATGAGATTGGCGATATGCCGATGACGCTGCAGGTAAAACTGCTGCGTGCATTACAAGAGCGCCAAATTCGTCCAGTAGGTAGCAGCAAGCACGTAGACATCGATGTGCGTATCATTTCTGCAACGCACAAAGACTTGCACAAAGAAATGGAAGAAGGCACCTTCCGCGAAGATTTATATTACCGTCTAAACGTGGTGAACCTAAAACTTCCGTCGCTGAAATCGCGAAGTGAAGATATTCCACTTCTGGCTCGCTCGCTGCTGCAGCAAAGCGCACAGCGTCATGGCGTGAATGTAAGCCAATTTTCTGATGACGCGATGCAACAGCTGGTAACCTCATCTTGGCCAGGTAACGTACGTCAGCTTGTGAATGTGGTCGAGCAGTGTGTTGCGTTAACGCAAACGCCTGTGATTCCGCTTCACTTAGTAGAGCAGGCCTTGTCTGCCACTAAACAAAGCTGGCCAACGCTTACAGAGGCTAGAGACGCGTTTGAACAGCAATACTTGCACAAGCTTCTTAAAATGACCGACGGCAACGTAACGCGCGCGGCAGAGCTTGCTGGTAGAAATAGAACTGATATGCACAAGCTTATGAAAAAGCACGAGCTAGACGCAGCTGATTTCAGATAGACATAGTCGAGCTTAGAGAGTTATTAAACGCATCACTTTTTAGTGATGCGTTTTTGTTTTGCGATACGAAAAGCGTAGGGCTGGAGTTATGCTGGAAGGTGCTCTGAAAAAATAATGGTTTCAACTGTGCGGGCGTGGTTTTTTAAGCTTTCTATCTCAACATCTAAAAAGTCACGTGGTTCATCAAACAGTAGGCATAACGTACCCAATTCATAGCCATCTTTGTTGCGCAAGATAGCACCTGCGTAAGCTCTTATGAAAGGGCTGCCAGTAACCAGCGGGTTATTAGCAAATAGCTTATCGGTTTTAGCGTCGGGAACAATTAAGTATTCTTCTTCGGCTATCGCGTAGGTGCAAAACGAGATATTACGCGGTGTTTCGGTAGCATCCATACACTGGCGAGACTTAAACCATTGACGATCTTCTGCAACAAG
Organism: Alteromonas sp. MmMcT2-2; assembly: GCF_022348305.1. NCBI lineage: Bacteria > Pseudomonadati > Pseudomonadota > Gammaproteobacteria > Alteromonadales > Alteromonadaceae > Alteromonas > Alteromonas sp. MmMcT2-2. The sequence goes on from NZ_JAKRFA010000011.1 coordinate 88,238, forward strand.
GCTTACTAAGCAGGTTTTAGCATTAAACTCTTCTTGTACAGCTTTGGTGAGCTCGTCAAGTTGTTCGCTTGGGGAAGTATCTAAAATATCTAACGATTCAAGCGCAGCAATACGCGCTTTCTCATATTCATGGTTCATTGGGGTTATTTCACGGTAAATAATGGTGTAGTACCAAAATAGATAAGAGCAGTAGTTTACCGCTGAATTAGAAAAACGCTATCTATTAAAAAATATTGATAGGCTCAATGTCAGTTGCTCGTCATCAAAACAGTGAATTCTGCTCTGGTTGAGTTTTAATAGACAGGTTATTTAGCGCGAGTGATGGAGTAGTGTTGTTATACAAATCGATAAGCTGCTGCGCTAACCAGGGAGCATCTTTGTTGTCTGGGCGGTGACAAAAAAAGTACACGTCTTTTCCTTCACTTTGCCAAATCTTCACTTTTTTCACCCAAGGCAATAAACAGCGTTGGTTGTCATCATCAACATCATTGCCTACAAAGCGCACAATGGGAGTATGGCCTGTAGCAATAACATTTACTGGTACACGAGGCTTTTTCTCTCGCACTTCCTCTAGCATCGCTCGTCTATTGTTTCCCCCTGCGTCTAAAGAGCCAGTGAAAAGCGCTCGGGTGTCCATAATGATTCTGTTCGCACCGTGGCGGATCAAAATTTGATTAAGCGCCTTTTCCTCGTCACCCTTTGCAAAAAATGCCAGGTGGCGCACCTCAACCGCTACGTTTAATTCTTGAGGTAACGCCGCTAAAAAGGTATCCAAAATGGGTAGCTTTTCTGGCCCAAAAGAAGCGGGCAGTTGCAGCATCATGACTCCTAGCTTTTCTTTTAACGGGCTTAATAAAGCAAGCTGTTGGGCAACCTCTTCATCACAATGCTGTAATTGATGTACATGAGTAATGTTCTGGTGAAACTTGAAAGTAAATCTGAAGTGGTCGGGTACTGAATCGCACCATCTCGCTACAGCGTCTTGGTGGGGAAGAGAGTAAAATGTGGTATTCCCTTCAACCGTATTACACTCCTTGGCATACAGCGACAATCCATTATCAGACTTGGGATAATTAGCAAACCACGTGCTTGGCCAATGGCTGTGTTGCCACATTGGCAATCCAATATAGAGATTTCCTTGTGATATGGCTGATTTGTGCATATTTGTCATTGGGCTTTATCAAGCATTTGTTTATACTATGCGGCCTTTAAATCATTACATTATGCATGTTGTGGGCGGGCCAGCTAATTGGCCAGCAAGTTTACGCGATTTTTGGCAAAGTCTTAAGCCCAAAAGTAAGCGGTTTTGAACGCCAATTCACAGCATGCGAAGCAAGAAAAAACATCAGGGGTCAAGGACCATGCGCACAGATTACTGTGGGAATATCGATTCATCATACATTGGACAAGAAGTTACCCTTTGCGGGTGGGTTAATAAGCGTCGCGATTTAGGCGGTGTAATTTTCATCGACTTACGCGACCGCGAAGGTATCGTACAAGTGGTGTTCGACCCAGATTTACCAGACGTGCTATCGGTAGCTAACACCTTGCGTAGCGAATTCTGCGTGAAGCTAACGGGTAAAGTGCGTGCGCGCCCTGAAGGTCAAGTTAACAAAGACATGCGCACAGGTGAGATTGAGATCCTAGGCACAGGCCTTGAAGTGATCAACAAGTCTGACGTACTTCCACTAGACTGGAACCAAGAAAACTCAGAAGAACAGCGCCTTCGCTATCGTTATCTAGATCTTCGCCGTCCTGTAATGAGCCAGCGTTTACAATTCCGTGCAAAAGTAACCGGTGCTGTACGTCGCTTCCTAGAAGAAGAAGGTTTCCTTGATATTGAAACCCCTATTCTTACTAAGGCAACGCCAGAAGGTGCACGTGACTACCTAGTGCCAAGCCGCACGCACAAAGGTGAGTTCTTTGCACTTCCGCAATCGCCACAGCTTTTCAAACAGCTTCTGATGATGTCGGGTATGGATCGTTACTACCAAATTGTTAAGTGCTTCCGCGACGAAGACTTACGTGCCGACCGTCAGCCAGAATTTACCCAAATCGATATTGAGACCACGTTCTTAGATGCCGATGGCGTAATGTCTATTACCGAGCGTATGATCCGCGACTTGTTCAACAAAATGCTAAACGTTGACCTTGGTGACTTCCCGCGCATGACGTATAAAGAAGCCATGACGCGCTTTGGTAGCGACAAGCCAGACCTACGTAATCCGCTTGAGTTAACCGACGTTGCAGATTTGCTTGCCAACGTTGACTTTAAAGTATTCAGCGGCCCGGCAAATGACCCTAAAGGTCGCGTTGCGGCTATTCGCGTACCTGGCGGTGCGTCACTTTCGCGCAAGCAAATTGACGAATACACCAAGTTCGTAGGTATTTACGGTGCGAAAGGCCTAGCATGGATTAAAGTTAACGATGCTGGCGCTGGTCTTGAAGGCCTACAGTCGCCCACCCTTAAATTCCTAACGGAAGACATCACTAACGCCATGCTAGAGCGCACTGGCGCACAAAGTGGCGATATTCTATTGTTCGGTGCAGACAGCTACACTGTGGTTACTGAAGCGATGGGCGCACTTCGTCTGAAGCTTGGTGAAGACTTTGAGCTTCTTGAAGGCGAGTGGAAGCCACTTTGGGTTGTTGACTTCCCAATGTTTGAAGAGTTCGACGGTCAGCTTCACGCTATCCATCACCCGTTTACTGCACCACGTGGTCTAACGCCAGAAGAACTTAAAGCTAACCCAGCTGAAGCCTTATCTGATGCGTACGACATGGTATTGAACGGTGTTGAATTAGGCGGTGGTTCTGTACGTATTCACAATGAAGACATGCAGTCTACGGTATTCAACATTCTTGGCATTGACGATGAAGAAGCGAAGAACAAGTTTGGCTTCTTGCTTGACGCGCTGCGCTTTGGTGCGCCGCCGCATGCAGGTCTTGCGTTTGGTCTAGACCGTCTGGTAATGCTTATGACTGGCGCGACGTCTATTCGTGATGTCATGGCATTCCCTAAAACGACCACAGCGGCATGTCCGTTAACATCGGCGCCTAGCCCTGCAAATCCACAGCAGCTTGAAGAGCTAGCTATTGCAACGGTGAAAAAGCAATCGTAATTTATGGCGTATAAGAAGCCTGAATCTGCACTGGTAGTGTTGTATGACCAACACTACCGAGTGCTGCTTTTGCAACGACAAGATGACCCCACCTTTTGGCAGTCGGTAACCGGCGCGTTAGAAGAGGGGGAGTTACCCTTAGAAACAGCATATCGTGAAGTGTGTGAAGAAATTGGCATCGATGCCAAAGCGCACGGCTTTGTGGTTAACGATCACGATAAGCAAAACCAATACGAAATTCGTAGCCGCTGGCTACATCGCTATCCTCCTGGTACTGTGCACAACACAGAACACGTATTTTCCCTTCAAATAAACAGCGATTTACCCCTTGTCTTAACAGAGCACTTGCAGTACGAATGGGTGTCGAAAGACGAAGCGCTCGCGCGTTTATGGTCTCCCTCTAATAAAGAAGCGGTATCTTTGTTTGTACCGAGTGTGCCTTAATGGTTATACTGGGTATAGATCCAGGTTCTCGGATTACAGGCTACGGCATAATAGCGCGAAAGCAAGGTAAGCTAGTGTATGTGGCGAGCGGATGTATTCGCGTTGGTACAACCGATTTGCCTTCACGTCTTGCTAACATTTTTACCGGCGTTGGCGATATTATTCGCCAATATAAGCCTGAACAGTTTGCTATTGAGCAAGTATTCATGGCGAAAAACCCTGATTCAGCGTTAAAGCTTGGTCAAGCGAGAGGTGCAGCTATCGTTGCAGCCACTCAAGCGCAGCTTCCAGTAGCTGAATACAGTGCAAGGCAAATTAAGCAGTCGGTAGTTGGCAAAGGTGGTGCTGATAAAACGCAAGTTCAGCACATGGTTAAACACCTGTTGAATTTAAGCGGTACACCGCAAGCCGATGCTGCTGACGCCTTAGCCGTTGCCTTATGTCATGCACACACCGAACAGAGCCTAATAAATATGGCAGGACAAGCTCGCAAAACTGTACGCGGACGCTTGCGCTAATCCTGCTCAAAGCTAACGCTTTTACAGAGATTATTCATGATTGGACGAATTCGCGGTACGTTGGCTGAAAAGCAGCCTCCAGAAATTCTTGTAGATGTAGCCGGTGTTGGCTACGAAATTCATATGCCTATGACCAGTTTTTACCAGCTGCCAGCAGTCGGTGAGGAAGTGGTGGTGTACACACATTTTGTGGTTCGTGAAGACGCCCAATTGCTGTTTGGTTTTGCTGATAAAATGGAAAGAGGGCTTTTCCGAGAATTGATCAAAGCCAACGGTGTAGGCCCAAAGTTAGGCCTTGCTATTTTATCTGGAATGTCGGCAAGCCAGTTCTTGGCAAGTGTACAAAATGAAGATGTTTCTGCACTCGTCAGCTTACCGGGTATAGGTAAGAAAACCGCAGAGCGTTTAGTGGTAGAGCTTAAAGACCGCCTAGCAAAATTTGGCAAGGCGCAGAGTATTGCTGTACCACCTCCAAGTGGCGACTTGCTATCCACCAACACTATTGTTGCTGTAAACGACGCTCGGGAAGAAGCACAAAGCGCGCTTATTGCACTGGGCTATAAACCTGCTCAAGCGAGCAAGCTAGTCGACAGCGTATATAAAGAGGGCATGGAAAGTGAAGCCCTTATTCGCGAATCATTAAAAGCGGCCATATAATGGCGCTCAACGAAGACAGCGGTTCTTAGTCTGCCTGTCTTCACGTCACCGTTTAAAGTAGAACTATCATGATTGAAGCCGACAGACTGATTACGCCTGAAGCCAGCACCGAAGACGAGGTCATCGACCGCGCCATTCGCCCTAAAATGCTGGAAGACTATACGGGGCAGCCTCACGTATGTGAGCAAATGGAAATTTTTATTCAAGCTGCGCGTAATCGCGACGATGCGCTAGACCATCTACTTATTTTCGGTCCGCCAGGACTGGGTAAAACCACGCTTGCGAACATTGTGGCAAATGAAATGGGCGTGAACATTAAAACCACGTCAGGCCCCGTGCTTGAGAAAGCTGGGGACTTGGCTGCACTGCTTACCAACCTTGAGCGCAACGATGTATTGTTCATCGATGAAATACATCGCCTAAGCCCAGTAGTAGAAGAAATTCTCTATCCTGCCATGGAAGACTACCAGCTTGATATTATGATAGGCGAGGGGCCTGCAGCCCGTTCTATTAAACTGGATCTCCCTCCGTTTACTCTTGTGGGCGCAACCACGCGCGCAGGCTCGCTAACGTCTCCATTACGCGACCGTTTCGGTATTGTTCAGCGCCTTGAGTTTTACAACGTAAAAGACCTCACCAGTATTGTGGCAAGAAGCGCCAGCTATCTTAATTTAGACATGAGCGAGGAAGGCGCGCAAGAAGTGGCACGTCGCTCGCGGGGCACGCCGCGTATTGCCAATCGTTTGTTACGCCGTGTTAGGGACTATGCCGAAATCAAATCTGACGGTACTGTGGTCGCCGACGTTGCTGCTAAAGCTTTAGATATGCTTGACGTAGATAAAGAAGGTTTCGATTACATGGACCGCAAATTGCTTACTGCTATTATCGAAAAGTTTGATGGTGGGCCAGTAGGCTTAGACAATTTGGCAGCAGCCATTGGTGAAGAGAAAGAGACCATAGAAGACGTAATTGAACCCTTCCTTATCCAGCAGGGCTTTTTACAGCGCACGCCTCGAGGCCGTATTGTGTCGCAGCGCGCTTATCTTCATTTTGGCTTCGCTCCGTCAGAATAATTTACCGTCCCTTTGTAAGAAGGTTGAGATTCGTTTTAAAGGCCTAGCAGGATTGCTGGGCTTTTTTTGGCAATACAGAAAATACAGAAGCCGTTTCAAACGCTACAAGAAAATGCTCGTATGGGGGAGCTGTCAGTTCAGAGCATTGAAAGGGGATAGCGAATTATTGCGTAGCGCAGGTTAAGCATGGGCCGCCAATATTTTGTGTTGTACCGATGCTAAATTACAGGCAAAAAAAAGCCCGCTCATTGAGCGGGCTAAAACAACAAGTGTTGAAGGAAATAAATCCAGGGAACTCATGTCTAACAGGAGAATAACTCTTGCATGACCGTGCTAAGCACCATCACGCTCTGTACGACTGATGCTGTGCATTATAGAGAGAGCAGAAAAAACCACAATTGAGTAAAATTGTGGTTTTGAATTAGAAAAACTAATGTGTTAACTGGGTGTTTAATATTGGTTTGATTTTGATTAAATGTTAGATTTTATGGGGCTTGTGAAGTGTTTTTGTTCTGTATTTTGTCGCGATAATTAGTTATTTCAACTCTGCTTTGGATTATTAAATTTTTGGGTAAGGGAATAGTTATGCATTTTCATCAGGTAAGAGTGTATTACGAAGATACCGACGCAGGCGGTATCGTCTATTATGCGAATTACCTAAAGTTTATGGAGCGAGCCCGTACAGAGTGGCTTCGCGAGTTAGGTTTTGAACAAGACACACTGATGGAACAATCCATCGCTTTCGTCGTCAAACACGTTGAAATGCATAACTATGCGCCTGCACGGTTTAATCAACTGTTGAGTATTGAAACTCGCGTTGTAGAATTAAAAGGCGCTAGTATGACGTTTCAACAAATTATTAAAAATGAACAAGGCGTTACGTTGGTATCGGGAGATATCAAGGTTGCCTGCGTCGATTTGGCCGTTATGAAGCCAAAAAGATTACCACGTACTTTGTTAGGGGAAATTTCGCGTGTCATCTGATCTCACTTTTATTGGCTTGTTTTTACAAGCGAGTTTTATTGTTCAACTAGTTATGCTTTTGTTGCTAAGCGTGTCGATAGCGTCGTGGACGTTTATCTTCCAACGCAGCAAAGCGTTGTCGGCGGCACGCAACGAAATGCGTCAGTTTGAAGATAAGTTCTGGTCAGGCGCTGACCTGAATCGTCTTTATCAAGAGCTTTCCGCCAGAACTAACCTAACAGGCATGGGCAGCATCTTTTGCTCAGGCTTCAAAGAGTTTGTTCGCCTGCGCAAATCTAACACCGCCACCAACGGCATTGTTGACGGTACATATCGTGCCATGCGTGTTTCTATGTCTCGCCAAGTCGAAGAATTAGAAAGTCGTTTACCCTTTTTAGCCACGGCGGGCTCAATCAGTCCTTACATCGGTCTATTCGGTACTGTGTGGGGGATCATGAATGCCTTCATCGCACTAGGTGAAGTGCAGCAAGCTACCCTTGCTATGGTAGCCCCCGGCATTGCAGAAGCGCTTATAGCGACTGCTATTGGCCTGTTTGCCGCTATTCCTGCGGTTATTGCCTACAACCGTTTCAGCCATCAGGTTGAGAAGCTAGAAAATAGCTACGGCAACTTCATGGAAGAGTTCTCTGCAATCCTTCATCGCCAAGCCGTTGCTGCGCAAGCACAACAACAAGCCTAAGCGTTTACATTCCAAACGGAGGACTTGTTATGTATGTAAGAAAACGCCGCAGGCCGGTATCAGAGATAAACGTAGTGCCCTACATCGACGTGATGTTAGTGTTGCTTATTATCTTTATGGTAACGGCGCCGCTTATTTCTCAAGGGGTAAAGGTAGATTTGCCTAAAGCAAGTGCCAACCCGATAGAGCAAGAAGATACACCACCTATTATTGCGTCAGTGGATGTTAAAGGTCGCTACTTCCTTAATGTAGGCGAAGACCAGGAATCGCCAATTAGCGAAGATGAGCTTGGCGCTATTGTAAAAGCACAATTGACCAAAGAGCCCAATACGCCCGTAGTGGTAAAAGGCGATGGACAAGTAGCGTATAACGAAGTGATACAGCTAATGGTGTTATTACAGCAGGCAGGTGTACCTTCAGTAGGGTTAATGACGGATCCGGTTGAGTAATATAGATATGTCGAAACCTGAAGTGTCGAAAAGCACGTCAACCGCTAGTCACTCAAACAACGCGAGTAACGGTGTAAGTGGTGATAAAAAGAACGGCAAACGTGCCAAGCAAGCCAACAGTATAAGCCCAGAACAAGTAGGCTTGTACAAGTCCATTGGTTTGCATCTTTTTATTGCTGCGCTGTTGCTAATTAGCGTCAGTTTCTCTCCTGACCCTTTGCCGAGTATGCCGTCGAATGCGCCTGTGATAGAAGCGACGTTTATTGATGCGCAAGCGATTGCGGATAAAAAAAGGGAGCAGGCACGAGCTGAAGCTCAAGCAAGAGCCGAAGAGCAAGAAAGGCAAAGAAAAGCAGAAGCCGCGGCAGAGAAAAAACGCCAGCAGCAGCTAGCAGCCAAGCGTGCGAAAGAGAAGCGTGAAGCAGAAGCGGCTGAAGCGAAACGTCAGAAAGACTTAGAGCGCTTAGCGGCGCAGAAGGAACAAGAGCGTAAGGAGCGCGAAGCAAAAGCGAAAGCTGAGGCTGAGCGAAAGAAAAAAGAAGCAGCTGAACGCGCTGAAATGGAAAGGATCATGCAAGAGCAGCTTGCAAAAGAACAAGCTGCTCAGCAAGAACGTAGGCGAAAACAGGTACTTACTGAAGTAGAGCGTTATACCGCGCTTATTCAGCAAACCATAAAGCGCAATTTGTATTCGGACGACAGCTATCAAGGCAAAACCTGTCGATTGAATATTCGGTTAGCAACGACAGGGTTTGTTACGAGTATTCGTGTACTCGGCGGCAATGATGCGCTGTGTAGAGCGGCTGAAAGCGCGGTTCGCAGGGCCGAAAAGTTACCGGTATCTGATGCGCCAGACGTTTACGAGCAGTTAAAAGACATTACTTTAAAAGTGGAATTATAGTGGTATGAAAAAACTAGGTTTATGGATAGCGCTTATTACGATGGCATTCAGTGCCAAAGTGTTTGCATCCTTAGAAATTGTGATAACCGAGGGCGTAGATAGTGCACGTCCAATCGGGGTTGTGCCATTTAAATGGAAAGGTCAGGGCAGCATGCCTGGCGATATTTCTAAAGTGGTGATGGCCGACTTAATGCGTAGTGGTAAGTTTAATCCGGTATCTGTCGACAAAATGCCACAGTACCCGGAGACAGCGGAGCAAGTGTCTTTCACTGCATGGGCAACCTTAGGTGTGGACACGGTTTTAGTAGGAAGTATTGAGCCACAAGGAGGCGACCGTTACCTTGTATCCTATGAGTTGATTGATGTACTTAAAGGGCAAGTTGACAATGGGCAAGCTAAAGTACTCAAAGACGGCAATTTGGTATCGAGTAATGATCACGTACTAGCCGCCCGTCAGGCAGTGATCAACGGCCGAGATTTTCGCCAGTATGCGCATCGAATTAGCGACATTGTGTATGAAAAATTGACCGGTGTTCGCGGTGCATTTTTAACGAAAATTGCTTACGTCATTGTTCGCGACCGTGACACGGTAGAAAAACCTTACCAATTAGTCATTGCAGACTACGATGGTGAGAACGAAACGCGCTTGTTGTCTTCGCCAGAGCCGCTTATGTCGCCAGTGTGGTCGCCTGATGGCGAGAAGCTTGCCTACGTTAGTTTTGAAAATCGTAGACCGCAAATATTCATTCAGAATATCTACACCAGCGAGCGTACGCGCATTACTGATTTCCCGGGAATAAATAGTAGCCCGGTGTTTTCACCAGATGGCAAGCAACTTGCAATGGTTTTATCGAAAGATGGAAACCCTGAACTCTATGTGATGGACTTAGCGACAAAAAATCTTCGCCGAGTAACACGAAATAGAGCGATTGATACGGAGCCCGCGTGGCTACCAGACGGCAGTGGGTTAATATTTAGCTCGGAACGGGGTGGTAAACCCCAGATATATAGCGTAAATTTAAATTCTGGGAAAGTAAGGCGAGTTACCTTTGTAGGTGAACAGAACCTTGGCGGTACGATTTCCCCAGACGGCAAGCAAATGATTATGGTAAACCAAACTAATGGGAACTATCACATTGCGAAGCAGTCTTTGGATGGTGGATCACCTCAAGTACTGACACGGACGTACTTAGATGAATCACCAAGCGTAGCGCCGAATGGAAGCATGATCATATACAGCACCCTTCACGAGGGAACCCAAGTGTTGTCACTGGTTTCTTTAGATGGGCGTTTTAAAGCTAGGTTACCAGCAGCCAATGGGCAAGTTAAATCGCCAAGTTGGTCACCATTTTTGTTCTAACAATTTAACGACTAAACAATAAAATTTAAGGATTAGTAGGATGCAAATGAATAAAGTGATGAAGAGCTTCATTATCGCATTGCCAGTAGTGACAATGATGGCATGTTCTTCAGGCCCTAGCGAAGAAGAATTGGCAGCAGAGCGTAACCGCCTTGCTCAAGAACAAGCGGCTGCAGAAGCAGAGGCACGTGAAGCAGAAGCACAGCGCGTTAAAGCAGAAGCTGCACAGCGTATGAAGCGTCAGGAAGAAATGGTTCAGCAAGAAATGGAAGCGCTGAAGAACGAACAAACCGTTTACTTTGACTTTGACCGCTCAAGCATCAAGCCAGAGTTCCAGCGTATTCTAGACAAGCACGCGGCGTTCTTGGTGAAAAACCCAAGCACTAAAGTGACTATTGAAGGTCACACTGACAGCCGTGGTACGCCTGAGTACAACATCGCGCTAGGCGAACGTCGTGCACAGTCTGTTGAAACTTACCTACTTAATGCTGGCGTAAGCAGCAGCCAAGTAACCGTGGTTTCATACGGTGAAGAAAAACCAGCAGTGATGGGTTCTACTGAGTATGCGTTTGCTCAAAACCGTCGCGGAGTGGTTGTTTACCGCTAATGACTATTCTAACGAATAAGACATTAAAAATGGGCGTCACTTTATGTGCCGCCCTTGCTGTTTCTACCGCATTTGCGCAAGCGCCTGTGGTAGACGCCAATGGCGGCAGTGAATTAGAGCAGCGTATTGTTGTGCTAGAGCGTATTGTTAAGAGCCGAACCGAAATGCAACACAGGCTTCAAACGCAACTAGACAATATGCAAATGGAAGTCGACCAGCTGCGTGGTGCGGTTGAAGTTAATACCAATGAACTTCAAAAAGTACTTGAGCGTCAGCGTGAGCTTTACCTTGAAATAGATAAACGCGTGGAAGCACTTAAGCAAAGCGGCGCGCTACAAGGTAGTGCCATGCCTAGTGCAGGTGTTGATTCGGGCTCTGTGAGCTCTCCAACAGCATCTACGCCAACGCAAGCTCCGCAAGCAGGTGAAGATGAAGCCTACGAAAATGCGGTGAATTTGATCCTTAAGTCTCGTGAGTACGATAAAGCCATTCCTGCGTTTCAATCGTTCATTTCACGCTTTCCCAACAGTGGTTACGCACCAAACGCGCACTATTGGTTAGGGCAGTTGCTGTTTAATAAGCAGCAGTGGAGCGAAGCAAGTGAGCAATTTAATATTGTAGCTAATCGCTTTACCGATTCTTCCAAGCGTCCTGATGCCTTATTAAAACTAGGTGTCATTGCTGAGCGAACGGGAGACAGTTCAACGGCACGTCAGCTATTCCAACAAGTTGTAAATGATTACCCTGATTCTTCGGCAAAACGCCTCGCTGAATCTCGGTTAAATAACTTGTAATGAACAAAGCCTCTTTTAAAGAGGCTTTTTTATGAGTTAGAGAAAAGTTTTTTTCAAAAAATTCCATTTAGAGTGCATAAAACTTCTGCACCAAATTTCACTGTATTTCGTAGAAACCTGACTAAACTCAATTAGTACTGGTATAAATACTCAGCGATTTGTTTTCATTTTGACCGTTTAGTCGTAATTTGACAGAAAAATGAAAATAAAAGGACGTTATGGGTTGCGTCGAATAAAAATCTGAGTATTATATGCCGCCGTTGCCAAGACACAGGCAACAACAGGAAAGAAAGGGTCGTTAGCTCAGTTGGTAGAGCAGTTGACTTTTAATCAATTGGTCGCTGGTTCGAATCCAGCACGACCCACCACTTTCTATCCTAGCATCAAATGATGGGTCGTTAGCTCAGTTGGTAGAGCAGTTGACTTTTAATCAATTGGTCGCTGGTTCGAATCCAGCACGACCCACCATCATTTGAATTGCGAAACTTATCTGTGTGTCACTTGATGGGTCGTTAGCTCAGTTGGTAGAGCAGTTGACTTTTAATCAATTGGTCGCTGGTTCGAATCCAGCACGACCCACCATCAAGTCTTCTTAATGTTCAAACAACGCTACTCAAATCGCACTTTCTGAAATCAAAATTTTATTTCTCTTTGCACTGTCACTTATCTCATTTTTACTTTGATCTGGTTAACTTAACCCCATGTAGTAGAAGAGTAAGTACAAATACGACTATTTAATTACGCTTATGTTGATTAGGTAGTGTGTAATTTTTATGACAGTTGGGTATAATCCGCACCCTTGTCGCAACAGAGATGTAGGTTAATGTCAGTAGCATTTCGAGTGGATCAGGTAGAGTACCCGTTCCCAGCAAAACCACAGCCATTATCAGAAGCACGTAAAGCTGAGTTAAAGGCAGAGATCAAAGCCTTACTTAAGGCTCGCAACGCTGTGCTTGTCGCACACTATTACACCGACCATGAAATTCAGGCGCTTGCTGAAGAAACCGGCGGTTGTGTAGCGGACTCGTTGGAAATGGCGCGATTTGGTAGAGACGCTCAAGAGCAGACCTTAATTGTTGCAGGCGTTCGCTTTATGGGCGAAACCGCAAAAATTCTTAGCCCAGAAAAAACCGTGCTAATGCCAACGCTTGAAGCGACGTGTTCACTTGATATTGGTTGCCCGGTAAAGGAGTTCAGCGAGTTCTGTGACCAGCACCCCGATCATACTGTAGTGGTTTACGCAAATACATCTGCAGCGGTAAAAGCGCGCGCTGACTGGGTAGTGACGTCGAGCATCGCGCTTGAAATCGTTGAGCACTTAGACAGCCAAGGCAAGAAAATCATTTGGGGCCCTGACCGACACTTAGGCTCTTACATTGCCAAGCAAACAGGTGCCGACATGCTAATGTGGCAGGGCGAGTGTATCGTTCACGACGAGTTCTCTGCACAGAAACTAGCAGACATGAAAGCACTGTATCCAAATGCCGCGATACTGGTTCACCCTGAATCACCCGCGAGCGTGGTTGAAATGGCAGATGCAGTTGGCTCAACCAGTCAATTAATAAAAGCCTCGCAAACCATGGATAACGACACCTTTATGGTTGCTACCGATAAAGGCATCTTTTACAAGATGCAACAACTTACTCCAGATAAGACGTTTATAGAGGCTCCAACGGGCGGTAACGGCGCTACGTGTAAAAGCTGTGCTCACTGCCCTTGGATGGCAATGAACGGCTTAGAAGCGATTAAGGCGTCTTTAACGGGCGAAACTGATGGTCATGAAATCTTTGTTGATGATGAGTTGCGTAAAGGTGCACTAGTTCCACTTGATCGCATGCTTAACTTCTCAGCCGAGTTAAAAGCGAAAGGCGGGCTATAAGCGCACGTTTTATAAGCACTTGCTGAATATTTTCCAGCAAGTTCTTGATTAAGCGCGCGGCTTTACCTACTATACGCGCGCTCAAGGGTTTTCGTCGTTGAAATCTTCTTGATACAAAATTTGGAGAGATGGCTGAGTGGCTGAAGGCGCACGCCTGGAAAGTGTGTATACGTTTATAGCGTATCGAGGGTTCGAATCCCTCTCTCTCCGCCAAATACTATAACCCCATGATTTAAAACAGTTTATCTGATTTTAAAAATGGGGTTTTCTTTTTTGCCACATAACTTTGCCACGCAAAAGGTGAATTATGTTGCGCACTCCTTTATATCTATACCGCATTAAAAACTCTAAAAATTATTATTTTCGTATAAGAAAAAATCTCGTTTTTCAAAAATTAAGCTACCTTACCCTCGACTCGTCACATTTTGTCGCATCGCTTAAGACCTCTAAGTTTGATGAGGCAATGTGGTTAGCACAATTCATAGTGAAACGATTAAAAGGGAGAAGTGAACATGGAAAACGTAGAACAGTATGCAGTATTTTTAACCTTTGCTGCGTTAGACATGACGGACAACTTTAGTCAAGCCGAATATCAAGAAGCGTTCGCGGCTTTTCCTGCAAGTGGGTTAGCAGAATGCGCTCAGGCACTTGTTCAAGCTGTAGAGGCAGCCGGTGAACAAAAAAAAGAATACTGGAACAATCGAATCAAACCATTCTGGCATAAGGTATGGCCTAAGTCTGTAGCATTAGTCAATAGCGAAATATCAGAATCGCTTGCTCGATTCGCCATTGCCTCAGGCGCAGAGTTTTCCAATGCGGTGGAATTACTGTAAAACTGGTTTGTTCCTATTCAGCACTTTCACTATATTTTACATATGCTACATCAATAAAACCTATGCGAAACTCAACCTGAAGCATCGCTAATGTTTCTGAGTCTACTGATTGGTGAACAAGACTGTATTCAAAATGAGTTGAGTCAATCTTTGGTCAAGATCATAACGACGGAACCTCGACTTGAAAATGATGCGCGATACATTCGTCTTCTTACTCTTTGTCGAGCAAGTGGAAGAAGTTAACATGGCAGTTAAACAAACAGTGAGTGGGTAATGGCCAAAAACTACAGCTAGGTAAGTCTATAAGCTTGTTGCAAATACCGCTGACTCTGTTCGTGAACGTCCGTTCCTTTTTGCATCGTAAAGTAGAGCATCACACTGGCTAATAATTGCATTCAATTCCCCTTTTCGGGTGACTTCAATCACGCCAGCAGAGAAGCTAACTGAAAAGGTAGCGTCGGTAGAAGTCCACTTAGCATGTAACTTGATCTGCTGCCGAATATCATCGATTAGTCGTTCTGTTTCGGTTTTATTGACATCTGGCAGGATCAGCAAAAATTCCTCGCCGCCAAATCGGCAAAGCTTATCCGTCTTTCTTATTCGCTGTTGAACGATGCGTGTGAACGTGGTGAGCACTTCATCCCCGGTCAGGTGTCCATAGGTATCGTTAATTTGTTTAAAGTGGTCGAGGTCAATCAGCGCTACGCAGCCCGCAGAATCGTGGCTAAGTGCTTTGTCATACCAGGAGTAAAATGCACGTCGTGTCATTGCCCCTGTAAGCGAGTCGTGCTCAGCGAGCCGTTTATTAATGCGCTGACATTGCCAAAACCAAAATGCCAGTAATGCAAGCATTAACGCAAGAAGGGCAACAATGATAAATTGCTGTTTTTGTGACTGAAGCTCAAGCGCTTGCTGTTGTTGTTGCGCTTCGAGCTGGCGCAATGCAATTATATTGATATCCTGCATCAGGGGATCTTCAATAAGACTCGACGCACGGGCTTCGCTTTCCAATGCGTTGAAATCTACGATAGTCTGCTTTAAACGCTGTTCGTACTCGTACGCGGTTTGGTAGTCGCCTCGAAGCTGATAAACCCTGGCTAATTTACTATATAGGCTTTCTTGTTCTATTCTTTCATTTAGCCATTTTCTCTCTGGGTCATCCATTACAGTGTCTATGTAGTCAGCAACGATGCTTTCAAATCTTTCTGATCTCTTACTATTTATTGCCGCGTGGAATGCCCTAAGGAGTGCTATATATTTTTCCGCTCTTTCAAAGTCTACCTTGTCTTTCAGAGCCAACGCTTGGTCTATGGTTAATGACATTTTTTCTTTGTCACTAGGCTGTTGCCTGTGAGTGAATACGGACAACTTCAGCAGCAATGCAACAAATTGGTATGACGGGTTGTTTCCCGCTATCTCATAGGCCTCGCTAGCATATGCAAATGCTTCATCAAACCGTCTAAGTTTTACCAACGCATAAATAGCAGGGTTGTATGTAGCAGGGCTGCGCTCCTCATAAGGTGTCGATGTAATCAATTGTTCTGCGTAAGGCAGCGCCATTGTGTGCATCCCCACATCATTATACTCGTCTGCTAAGTTCAACATTAAGTCTTCTCTAACAATAGCGTCTTCCCACAGCCATTGCTCATTAGTGGTATTTGAATTTAAGTGGGGGAATGCGTACTCGTACTCCTCAATAGCCTTTACTCCGACGAAAGATAAATAATAGCCAATCCGGGCGCTTAAGATGGCTACCGCTAATGAGTTTTTTTCGTTCAGCATCTCGCGCTTCAAGATTCTCAGCATTTCGATATAACCGAACAATATGTTTTTATTTACGTCACGAGGAATGCCAATTTCGTATGTCATTAACCCTACTCTTACCGCTGCATAATGAACAGGGTTAAGGGATTTCATATACGCCCAATCGTCACCAGAAATGGGGTGTGGGGTGTCGACATTTGATGCCGAAGAGGACCAATGCTCGCATTCCCATTGTAAAGCTCGATAGATTACGCCAAGGGGGGATGGGTCTGTGGCTATACCAGACTCTTGGTATAACGCCGCTAGCGGCGCATTTTTTTCAGGGGCTGCACTATCTTCCCAATTCCAGCAGATTTTGGAAGAGACACGGTAATAACGGTTTTCTTTTTCAATATCACTTTCAGCGAACGCCATAAAAGGCAGGCAGCTACTCAGCAAAATAAAAACACTGATACCGCAATTCAGACATATCCTTTTATCTCTCATTGTGCTGACTTCCCTAACACTGCGTCTAAAATGAGTATGCCACGAAGTAGAAGAGAAAAGAAGGTGTCGTTACCTTTAGCATACGCTTCGCGAAATCGACATCAAACGACGAAGGTGAGGGGGGAATAGTGGCACTAAACCTATACTTTATTGGGCTTTTTGATGACGTTATCTTCTAAGGCATTGATGCGCATTGCGTCAATCGCGTTAGTGCACTTTACAACCTCATTTTCTGACATGGCTGGGTCAGCGATTTCGAAAGCGTGAGTTTTTTTCGTTGCGTGGAATCCATGTCTGTCAGAGGTCATTGATGCTGGTCTTCGCTTTGAAAATGATGACAAATACGTTCAACTTCTTAACCGCTGATGAACAAATGGAAGCGACTAATGGGGCAGTGAAAGCGCAAGCAAAGGGGCAATGAGCTTTACCACAAAACTTTGCCACAATGTATCAAAACTGCTATGTTGCTACCACAAATCAATAGGTTATGTGATAAAAAATGTCTGGCGGAGAATCCCTCTCTCTCCGCCAAATACAAAGAACCGGCTTTATGCCGGTTTTTTTGTGTCTATCAATTAGTGCTTATCAACGCAGCAATACCTTTCTTTTTAAACGCGTTTATGGCGACGCTGGTATGCTAAAGCCTACGGCTTCTCATCTCTTATGTCGCGCCGCTGCGAATTACTTCGCAACTTGCTGATGAAGCTTAATTAGGTCAGGAAGCTTTTTCGCGTAAATCGCTTTCTTTGTACCTGGGTGAAGTAATTGGCTCACGAACGTGCGTAGGAAGCCAAGTACAAACGTTTGAACGCGATCAGCGTCTGCATCACTTGGGTTAGCAATAAGCTTTTCTGTCTCCGCTTGTACTTTATGTACAATCGGGTCCATGGTGTCTTTTCCAGAAACTAGGTCATTACCAGTCACAACGCCTTTGCCAAGCAAGTCTCTAACTGCTGAGTATAAATCAGCAGAAACAGCGTTAGACTGTCCCCAGTTCGCAATGTTGAATTCTTCAGCAATCTTATCTAGATCAGCAGTTGGGTCGTTCGACTTCAATAGGCCTTCGATAAGTTTATGGGCTTCAGTTTGTTTTACGGGTGTTGATAATTCTGACATGGTTACATTTAATGATTATGTGGGTGAGCGCGTTATAAATATTCTGCCAGACAATGTCAACCCGTTTGCCGCTAATAGAGGCAAGAACGGGAGGGGGGCTTGCTAAGTCATTATGTAAACATGGCGAACCAAGCACCGAAATAACACAGAAATATTACTGAAAGAGTAGCAAAATAGAGAAAAGGCACCTGCTGCCAAGCACCCTTTATCAAATGAGTAAACGGGCTACGCGGAGATCCTATTCTCTTTGTCTACTTTTTCTATCTTGCCTGTTCGACGTGCTGGGAAAGGCAACTTAATTGGACGTTTACCATTTAATGCAGCATGTTCTGATTTCACACTATAATTAGCGCTGTCTTTACTATGCATGCCCTTGGGTGGATCAGTTACATCGAAAAACGGAGCAGCAGGCTGTCTGTTTTCCTCTAGCTGGTAAGCAATGACTTTGTTTTCGGTTTCTAAAAAGGCACTTCCAGCTTGCTTACCGAGCTTATAATCATGACGAAGTTGTGCGTCTGTACTACCTAACAATTTACTTTGAAGCTTATCTGACGCAAAAATTTGAATAACCTCTACGCCTTCTGGCGGGTTTTCAATAAATGCCAATTCTTTTTGATACGCTTGTTCGTGCTGCAGCAGATAGTCGATGGTCTTTGGGCACGTGCCCGTTGCGCACATTACCGCGCTTAACTTTTGTAGCCAAGGCGACTGTACTTGAAAGCCTCTATCTACGGTGCGAATAACTACGATTTTCGTCGCGCCGCGCTTGTATGCTTCGGTAACAGGCAACGGTGCAGCCAAGCCACCGTCTAGAAAGAAATCGGTATTGGCTGCCTGTTTTGTTTCGACATCAATGTGCAGCGGTACGCCCTGTTTGTAAAGTAAGGGGAGGGCGCTCGAAGCCTTGATAAGATCGACCCAGTTGTGAGTACTTTTCATTGGATCGAGAAAATACGCCTGTCTGTCTCTGGAATTTGTGGCGGTAAATAAAATTTCTCTGTCCGCAACATTAGCCTTCGCAGTATCAAGATCAAGTAAACGGTTCGCTTCTTGGGTTTTGTCAAAGTACCAGTCTAAATCGACAATATGTTTGCCCATTAAACCTCTTCCCATTTGGAAAAAGCGTTTGTGTCGAGTTAAGCCGCGAATAAGACGCTTTGCATAGCCTTTTTGACGCGCCACAAAACTCGTTAAGTTCTGAGAACCTGCTGATGTGCCGATAAGAATATCGAAAGGGTCGTGTCCGGCGTCTAGCCATGTATCGAGTACGCCTGCCGTGAAAATTCCTCGCTGTCCACCACCTTCCGCAACCAAGGCAACTTTGCCATTGTTCGACATTTCAGCATTGTGTGCTTTTGAATAAGCGAGAGAAGGAGCAGATTGTTGACCCGACATGATAACCCTCTATTTGACCATGACTATAAATTGACTACTTGGTCTAATTGTAGGGAGATCACGACGCCGGGGAAAATTGAAAGAATAAATCGGACTGATAGGAAATAACTGATACTGAAACACTTTTTGTTATTTCATTGTGATTTTTGTGTTTACATTTTGATCGTTTAATCGCAGTCTAACAAAGTGTTGAAAGCTAAACTTTCATTGGGAGTCAATAATGAAAATTGCCGTCTTAGGTGCGGGAAGTATTGGATGTTATGTAGCGGGCTGCCTGTTAGCCTCTGACCCCACCTTAAGCGCCGCTAATGCGCTTACGCTCATTGGCCGTCAGCGTTTATATGATGATATTACTGCCAATGGTCTTAAAGTATCGGATTGGCAAGGGCGTGAGCAGCTAACAAAGCCTGAGCATTTAGCTTTTTCAATTGAGAACGATAGTTTAGTTGATGCTGACGTCATTTTGCTTTGCGTTAAAAGCCAAGATACCGAGCAGGCTGCTGCGATAATCAATCAGCATGCAAAGCAATCTGCAGTCGTAGTCAGTCTTCAAAACGGAGTGGGTAATGCACACCTGCTTCGCCAGTACATAAAACAATGCGTAATTGCAGGCATGGTACCTTTCAATGTTTTTTATAAAGGTAACGGCCATTTTCACTGTGGTACTGAAGGTAATATTGCCCTTGAAGACCCCAATAACCAATGTATTGACATCATAAAAGCGCTTAACAACGCGTCGTTGCCCGTTAAGGTCTATAACGATATGGAAGCTGTACAGTATGGCAAACTCATTATGAACTTGAATAACGCGGTCAATGCACTGTCGGGTATACCGCTAAAATCTCAGCTAGGGGATAGGCAATACAGGTTGGTTATGGCAAAGGTGTTGTCAGAGGCGTTAGCAGTATTAAAAGCGGAAGGAATTACACCAGCAAGAACCGGTAAGGTCATTCCCAAACTGATGCCAAAAATTATGAAGCTACCTAATTTTTTATTCAATGTGGTGGCTTCATCTACGCTTAAAATAGATCCCGAAGCACGTTCATCAATGTTTGAAGATTTAGCGCTGGGGCGACGAACGGAAATTGATTATTTGAACGGCGAGATAGTCAGGCTCGGTGAAAAAAATCACATAGCTACGCCAGTGAATAAGCATATTGTTAACCTGATCAAACAACACGAAGTTGCTCAGAAAGGAAGTCCTCACTTACCGGCAAATGCTTTACTGCTTAAGTGAAAGATCTATCTAACGGTGTATTTCAACGTTAAATATTACAGTTTTGTGTCATTTTTATGTCAGAGCACTTGATTCTTGTACTAAAATATATATCCTGCGTGCAAACTTCCGTTATATTTAGTGTGCTTTGCTTTTCCAAAATCATTTTTCTTCTTGTCTTCTGTTGAGTACTTTATGTGCGTCGCTTTTCCATACGACGGTTTTAGCGTCTGAGGTTGATGTCGAGCGTGAATCTAGCGCAACGTTCTCTCAGTACAATGGCAACGGCCTTTCATTTCAAAGCGACAACAATACCTTCTCACTACGCGTGCGCGGTAGACTTCAGTTTCGCTATGCCAATCCCGGTATAAGCCAGCCTACCGAGCGTGCTGACTTTGAGCATAATGCCGGTAATCAATTTGGCGTTAACAGGGCGCGGGTTAAATTAGACGGTCACATTGGTTTGCCCTGGATTAAATATGGTGTGGAATACGATGCTGTCGATCAGCGCACGCTCACCGCTACACTATCCTTTGAAAAGTATGACGCGCTTCGGTTTAAGGTTGGTCAGTGGAAAGTCGAGTATTCCAGAGAGCGCAGTGTTAGCAGTGGCGGCCAGCAAATGATGGATCGTTCAATCATCAACAGAATATTTACGCTAGATAGGCAAATGGGGGCATCCCTTTACGGAAATCTTGATGGCCCAGGCGCGGCCAATTTCAATTACTGGGTAGGAGTATTCAATGGCTCAGGCCGTGGTGATTATAGCAATCACGATGGCGAGAATATGTATACAGGGCGATTACAGTGGAATTTCTTAGGTGAGTCTGTCGGGTTTAAAAACAGTGACATTAAACGAACAGCTACCCCCAAAGCAGCGCTAGCAATAGCAGGGGCGAAGTTCAAAAGCCAGTTTACACGTTTTTCATCGTCTGGCGCTGGTAATTTAGCTAACTTTAGTGCGGGCGAAATCGAAGGTCAGTACGACATTCAGCAGTTTGTGATTGATGGTGCCTATTTTTATAAAGGGTTTAATGCTCAAGCGGAATATCATGAAAAAGATATTGTAGATTTAGCGAACAACAATAGAGAAACTACGCTGCGCGGCTATTATGTGCAGGCGGGTTATTTTTTGAGTGAATCAATCAGCTGGTGGCCAGAGCCCCTTGAAATGGCTGCACGCTTCGGGACCTATTCGCCCCGAGACAGTGAAAAAGACGAACGCTTTTTTGAAAAGACAGTAGCATTCAACTATTTTTTTAATGGCCACAAAAACAAACTAACCGCAGAGGTAAGCAGGGTTTCACTGGATCAGTTCGATACTGAAGTAGGGGACGAGACCATCTATTCTCTGCAGTGGGACGTCAGTTTTTAACTACTCACGCCGAGTGAGCAAGAAACTCACCTAGTGTGTTAACAAGGCGAGCCTTGTCTACGGGCTTGCCCACATGGGCATCCATTCCTGCCGCGTGACAGCTGTCGATATCTTGCTGCATGGCGTTAGCCGTCAGGGCAATGATGGGGGTTTTTAACTTAAGCACATTTCTTATATGCCGTGTGGCGCTAAGCCCATCAACTTCAGGCATTTGAATATCCATTAGTACCAAATCATAAGTGCACGCTTTCAATGCATCAATGGCC
Source organism: Alteromonas sp. MmMcT2-2 (assembly GCF_022348305.1). NCBI lineage: Bacteria > Pseudomonadati > Pseudomonadota > Gammaproteobacteria > Alteromonadales > Alteromonadaceae > Alteromonas > Alteromonas sp. MmMcT2-2. The sequence continues at coordinate 110,156 of NZ_JAKRFA010000011.1, forward strand.
TTTTGTCCGTTTGATACGTGTGTTAAATCTAAATGGAATTCATCAAGAAGCGCTTTTATTACTTCAACATTTATGTCGTTGTCTTCTGCAAGGAGGACACGAGCGCCTTCTAGCGTAACGTGTTGCTGAGTTGTCTCAGACAGCGGAGCATCAATATCTGCTGCAACAGCAAACGTGACATCAAAAGAAAAAGTAGAGCCTCGTTCTAATTCGCTTTCAAGCGTTAGTGAAGAGCCCATTAGCTTAAGCAGATTATTACTGATGTTAAGCCCTAGGCCTGTGCCGCCATACTTTCTCGCTATGGAGCTTTCAGCTTGCGTAAAAGGCGTAAACAGCTTTACTTGGTTTTCTTTCGAAATACCAATCCCGTTGTCTTTTACCCAGCAGTGCAGGGCACAATGACTATCGTTCGACTCTGATACGGATAATCCAATTTCTATAATTCCTTTATCAGAAAACTTGATGGCATTGCTTATTAAGTTTGCCAATATTTGCTTAAATCTAAGTTCGTCAAACATCAAATCGTTATTAAGGTTTTTGTCGATATGAAGCTGGAGCACTAATCCTTTGCGTTTCGCTTGGTCTGAAAATATGTCGACTAATGTACACAGGCTTTCATTGATGTCGTGAGGCCTGATAGCCAACGTTAGCTTGCCCGCTTCAATCTTCGAAAAGTCGAGTAGGTCGTTAATAAGTTGAAGCAGCATTTCAGATGCATTGACGATTTTCTTGGTAAGATCCTTTGCTTGCACGTCTGCTGCGCGGCTCGCTAATGATTGTCCAAAACCAATAATGGCATTTAAAGGCGTGCGAATCTCGTGACTAATATTAGAAATAAACTCAGACTTCAACCGATTGTTTAATTCTGCTTTTTCTTTCGCCGTTAAGTAAAGCGCATTAGCCTGTCTTGATTTACTCAATAAAATCAGAATGATAACAATTGTTACTAGTGTGAGTGTAATAAGTATGACGAGCAACGTGGAAAAAAGTGATTGGGTGCGCTGAGCCTCTGTTTTCAACAAAAGCGCTTCCTCGAATGCTTTATTCTCATTCTCAAGTTGATTTGCTCTGTCTTTCTCTTGGGTTATCTGATCAATTAAGTTGGCGCTTTTTATTAGCTCTAAGTCTTCATATTTCTTTGCATTCAAATAGGCTTCATGGAAAACCTCAAATTGTTTGAATGCCAGCGCGTGATCACCTTTCGCAGCAGTAATGTAGGCTTCTGTTTTGTCCAGCTGTGCGCGCCAAGTCGTTTGCTCGGCTTCGCGGTTTTCATCGTAGAGTACACGTGCTTTACTAAGCGCGTTTGACGCCTTATCCAGTTCTCCTAAACTAAGGTGAGCTTCCGCTTTTAAACGGTAAATTTCGCTATTGTAAAAAGAAGATGAGAGAGGATGAGCAAGAACAATATCAGACAGTGTCAGTGCTTTCTGGAGGTTACCTGAACGATAATAGGTTGTAGCGATACCGTAAGTGGCAAGAAACTCAGAATAGTTAATATCAATTTGCGAATCGAATTCTATGGCGCGCTCAAAGTAGTCGATGGCCTTGCTATAGTTTCCTAAATTTCTATACAGAATACCAATGGCGTATAGGTTGTCACTGACCAAAATTCGCTGGTTTTCAACTTTGGCGCCATCAAGCGACTTCTCATAGTAAGACAGCGCAATGTCATAAGCACTGACTGATTGATAGTAGTCTGCCACAATTGCATAGTACAACGGTCGAAGCTTGGTAAGCGTATGTTTGGTTAGTATATCGTTTACCGTGTTGATAAGCTCAGCGTTAGGCGCAAAAACCTGCCCCTCGCTGTAAGTTAATACCTGGTAAATAAGCGCGTAGGCCTTTACGCTTGGTGGAATATCAGGCGCTGCAACAACGCGGTTAAAGTGCTCGTAGGCTTTGTCGTAGTCTGCTGAAATACCATACATTCTTGCTACACCAGTAGCGATTGTAAGCCCTTCACTCGAGTTGTCTTGCAACGCAATCAGCGAATTTAAGATTTTTTCGGAAGGGCGTTGGTGTATCGAGAGTTGGTACTGAACATAAAGCGCGCCCACTTTTCTTTTTTCATCTTGCGTTAATGTGTCAGATAACAACCAAGTTTCAAGCTTTTTTATTGCTGCCCCTATAGGCATAGGCACTAAGGTCTCAACGTCCACTTTAATTTCGCTGACCTTGTCTGAGATAGATGCATGAGCACTAACCGCTCCCATACTCCAAGTTAGGGCAAGCAATAAAGCCAAACTAATAAAATGCTGCAAACTAAGTGACCCGAATAAATGCTATTTGTCTTATATTAAACGATTAAGCACGTTTAGAATTTAATCAATAAGTCTAAAGTTGGTGATAGTATGAGCTCATCATTTTTTAAAAAGAGGAGAGTGACATGCAAGAAAGCACCAAACTCAACTATGTCGAATTTGCATCTCTAGATATTCGCCGCTCAAAAGCGTTTTTTGAAAGTGCGTTTGGCTGGTGTTTTACCGATTATGGCAGTGAATACAGTGCGTTTAGCAATGCTGGCATGGACGGAGGGATTTTTTCTGCACAACGTGTGATGAAGGCAGAAAGTGGTGCGCCTTTATTGGTGTTGTATTCCAATAACATTTCTGAATCGCAAGAATGTGTAGAAAAAGCAGGTGGAACAATTACTAAACCGTTGTTTGACTTCCCGGGGGGCTGTCGCTTTCATTTTGTCGAGCCAGGTGGTAATGAGCTTGCTGTTTGGTCTGAGTCGGCAAAATAGCGCTATCGTGTCTACGATGTCTAGTGATTCTGGCTTTTATAGTCTGATAAAAAACGCCTTGCGTGTAACGACACAGCAAGGCGCTCTAAATTCAGTTTAATTAGCTATTGGCTTGTCGTTACTTTTGCTCAAGCACAATGCGCAGCATTCTGCGAAGCGGCTCTGCGGCACCCCACAATAGCTGATCGCCGACAGTAAATGCCGAGATATATTCAGGACCCATGTTAAGCTTGCGAATACGGCCTACGGGAATAGACAGTGTACCGGTCACTTTCGCTGGCGTAAGTTCTTGCATCGTCGCGTCGCGATCGTTAGGAATCACTTTTACCCAGTCGTTGTGGTTAGCCAAGATTGTTTCAATTTCGGCTAGAGGCAAGTCTTTCTTTAGCTTAAGTGTGATAGCCTGGCTATGACAGCGCATGGCGCCAACACGTACACAAATACCGTCAATCGGCACTTCACTGCCTTTAATACCTAAAATCTTGTTGGCTTCCGCTTGGGCTTTCCACTCTTCGCGGCTTTGACCTGAAGGTAGTTGCGAATCGATGTACGGAATTAAGCTACCTGCAAGCGGAACACCGAACTGTTCACTAGGATAGTCTGCGCTTCGAATAAACTCAGACACTTGCTGGTCAATTTCTAAAATCGCGGTAGCAGGATCTTCAACTTTAGCTTTCACATTACTGTGAATTGCACCCATTTGATTAATTAGCTCACGCATGTGCTGTGCACCTGAACCTGAAGCGGCTTGATAGGTCATTGGCGAAGCCCATTCAACCAAGTCTTTCTCAAACAGGCCACCGAGTGCCAGAAGCATAAGGGAAACCGTGCAGTTTCCACCTACGTAGGTACGAATGCCTTTTTCAATGCCACTATCAATTTCTTTACGGTTTACTGGATCTAGAATAATTACGGCATCGTCTTTCATACGAAGCGCTGACGCAGCATCAATCCAATAACCGTTCCAGCCAGTGGCTCTTAAATCGTTGTACACGGCTTTTGTGTAGTCGCCGCCCTGACAGGTAATAATGATATCCTGTTTAGATAGCGCTTCAATATCGTGCGCATCTTCTAGAACACCAGCATCCTTTCCAGCAAAATCTGGTGCTGCACTACCTTTTTGCGAGGTAGTGAAAAAGGTGGGCTCAATGTGCGCGAAATCTTGCTCTTCTTGCATGCGCTGCATTAATACTGAGCCAACCATACCGCGCCAGCCCACTAAACCTACTTTTTGTTGTGACATTAAATTGAGAACCCTTGTTACTAAAATGAAAAGTACTTCACCACCTATGTCTTTTGCTCAACGCTAACACATGTACTTATGAATTAACGTGTCTATCAATTGAACGTAGAATGATGTCGAACGCCGCTGCTTTATTGTGCTGGCGCAATACCTGTCGTTTTTATTTTTGTCTTTGCAGTCTAAGTGTTATTTATCCCGCTGGCTAGATGGTTTTTATAAATAATCTATCGCTGATATAAGCATTTTAGAAACGGCTAGTTCATGGCAAAAAATTTAAACAAAACACTTGAAGGAGCAATCAAAGCGCAGGGTAGAGAGTGAACCTGTATTAACCCCTCATTGTGTCTATGCACTGCTTACGGTCTAAAAATTGCTTTATAAATAGAATTAATCCCTCACAATGTGTGAGGAGATATACAATATTGAGATACGCTTTAAGGAAAACGTAGTTCTTAATATGAAAATAAAAGTGAGGAACGCATGCAGTACGATAGTCATAACAAATTTGCTACCACTACGGTATTTTTGCACTGGTTGGTTGGATTAACCATTATTGGCTTGCTTGCCACTGGGATTTACATGTCGGAAAACGGTGTGTATGCACTATACCCCTGGCACAAAGCGATTGGTTTTCTTGTACTCTTTGTCGCACTAGCACGTGTGGTATGGCGCATGAAAAATGGTTGGCCTAGCGCTGCTGCTAACTATAAGCCAATAGAGCATAAATTAGCGTCAGTTGTGCACTGGGTGTTAATTATCGCCACGCTCTTAATGCCAATTTCAGGCTTGATGGCGTCGGTATTGGGTGGGCACGGGCTGTCAGTTTTTGGTCTGGAGGTTTTCGCGCCAAATTATAGTGTTGAAGATCCTGAGAAAACGCTACCGATAAATTACGAGCTTTCCAAAGCAGGTGGCGCTATACACTTCTATCTTGGTTATACCGTTATTGTCGCACTCTTGCTACATATTGCTGGCGCTCTTAAGCATCATTTCGTTGATAAAGATGGCACATTGAAGCGCATGCTAGGCAAAACCATTGGGGAGTAGTGCTTCGTCGCCCGTATCATGACCGAAAATATCGTTCACCGCTTTGAAGCCGTTCAGGTCAATTAACGCGAGAGCGAAGTGGCGGTTTTTTCTCATTAACTTCGCAATCGGTTTTTCACCGCCATTGCGATTATAAATACCTGTGAGTGCACCAAAGTCTGTCTGTAAGGCCAGTTTCTGGAGTTCGTGTTTTCGACTAGAAGCATCATTCAGCGTAAGCTGATAGTAGCGTTCGCCATCTTCAGTGGCTAAAGGGCTGGCGATTAGTTGAATTCATGTGGCGTCGTCAGTTTTCTCTGGTTTTAGTTTATATTCACCCGTAGCAAACTCATTGCGAGCAAAAGCCTTTAATCAATAAATTACAGTTGTTGTAAGGCGTAGTGTAGCTAATGTCCCCTCCATCAAAGCTTCTTGCGGGAACAATACCGTAAACCTCGGTGGGGACTTTCACTGTCTACGGCTCCAATTTGCTTTATAATTCCTGACGTAAAGGAGAAAAAACGTGAATGAATATGCTCGGTATTTTAACGGCTACCCTTCAACTATTGTGGAGCAAGCCTTACAGCTCATTTCCAGCAATCGGCTACAGCGTTATTTACTAAAAAAATACCCAGAGGCCCATGATATAACCACCGACAAATTGCTGTATCAGTACGCGACGGATTTAAAAAAGCGATACTTAAAAAATGCGCCACCGTTTGGGCGCGCCGCGTTTAAAAAGCAAGGTGATATGATAACTAACGCGCTAGGTACGCATACTTACCGTATGCAGGGTAAAACGCGCAAACACGACTTGGCCATTAATAACGATTTACTCTATGCCCCAGAGGCCTTGTTAAAAGCCCTTGTAGTACATGAACTGGCGCACTTTAAAGAAAAAGACCACAATAAAGCCTTCTATAAACTTTGCTGCTATATGGAGCCAGATTATCATCAACTAGAGCTGGATTTACGCTTGTTCTGTGTGGCCTTATCAATGGGAGAAAACCCGTATACGTAACATGTGAACGCCTCATCAGGTGTCGCTATGTTTAACCCGTGTTAGGTACAATTGTCATGTGCTTGCTATAACTAAATTAAAGCCGAAGCACTGGAATTAATGAGGAGTATTAATGAGCATTGCTAAAATTATGTCTACGCGGGTGGTTAGCGTGCACATGGATGACAGTTTACAGTCATTGCGCGAGCTCTTTGCTGCTGCGGAGTTTCATCATTTGGTCGTGGTGCATGACAATAAGCTGCAGGGGATTATATCTGACAGAGACTTGATGAAATCGATTAGTCCTTTTGTAGATACCCTAAGCGAACGAAAGCTTGATCGCGCTACATTGGATAAAAAAGCGCACCAAATCATGACTCGTGAAGTCATTACACTTAACCCAAGTGACTCTGTTTATTCGGCTATTGAGCTTTTTAATTCCCACAAAATTTCCTGCATTCCTATTATCGACACGAAAAGGCATCCAGTAGGAATGGTGTCGTGGCGCGATGTGATGAAGTTTATGCAAAGTAGGGTAGAGGCAAAGCGTTAGGTCGGTACTCGTATGTTATTAATAGTGAACACCGCTTGAAAGGGGAGTGGTCTCTCTACCTGCGTTTATAAATTGCGGTGAAGAGACCGTTAGTTTTAAAGCGTTAGCTTTTGCGGTAGCTGACTTTAAACAGCAAACTGTAGAGTACGGGCACAGCGATAAGTGTAAGTACCGTCGCAAAGGCCAGGCCACCCATAATGGTCACTGCCATATCGGCAAAGAAGGCGTCGAACAGCAGCGGCGCCATCCCTAATATGGTCGTTACCGCCGCCAGTGAAACAGGGCGTACACGGCTGATAGTAGCGTCAACAATCGCTTGGCGAATGGCTAAGCCTTCTTCTATCTGAAGGTCAATTTCTTCAATAAGTACAATAGCGTTCTTAATAAGCATGCCAAACAAGCTTAAGAAGCCGAGTAGCGACATAAAGCCAAACGGCATATCGGTACCTAATAGACCAGAGACTACACCAACAATAGCCATAGGTACTACAAGCCAGATAATCAGCGGCTGACGAGCATGACCGAATAGCAACACTGAGATAATAAACATGACTAGGAAGCCAGCAGGCAAGCCAGCGCCCAGCGCTTTTTGTGCATCGCTAGAGCTTTCAAATTCGCCACCCCATTCTAATGAATATCCAGCTGGAAGTTCTATGTCTTCAATAAGTGGGCGGATTCTCGCTAACGCTTTGGCTGCAGTTTCATCGTCACCCGGCTCAGCTTCTACCGTAATGGTGCGAACGCGGTCGCGACGGTGAATACGCATTTCTTCGGTCATTAACTCCAAGCCCTGAGATACCTGTGTGAAAGGCACGTATTGGCGCTGTTGCGTAGACCATACTTGTGATTCACGTATTGATTGAAGCTCGGTATCTTCAGCCTTACCCATCTTTGCAATAATGTTGTAAGCATAATCACCGTCTTGCACCGTACCTAGCTGAACGCCGCTACTTGCATACTGTATGGTCTGGCTAAAGTCACTATGCGAAACGCCAGCAATCCCTGCGTTGTAGTTGTCAAACTGCGTATTAATGGCAAAGCCTTTTTCACGCCAGTTATGTCGAACGTCTTTCACCTGTCCGTCAGCAAAAAGCAGTGCTTTGGCTTCATCCGCCAGTTCGCGAAGTATTTCAGTATCTGGGCCTGAAAAACGGGCCTCAAGTTTTGCACCAGAGCCGGGGCCAAACTGCATGCGCTCCATATAAAAGCTAGCGTCGAAGTCTAGGTCGGTAAGCTTACTCGCAAGCGCGCTTTGAATAGCCGGAATATTATCAAGTTCATTCGCACGAACCATGAAAAAGGCATAGTTTTCGTTAGCACTTTTAGGTGCATAAGTGAGGGTGAAACGATCGGCGCCTTGCCCTATAAAGGTGGTTACAGCCGTGACGTTTTCCATTCCCAAAATACGAGCTTCAGCTTCTTTTGCAATGACTTCAGTGGCACGTATATCTCTATCTTGCGGGCCCCAATAATGCACAAAGAACAGCGGCGCGTTGGACGGAGGGAAGAAGCCTTGTTTTACCATGCCAAAACTTCCATAAGCCACGATAGTAATAACAAACAGTGCACCAATGGTTACCCAACGAAGCTTAAGTGCGCCTAAAAGTGCACGCTTAAACCAGCGTTGCGATGCAGAGAGTTCGTTACCTGTGGTTTGCCCAATACCTTTGCGGTAAAAATATGCGCCAAGCACGGGCACCAAGGTTACCGCTAATACCCAACTTATCATGAGGGAAACCAACACTACGGCAAACAATGAATAAAGAAACTCGCCTGTAGCATCGTTTGAAAGACCTATGCCTGAAAAAGCCGCAATACCGATAACGGTTGCGCCAAGTAAGGGCCACTGCGTTCGCTTAACAATAAAGCTGGCTGATTCTTTGGCTGTAGAGCCCGTGGCCATGCGCAGCATCATCCCCTCAGCAACTACGATAGCGTTATCTACCAGCATACCCATGGCGATAACCATGGCACCAAGTGATATCCTTTGAAGCTGAATATCCATAAGCCACATGATTAGAATAGTACCTAGTACGGTGACAAGTAGCACAGAGCCAACTACCACGCCTGAGCGCCATCCCATGAACAAACATAGCGTTAAGGTAACAACCGCCACCGACATAACGAGGTTATTAATAAAGCCAGTAACCGATTCGTCGACGACTGAGGCCTGATCGTAAATAGGCGTAAGCGTAATACCGACAGGCAGTTCTTGAAGCAGCTTTTCTACTTTTGCGTTAACGCGCTCGCCCACATCAACAATGTTAACGTCGGTCAACGCTGATACTGAAAGCGTAAGTGCTTCTTCACCGTTGTAGCGTACATGAACGGGCTGTATGTCGGCAGGCTCTAACTTTAGCGTGGCAATATCAGCAACCCGAAGGGAACGGTTTGTGCCAGGCACTACCACTGACAGATTAGATATTTCTTCTAGTCTGTCTGGCGCGCGCTCTACAATTAGGCGCACATTTTTTTCGTCAACTTTAATACGGCCGCCGTTGAACGGGCGCAGGTTGTCTTCAAAAAGAGAGGCGAGATCAGGAAATGAAATGCCTAAGCCAGCGAGTTGATAAGGGTTGATATAGGCCACTATCTGTTCTTTTTGAACGCCAGTGACATTTACCTTGGCAACGCCTTCTGTAGTAAGCAGGTCACGTCGAATAATTCGGGCGAATTCTCGAAGCTCCCGAGTATCGAAATCAGGTGCACTTAACGCGTAATAAAGCCCGTAAACGTCACCGAAATCATCAAATACCACTGGGTTTTGTGCCCCCGTTGGCAACGAGCTTGCGGTGTCGCGAAGTCGCTTTCTCAACTCATCCCATATCTGTGGTAAGAGGTTACTGTCGTAAGTACTCTTAACTTCAACGGTAATTTCTGAAAGGCCCGGCGATGAAACTGACGTCACTTCCTTTAACTGCGGCATTTGCTGAATGGCAATTTCCAAGCGTTCAGTGACTTCACGTTCTACCTTTTCAGCACTGGCTCCAGGATAGTTGGTGTATACCTTTACCTGTTTGATGGTAAACGCAGGATCTTCTAAGCGACCAATTTTACTCATAGCCAAAACGCCGCCTAAAAGCAGGATGACTACCATTAGCCAAATGTTGACGGGCTTATCAATTGAATAGCGTGCGATATCCATAAATTACTTCTCTCCTTGGTAAGGAAGCACTTTCATGTCTGCACGCATTTGTGTTGCTCCAGCAGCAACCACTTGCTGGCCAAGGGTGATTTCGCCTTGGCTCTTACCCTCAATAATCGCTAGCTCATTTTCAATATGCTTAACGTTTACGGCTTGCTTGGCCACTGAACTTGTTTCATCGTTATATACCCACACTGCAAAGCCTGAGTCCTTGTCACCTACAAGTGCTCTTACAGGCACAATAAAGCCTTCTGGATAAAGGCTACCTTGTAGGCTGACTTTTACCACTGCGCGGGCGCCTGGCGTTAACGGTAGTTCTTCGCGAGGCTCCATGGCAAACACCACTTCATAAGTTTGCGACACAGGGTCGGGTTGAGTAGAGTGCTCTACATAGTTCACCGGGTACCACTGGCTGCGATTGGTGGCTAATGTGGCGCTGGCTTGTTTTATCCCACGGCCAATATTGGCAGTAAGTAAGCGCTCAGGAACATTTATGTTGAAGTATATTTTAGACACATCTTGCAGGCGAGCAATCGGCGTACCTGCGGCAACAAAACTGTTATTTTCAACAAGTCGTTGAGATACCTTTGCATCAAAAGGAGCATAAAGCTGTGTGTAGCTCAAATCTTGCTCTGCATTTTTTAAGTCGATAACCGCTAGTTCGTAAGATGTTTTTGCAGTATCCAGAGAGCTCTGTGCAACTAGCTTTTGAGCGAACATTTTCTCAATTCTATCAAGCTCTCGTTTAGCCTGATCAAGTCGTGTCGTAGACTCGTCCACGCGTCTTTCGAATGGTTTACGATCAATAGTGGCCAGTAACTTGCCTTTATTGATATCACTGCCTGTCACCAAGTCGGTCTGGATAAGGCGGCCTGAAACTTCAAAGCTTAAATCGACGGTTTTCACTGCCGATACAACGGCAGGGAAGGTGAATTCGTCAAAATCTGGAATGTTGCTAACCGTAGCGAGTTTGACATAACGAGGTGCAACGTTTGCTTGTTGCTCGGCAGGCTCTTCGGAAGAACATGCACTTAAAGTGGAAACCGATAAAACGCTTAAAAATAAAATGTGAGAGAATCGCATCATGGACATAGGTGTATGTAATCCATAGTCAGGGTAATTAAAGTATAGATGTGTAAACCAAGGTAGTGATGATATGCACAACGGCAGCAAAGATAGTCATTACCTAAAGTAAACTGGTGAGTGCATTTTAGTGCGGTCACATTGAAAAGTAAACTGTTCGGTGTAAAATGATCGGGTTAATGTAGCGGATAACTAATTTTGAGAATTTCCATATGGTAGGCAACACACGTACGCGTAGCGACATCAAACGCGAAGCCATTATTCAGGCGGCAACACAGGCATTCCAAGAGTTTGGCGTTAACGGCACAAGCATGGATAAGCTGGCTGAACTGGCAAATGTGTCAAAGCGCACTGTGTACAATCACTTTTCTACAAAAGAAGAGCTGGTGATGCATTTGGTTACGCAGCAGTGGCAAACGGCTATTTTAAATATTAATAAAAAGTACGATGCTACGCTTCCGCTAGACGAGCAGCTAGAAGACCTTATTTTGCAAGACATTGAGTTTATGGTGAGTGAATCACACCTCGATTTAGCTCGGGTTGCGATTGGCCACTTCTTCTACGAGCCGGAAAAGCTAAAAGATGAAGTTGCGCAATTAAAAGCCCAAGAGACGGCTATGCACCGCTGGTTAAAGGATGCCAAAGCCGACAATAAACTCGCGTTTGACGACTTGGATCGGGTTGTCGATGAAATTGATAGCTTAGTAAAAGGGCAGTGCTTTTGGCCTCAGCTGTTCAAAATTGAAGATTCCCTCAGCGATAACGATAAGAAGAGCTTAGCAAAACACACAGTGGCTTTGATTTTAAGCCGCTATGCTGTTGTGTAGTTGGCAGGCTATATCAATGAGTTTGTTCAAGGCTCTTTCAGTATTGAAGGGCCATTGAACTTTTACTTCCCAAACATTTTTTCCGCTTATCCGTCTTCGCGCTAACTTCACAGATCCCTCTTGATTCAAACGGACTACACTTCAGATGATGTAGCCAGTAAATACCTTTTCACTTAGCTGTTTGTTCTCCCTGTCGCTCGTCCTCCGACACCTGCAATATGCTCCTCTACAATCGTACGAAATATATTCACCTGCTTATTCTTTAGTCTATTTTGGTGCAATTTGAGTCTTATTCATCTAATAAATTAAGAAAATTTATAAAGAGTTTTTAAATTTTGTCGCTTTTGCTCTCGTCATTTGTTCTAAATTTTTATAATATCCCGACCAAAAATAACAACTATTATTATTTGCAATTGCAAAATTCGGCAGAAAGCCGGGTCGTGATAATAGGGTTTTACAGATTTTTAAAAGTAAACACACAACACTTACAGAACACTTGGAGAGCAATTTTGAAATTCAAACTTACGAGTATTGCTGCTGCGATAATTCTAAGCCCAGCAACTTTTGCTGCTGATATGGAAGATATTGAGAGACTAACGGTGAAAGGGAAGTACCTTTCGGTTAACCAGTCCAACTCAATTAAAAGCCCTACACCTATTATCGACGTGCCACAGAGCTTGTCGATTATTACGGCTGAAGAAATAACGGCTCGCGGTATTACTAGCATTGGACAAATTATTGACTACGCACCAGGTGTTAATACATCGCAAGGTGAAGGTCACCGCGACTCGGTAGTATTCCGTGGTGTGCGCTCTACTGCAGATTTCTACTTAGATGGTAACCGTGATGACGTTCAATACTACCGTGCACTTTACAATGTTGAACAGGTAGAAATTCTTCGTGGTCCAAATGCATTGCTATTCGGTCGCGGTGGTACGGGCGGTATCTTAAATCGTGTATCTAAGAAAGCGAAAACGAGCGATAAGTTTGTAAACTACAACGTATCTGCTAATACGTTTGGTGCATACAACTTACAGTTAGACACCAATGTTGACACGGGCGATAAGTCGGCCCTGCGCATTAACGCCATGTACGAAAGCTTAGATAATCATCGCGACTTCTTTTACGGAGATCGTTACGGCTTCAACCCAACGGCACGCTTTGAGTTAAGCGATGACACAATTGTTGATGTGTCGTATGAATATATCGACCACGAGCGCTTTATTGACCGCGGTGTGCCAACAGCCAACGGCGAGCCAGTTGAAGCGTTTGAAGAAATCGTGTTTGGCGATCCAGATAACAATTACCAAACATTGGGCGCTGACGTGTTCCGTGCAAACGTTGAGCACACTTTCTCAGATAACCTGAAAGGTAACTTCAACGCTTTTTACGGTGACTATGACAAAGTTTACTCGACCTTTTATGCGGCAGGTTATAACGCTGAGACTGAGCAAGTAACGCTAGACGGATACGTTGATACTACGCAGCGTGAAAACATGATCTTGTCTTCTAACCTAGTTGGCGAATTTGAAACGGGAAGCATTGGGCACACGGTTATCTTCGGTGGTGAGGTTATTAATACCAAGTCAAACCAAGATCGTTACAACCCTGTGTTTGATTCCACTGACGGTGATAGAGAAACGTTTAATATTTCACGTCCGTTAAGCTTCCGTGGTTTAACTGGTACAAATGCTGAAGGCGTAACAGTTACAGCAGACTTCTCTGACTTGAACGACGATACGCATGTAGACTTGGATGTATACTCTTTCTATGTTCAAGATGAAATTGCACTATCAGACAACTTCGACCTTGTACTAGGTGCACGTTTTGACAGCTTCGATATTGAAGTATTCAACGCGGACCCTGAAGTTTTAGAGACACGCAGCAGAAAAGACGAAGAAGTGTCACCGCGTGCAGGCCTAGTGTATAAGCCACAGAAAAATATCTCTATATACGCTAGCTACAGTGAGTCATTCTTGCCACGCAGCGGCGAGCAATATGCGAATATTAATGGCGACGCAAACGCGCTAGATCCAGACACGTTCACGAACCAAGAAATTGGTGTTAAGTGGGACTTCAACGACAGCATGAGCTTTACAGCAGCTATCTTTGAGAACGAGCAGACGTCATTGGATAACGACCCGAATGACCCTGAAAGCTTTGTTGAAGTTGACTCAGATGTATCTGGTTTTGAGCTACAGCTGCAAGGTTATATCACAGACAAGTGGTATATTACTGCAAACTACAGCAACCTTGACGGCGAAAACGCAAGTGGCGTAGAGCTTCGTGAGCTGCCTGAAAATACGATGTCTGTGTGGACAACCTACGAAGTGAATGAAGTATTTGGCTTCGGCATTGGTGCTACATATCAGGACGAAAGTAAGGTATCGACAAGTGCTTCATCGCCTGTACTACCTAGCTATACGCGTGTTGATGCGTCTGCTTACTACACGCTTAGCGACAAAATGCGCCTTCAGTTAAACGTTGAAAACTTGACTGATACGCTTTACTTCCCGAATGCACACTCTACGCATCAGGTAACAGTAGGTGCGCCAATTAATGCGCGTCTATCACTGATTGGTTCTTTCTAAATTAACCGTCAGTTTTAAAATATTGTTTAAAAGCCATTCGCGAAAGCGAGTGGCTTTTTTTATCTTTGCACTTTGTATTTAGAGGCTTTGTGCTCTATTCGCCTTGCTTTGCAAAGTCGATAAGTGTCTGTCCATCCATACGATAGCCTAACCATTCACTCTTTGGTTTAGCGCCAAGTGACTCGTAAAAATCGATAGCTGGTTTGTTCCAATCTAAAACGCTCCATTCGAAACGCCCGCAGTCGTTTTCTACCGCTGTTTTAGCTAAGTGTTGCAATAACGCTTTCCCTGCTGCGTATTCCGATTTACTTGAACACCCATTCCGGTTTTATTTGAACACCTCAGATCAACGCATCGTTGGCTAGTCGATTTTTACCTTAAGTGTTCAA
>NZ_JAKRFA010000101.1:0-2859 GCF_022348305.1 Alteromonas sp. MmMcT2-2
GCGACAGTGGAAAGCTGCACTCAAATGGTACAGCTCCATAGTTGACGCAGCCTGGGCCGGAGGCATATGAAATTAAATTCGTGGGGATCCCTCAGGGTCAGAGTACATTACTAATAAAGTACTCTGACCCCATAATTTCGTATTGCTAGTCGGTTTCGGCTTGCCATTCAGCTAATTGCTTAGCGATTTGTGCTGAGACTCGTTCGTCAACTATTGCGGCGCGTCGACTCATCTCGTGGTGCCACTGGCTGTCTCGTTTAATATGTGAAGGCACTGGCGCATGTCGGTCCAAAGGGCCTGGATAATAGTATGCGTCAGCAACGTCTGAAAGCTTTTGATTCGTGCCGTCTGCAAATCGTGCTGAAACGCTGGATAAAGGGGAGTTCAATTCACTCTTTTCGTTAAGCAAAACAAGCGTAGGAGTAGAAATATCAGGTATTGTCGATGTGGAAAAGTGGGTCCATACTGTCCCAATATTTAAGTCCTTAAGCTTAGAAGTAAAGGGCACAAACTCATTGATTGCTTCCCCGCGCTTTAACGACACCGGTTGCTTTAATGTATGCATTGCGCCAAACAGAAGAATCGCTTTATCTTTTTGTTCAGCTATCTGCTTCACAGTTTTTTCATAGTTAACAATGCGTGTTTTGGTGAGAGACTGCCACTGCTCTTTGCTCAATCCTTCCCATTTAAACTCTGGTTCAGCCAGAGCTATGCGCACTTTATGGTTTGACGATGCATTGAGTAACCTTAGTGTCTGTACGAAATGTCGGTAATGCTTATATTGCCACGCCATGAAATAAATACTGTCCTGCCACAAAGGCTCTAACTCTTGCAGTGAAACCTTTGTATTGGGGTTAAGCAGATAATCATCCAACTCGGGCTGGTAATGGCTATTACCGAACTCAGTCACAATAACGTCGACACTCTCAAAGATATCACGATCAGACAGAGCGTTGATTAAGAGCTCTGTCGGTGCTGCGGAGCCGTGTATATCACCAATTGCCACGATTTGATGTTCGCTTAATAAATGCTTAAAGGTTTGATTTACCTTGTTGTTCCCAGTATTAGCGATATGAGTTGAAGGCGAAACCTCGTTAGCAAAAGAAGTATAAGGTAATAACACCGAACACATAACAATGACGAAAAGCGAATAAATCGAGCAAGAGTGGTAGCGCATCATATATATGAAAGAATAGTTTGTTTGTAATTGATTATCATTATTATTTATTGTAAATGAAAGGGGAGGTAAACATAAAACGGACGTTTTTACGCAATTCAATTAAAATAAAGTGGTATGAAGGTCATTGGGTTTAAAAAGGTGAATGAGTTGTAAAGTCTGCCGCTTCTCCTTTATTACGGACCAATGTCGAATTGATTCGGCTCGAGTGCTTGCGTATTCTCGACATACTTAATGAAATAACTGCTATAGGTGACAAACGTTGTGTGTGAACTTTTAGGCATGAGTGCGAACACTCCTACTGACCTATGTTTTAGTTTTACCGGGCTGACTCGCCGCGGTGGTGAAACAGGGCCGCATAAAGACGGCTGGGGCGTTGCTTTTTATGAAGGGAAGGGCGTGCGTATGTTTCACGATCCCGAGCCTTGCGCCACATCACCCATCGCAGACTTTGTTTCGAAGTTGCCTATAAAAAGCAAGAATGCGATTTGCCATATTCGTCAGGCTAATGTGGGTAACATTAACTTAGCTAACACGCATCCCTTTACTCGCGAACTGTGGGGGCGATACTGGGTTTTTGCGCACAACGGACAACTACCTAATTTCTCGCGCCGGACGGGTGTTTACGAAGCAGTTGGGGATACCGATAGCGAAGAGCTTTTCTGCGATATTATGAATAATGTTAGGCAAAATCTCCCCCGAGACGCTATGCCTGAGCAGTTAGCTGAAACGTTAGTTTCACTTGCAAAGGAGTACGCTCAGCAAGGTGTATTCAATTGCTTGCTGAGCAATGGCGACTGGTTGTTTACGTTCTGTAGTACAAAGTTAGCTAGCATTACCCGCAGAGCACCTTTTGGCCCCGCTTGTTTGAGTGATGTAGAGGTGGAAATTGATTTTGCAGCTGAAACCACGCCAAAAGATGTAGTGAGCATTATTGCTACTGAACCGCTAACAAACGATGAACAGTGGGATATCTATGAACGGGGTGAGTGGAAGCTATGGCAGGAAGGCGAAGTCATAGCCTCGGGTAAAGTGGATGTCCCTGAACACAAAAAAGAAGCCGATATGGTTGCACCAGATCCATCGCTTCACGACTAATCACGAACTATGGGGTCAGAGTAACTTAAATGGCCCCGCTCTCAAAAAGCTCGGTGCTGAGTTAGTAACCCAGCGTAATAATGTACTCTGACCCCATTTTTAACCCAATACTTGCGTGATGGCTTGTTTCACTACTTGGTAGCGGGCGGGTAGAGCGCTGTGGGGTGTTTGAACACTGTATAGGGGCTCGGTTACTTCATTTTTAGCTTTGTAGACGGTAAGTTTGTCGGCAAAAGACACAAAATCTAGTGTGCTGGTGGGCAGCACGGTGTAACCCAACCCTTCGCTTACCGGCAGTAGAATTTGCGAAAGTTGGTTGATGTAGCCGGTATGAGGTAGCTTATTCGGATTAATGTTGGCTAACTCAGCTTCTCCGCAATCGTTAAAATAGCGCTGCAAGTAGTGCATGGCATCAGGGTGATTAATAAGCCCTAGATGCTTGATGACGGCTTTTAATGTTCTACCATCATCAGTTTTACTCTTTGCTTTTCCAGATACGCTTGCTACTTTTGCTACCGAACCCGAACCCGAACCCGAACCCGAACCCGAACCCGAACCCGAACCCCTGTCTCTTATACACATCT
>NZ_JAKRFA010000102.1:0-2748 GCF_022348305.1 Alteromonas sp. MmMcT2-2
CTGCTTGTTTCTTTGACGAGAAGAGCGTACCACTTTTAGCAGTTGGCCTCCTCTTCTACACCTTTCCATGAATGTCGCACTTATTATCTGAAATCGGGGTTAACATTAGGCTATTTGAAGCAATTGCATTTGAGGTATGATGAAATATCTTATCTTGTTGGGTTTTCATACACTGCAAACTTTAATAGAGCATTTAAAAAATGGACAGGACAAACCCCTAGTGTTTACCGTGAATCATTAACAAAAAGCGTAGACAAATAAACATGCCAGAAGCCAAAATTTTAGCTTATTTGAAGGAAATAAAGTGGCCAAACGGATTTATTTGCCAGTGCTGTGGCCATGAGCATAGCTATAATTCGTGCTCCTTTGAAATACCCCTGAGTCAAACCAAATGCAGAGGCATGTAAAAAAATGAATAGAAATGAATTATTCTCTACCAATAAGTTTATTCAAGACTTTTGTTCAATTGCTGATTATGTAGGTATGTCAAAAATAGATTTTTCACAGGCAATAGGCTTGCCATTTGAGTGCATTGATGAACCCGAAGGAATTATCTCCTTACACTACATTATAGAGTCTTATAAAGTGCTTTTAAGCTATACAAAAGATGAATTATTAGGTACTCAAGAAAAACCGCTCCCTAGAGGAGCTATTGCTTTAATGATCAAATCTGCATGTGCAGAAAAAACATTATCAAAGGCTTTAAGCGCCATTGATAATGTTAATCGTGTATGCCAAAGCCCTATAGTAGCAAATTTAATCCTTGAAAAGGATATAGTGCGGTGGCAATTTTCTTTTGTAACAAAAAATTCTAACCACTATTTATTCGCTATTACTATGCTTACTTGTATTGCGAATAGAATGTTAAGTATGTTATTGAAAAAAGAGGTTCCTTTGCTCTATATATCCTTTAAAGACGATGAACCAGTGAACCTATGCGATTATCATTTCTTATACAACTGTCCGGTTAAATTCAATCAAAATTATAACGAGCTCGTTTTTGATAAAGCATGGCTAAACAAACCTGTTTTATGTAACTATAAAGATGTGGAAAAACAATTAAGGGTACCATTATCTATAACAAGTCATTCTTTTGACTCTTTGGGGCTTATAAGCCAGATTAAAAACATCATTTCTTTATACCCTAGAAACCAATTTCCAACTCAAAATGAACTTGCATCGGAACTTGGAATATCTATTCGAACCATGCAACGAAAATTAGAGTTAGAAAACTCTAATTACATGGTAATCAAAGATGACTTTAGACACAAAAAAGCCTTGTTTTACCTTGAGCATACAACTAAGAGCCTTGAATGTATGTCAGAACGATGTGGTTTTAGTGAGGTTGCTTCCTTTACCCGTGCTTTCATTCGTTGGCAGGGGTGTACGCCGTCAAAATACAAATCGATACGTAAGCGCCAATTTAAGCGGTGAGGCCAGGGCTAATCAAGCGCTTGCTTGACATTCCACGGCAATAAATCGGTTAGATCCGCGCCCGATTCTCGCTGGGGAAGCTCAGCAAATAGCTTTTCGAAGTAATAATAGGGGTTAATGTCATTGGCACGACAGGTCATCACGATACTGTAAAGTATAGCGCTCGCCTCTGCCCCTTTGACAGTTTTTGAGAACAACCAATTTTTTCGCCCAGTCGTAAACGGACGGATATCACGTTCGGTATGGTTGTTGTCAATACTCAACTGCCCGTCATGTAAGCGATCTTAAATCAGCACTTTACGCAGTTTTGGGCACATTCCAAGGTAATAATGCTTCTAATTTTTCAACTGTCGTGGCATCGGCAATATTATCTAGCACATATTTGATGTAACTGGAGGGTTCAACACCGTTAGCTTTGGCAGTTTCAATGAGCGAGTAACAGGTCGCACTGGCGTGTGCACCTCGCGATGAATCTGCGAACAACCAATTTCGTCGGCCTACGGCGAACGGTCGAATGGCATTTTCCGCTAGGGCATTACTGATATTGACGAAGCCGTAGTCGCAATAAGCAACAAGCGCATCCCACTGATTAAGCATATAGAATATGGCTTTGTAGGTCAGTGAATCTTTCAGTACCTTGGGTAGATTACGCTCAAGCCACGGTTTAAATTCGTTCAGAATAGGCACCGCTAAGGTTTGCCGTGCCTGGTATTTTTCGTCACTGCTCAAGTCAGCAATTTTCCTTTCAATGGCGTACAGCTTTCGGATATAACCAATCGCTACATCGGCTTTAGAGGGCGTGCCTTTTTTGCTATTTTTATGGCTAGGCGTGCCCGCTCGACTGGCTTCAATAAATTTACGCCGTGCGTGGTCCATACAGCCAATACGGGGTAATTGACGCTCGCGACAGACTTTGGCGTAACCCGCATAGCCGTCAACTTGCAAGACACCGTTAAATCCATCGAGTAGACGTGCAGGAACCTGACCGGCGCGTGAAGGGTCATAGTCAAACAGCACTGTCGGTTTATCCGGTGGGCCGCCACGGGTCACCCACATCCATTTATCACTTTGACGACTTTTACCGGCTTCGTCTAAGACTTGAATGCGCGTTTCATCCGCTTGAATATAGTTGCCCTGATTTTGTTGTTCGCGGGCCAGTTTGATTAAGGGGTGAAATACGTCGTTGAGTCGGATAACCCAATTGGCCATGGTATTAGGGGTTCTAGGGATTTTCCCCTCTAAAAAGACATAATCCTCTGTAGACCACACCAATAAATGGCTGCGGAGGTGGGTTACTACTTATAAGTGTGGCAA
>NZ_JAKRFA010000103.1:0-2683 GCF_022348305.1 Alteromonas sp. MmMcT2-2
GTTTGAATTCTTTCGAGTAGCTTTTTCGGGTTTTCATATACACTCCAGTTGAGATAATTATCTCTTAACTGGGTGTGTGAATCTATTGGAGCACGTCAATCAATGTTCCGAGATCGATGAAATAATTAGAACCAGCATAAAAGTGTTATTCAATTGATACTAGGGAAGATGCAAATAAGTTCCTAACGTGAGATCATGACTGCATGTTAAGTTACATTCTCTACTGCTCGTGAGCCAACAGTTAATTATTGCCAGTAGTCAGCTAAAGCAAGCGCTGATAGCCCTATAAAGAGGTTTTCCTATCACGGATAGACAACTTATTACCGTGCTCACAATTGATAGAAGTGATTGAACTTTTGTATCCTAAAGCTGATATTAATCGCCTTATTCATATGCAGAAAAATAAGTGAAGCAGAGAGTATCTATAACCGCGGGGCGAGAGTCACTTATCGACCAGCGCTTGAGTGGCGCTTAAGTTGAAATCGCTGAAGTTAGTTTGTGCCTCAACGATTTAAACAGAATATCTGATTTCTCTTTCAAGTTACCGATGAATTTATATTTATCGGGTGTGTTTATTTATATAGCTCCTCAAGCCTCCTCAATTTTTTGTATTTCTGGTTAGCCCCCGTTATAACGTTAATGGAACTGGACAAAAGGGAAGTATTGTGGCGGCTACTTAAAGCGTTCAAGTTCTACCGCAGTATCTGAATTATGGAGTTGGAGACGCGCCCAAAAATTTGCATGGTTGTAGGCTATCTCTCTCATCATGACTATTTCTTAAATTCTGCCGATGAACGGGCTATTCTAATCACAAATCAGCCTCAACTGTTTACCAATTCGCGAAAATCCATTATTCTCCATATTGGTTATGTTTAATGCTTAAGAAATGTTTAAATCCATATCAAAAGTAATATTAGTGTTTACAGTGCTATCTGCCCTCGTCGGGCAAGCGATGGCTGTAGATACTATGAGTTTTGAAATGGCTATTGACAACAAACATTACAATAGTAATTCTGAATCGAATTGCTCTACGAACATGAGCCATGGTATGAGAGTAGATTCTAGCAGTTCGGAGAACGCTAGTATTAAAGATTGTTGCAACACTTCGGAATGCACATGCCCACCAGGTGGTTGTACTCATGCTCCCGTCCTTATAGCTTCCATGATGACTGTTCAACACCCAGTGGTGCCGGACGCTTCATTTGGCTTGTTCTTCCAACAGCCAGTTTCAGTAACATCCTCACTTTTTCGCCCACCGATATTTGCCTAACACGGGGTCAGTGCGTCCAAATTTAACGCACAATTTGTTTCAGTTCCTGTTTATTATCTAGGTGCTAGCGTACCTATATGTGCCAGCTTTGTCTGGAGGCAAAAATGTTAAAAAAAATCATCTATCAAGCTGCGGTATTACTGCTAATTCTACCTAGCATTGCCATGGCAAATATCCACCATGGCGCAAACGACGTCTTCGAATTATTAGTTTATAAATCACCATCGTGTGGATGTTGCAAAAAGTGGATAACCCATCTAGAAAACCAAGGGTTTCAACTACGTACAAAGGACTTTCATAACTTGAGCGACATCAAGAACGAATACGGAATTTCGCCAAATCTTCGCTCTTGCCATACCGCTGTTACAGAAAACGGCTTTGTATTTGAAGGCCATGTCCCTTCTAAGTTTATAAAACGATTCTTGTTAGAAGAACATCCAAAGGCTATCGGGTTATCTGTTCCAGCTATGCCAGTAGGTTCACCCGGAATGGAAGTAGCAGAGCAGTTTATGCCTTATACCGTTTTCATTATATATCAAGATGGGAGCTACGAACCTTACGCGAAAGTAGAAAGCTACGACAGTCAATTCGATTGAAGTCAAAGTTAAACAAATAAATGCGCACTTTTGACAATCAAAGCAATTTTAATTTTTAAAAACCGAATATTAACCAAAGATAGAGGTAATCATGAAAGCACTTGTTAAATCATTTGCAATATTTAGTGTACTGCTAAGCAGCGTGGCATTAGCACATGAGGCTATAGAAATTAAATCTAGCACACCAAGCAAAAATGCAATGTTGATGGAGGCCCCAATGGAACTATCAGTCAGCTTTACCAAGGGAGTTAGATTAATAAAAGTAGTTTTAAAAGACAGTGAAGGTGCAAAAGTTGATTTTGGCTTTGAACCTCCGAAAGAGGTTGCAACGGATTATTCTTGGACCTTACCTAAATTACGTCCAGGTTCATACAATGTTGAGTTCATCATGCTTGGCTCCGATGGGCACAAGATGAAAGATAGTTTTGGATTTATGGTGCACTAAAAAGGGGATTCAGCTGTGGAAATGTATATCTGGAACACTGTAATTGTAGTGACAAAGCTAATGTTTTATTTAGGTTTCGCGGCCACAGCTGGATATACATTTTTCTGGCGAGATATTAACGACAGTAGGACAAGTTATACAACGCCATCTTATAGC
Organism: Alteromonas sp. MmMcT2-2; assembly: GCF_022348305.1. Lineage (NCBI taxonomy): Bacteria > Pseudomonadati > Pseudomonadota > Gammaproteobacteria > Alteromonadales > Alteromonadaceae > Alteromonas > Alteromonas sp. MmMcT2-2. Next base: position 2,468 of record NZ_JAKRFA010000103.1, read on the forward strand.
GCTGTATGGGTAAAGGTTTGTGTCTTTGTTGCGTTTATTTCTAATGCAGTGTGGTTTATCGCGAACACTGGAGCGATGGTAGAAGAGGGAATTCAAGGCGCACTTGACCCCTTTATGCGAGCCTGTAACAGATTCTGTGTAACTGCCATTAGTTAATGTGCTTTTCGAGTCGTTCCTCGAACTCGATAATAAAACGACTCATCGCCTGACGCCAGT
>NZ_JAKRFA010000104.1:0-2612 GCF_022348305.1 Alteromonas sp. MmMcT2-2
AATGGCTTAATTGTCGTTGTTGAGCAGGATATGAACCTGAATCCGTTTCGCGATGCACTGTTCGTCTTCCGCAACAAAAAGCGCGATAAGGTCAAAATACTCTATTGGGATAAAACGGGCTTCGCTCTCTGGTATAAACGCCTCGGTGCGACAAGAAGTCGCTTTGTTTACTGTTGAACTTTGATTCAACCCTTCGTATTGCCGAAGGTTTCCTATTTCGACATGCGTTACTAGCAATGGTGAGGTGTGAAGCTCGAAAGACAATGTAGCCTTAAGTTCAACAGTGATGTTGAACAAACTGCAAGCATCATGCGGTTGGGCCCTAGGAATTAATGGTATGTGTAATTAACTGAACAGTTTTAACTGTCGTCATTATAAACAAGCTAAAGATGCTGACAAGCTTGAACCAAAAGGTGTGGTGGACAAGTTAACATGCTCTAGTCTCATGTTACGCAATTTAATGTGCCCCCGGCGGATTGACTGACACTAACCCATTATGTGAATAAAGTGGAACTTGGTAAGCCCGTATGCTCCCTCGTTGAGGTAGTTTCTTCGTAAGAATGAATGACGGGCATGCGGGTAAAGGACGATGGAGAAAGCGAATGCCTTGCTGTAATGGCAAGGATAGATGTATTGAACGTGACATCATGCGAAAGCATAGCCCACTTCCATCGAGTGGTTAATCACAAGAAATTTGTAATAAGATTTTAGCTTAGGAATGCAAATGAATTGCTCTTATGAACAATGTGCACCTATAAACGAAGCGCAATGCTGGTCTAACATCGATTGGAAGGCTGCAAAGCGCTACGTAGGATCATTGCAAGCGCGTATTGTGAAAGCAGTAAAGCAAGGGAGAAAAGGGAAAGTTAAAAGTCTGCAATGGTTATTGACTCATTCCTTTTATGCGAAAGCCCTTGCGGTTAAACAGGTAACGGAGAACAAAGGGCGTAAAACGTCTGGTATTGATGGCGAAACATGGCAAAGTGCTACTAAAAAATGGCGAGCAATCTCATCGCTCAAACGTTCTGGATACAAGGCAAGTCCATTAAGGCGAGTCTTTATTCCAAAGTCGAATGGGCAGAGAAGACCTCTCGGTATCCCCACAATGCTGGATCGTGGGATGCAAGCACTGTATTTGCTAGCCGTTGAGCCAGAAGTGGAGACAAACAGTGACGGCAATTCTTTTGGTTTTCGAAAACAAAGATCTTGCGCTGATGCGATCGAACAATGCTTCAAAGTATTGTGTCGCAAAGGTGCGGGAGAATGGGTGCTTGATGCAGATATTAAAGGATGCTTCGATAATATCAGCCATGAATGGATGCTAAAGCACTTAAACATTGACAAACCAATCCTTTCACAGTGGTTGAATGCCGGCTTCATGGAGTCTGGCAAGGTATATCCAACACTTGCAGGAACACCGCAAGGAGGGATAATCTCGCCGACGTTAATGAATATGGTATTGAATCAACTGCAAGGAACAATTGAAGAAGCTTCAGGTGTTAAAAGAGGTAAGCACCGTGAAATTCGTTCTAATGTTAAGAGAGTCTCTGTAATCAGATATGCTGATGATTTTGTTGTAACGGCTCATTCTCAAGCGTTTTTGGTAGATACAATATTGCCTTGTATTAATGAATTTATGTCCCAACGTGGTTTGGCATTATCGCCAGAAAAAACGCACGTTAGGCATATATCAGAGGGTTTTGATTTTCTTGGTCAAAATCTCAGAAAGTATAATGGCAAATTACTGGTCAAACCCAGTAGCAAAAGCGCTCTACATTTGATGAATAAGTTGAGACTTACGATCACCAAATATCGCTCTAGTCGACAAGACAGGCTAATTTTTCAGCTTAATCCAATATTAAGAGGTTGGTGTAATTATCACCGACACAGTGTCGCAAAGGAAGTATTTTGCAAGATTGACTCTGATATATGGTTGCTACTCTGGAAATGGGCATGTCGTAGGCATCCTAGAAAAGGAAAACACTGGATTAGGGCTAGATACTTCCACTCTGTTGGTGCGCGTAATTGGACATTCTGCACCGGTGATAAACAAATAGCCTTATTTCGGTTAGCAGCAATACCGATTGTGCGACATCCAAAAATCAATTCCGATGCAAACCCTTACGATCCGACACATGAAACTTACTTTGAATCTCGGCTTGATGTGTTAATAAATTCTCGCAACAAAGAACGCCTGCATAGATTATTATCACGTCAAAATGGTGAGTGTTTGTATTGCAAAAGGAAAATAACGGCTAAAACTGGTTGGAATATTCACCGCCTAGTGCCTTTATATTTAGGTGGTGATAATAAGACGAGTAATACCGTGGTTGTACACCCTTCTTGCCATAACAGCATTCATAAAAGTAAAAATACTGCTGCGCCATCCTACATGGCGTTATAACGACTTGAGCGGTATGCGGGGAAACTCGCACGTACCGTTCTTAGAGGGCTGGGCTCGAGTAATCGGGTCTGGCTACTCGACAGAAGCATCGTTTTAAGTGGCCTGTCGATGCGAACTTAAAACAGATGCATATGAGTGAGCAACAGCTACAATGGCTGTTATCGGGTTACGATGTCATAGGCCATCAGCCGTTGCACTACAACGCATC
>NZ_JAKRFA010000105.1:0-2601 GCF_022348305.1 Alteromonas sp. MmMcT2-2
TGCGTATTCCGATTTACTTGAACACCCATTCCGGTTTTATTTGAACACCTCAGATCAACGCATCGTTGGCTAGTCGATTTTTACCTTAAGTGTTCAAGTGGCGTCAATGGATGCCAGTGTTTTTCTCATTGATTCTCCTTTCAGTTTTATCCGGTGAGCGTTGTGCATCAGGCGGTCGAGGATGGCATCAGCCAGCGTGTTATCACCGATGGATTGATACCATTGATCTGTGGGTAACTGGCTGATGAGGATGGTTGAGCTGCTGCCGTGGCGGTCATCCATGATTTCCATCAGGTCGTTGCGCTGAGCCGCCTTTAACGGTTCAAGGCCCCAGTCATCCAGGATGAGCAGATTGAGTTTGGCAAGGCTCTTTAGTTTTTTGCTGTATGTGCCATCGGCTTTGGCCTGGGTGAGTTCCATGAGCAGTCGACTCACCCGGTAGTATTTCACCGTGTAGCCTTTCAGGCAGGCGGTGTTAGCGAGTGCGCAGGCGATATAGGTTTTCCCGGTGCCGCACGGCCCGGTGAGTAACAGGTTTTGTTGCCGTTGTAGCCAGTCGCATTGCAGTAATCCTGTCATCACACTTTTTTGCAGTCCGCGCGGATGCTGATAGTCGATGTCATGGGCGTTGGCCGCGAGTTTCAGTTGCGCCTGTTTAAGCAGGCGCTGTTGCTTACGGTTGTCCCGTTCATGGATTTCCTGGTCGGTCAGCAGTTGCAGGCGTTCGGCGAAGCATAAGTCCTGATATTGACCCGGTTGTTCGAGTTGCTGGCTCAGTGCTTTTGCCATGCCGCTGAGATTAAGTTGGTGCAGTTGTGACAGTGTGGTGGTTAGCATGGATTTTCTCCTTAATGGAAGCTTTGTGGTCCACGGATATTTTCGTGGTGTTGAGGGAGTGTCAGGGTGTCCTGGCTGGATTCACTGATGAGCTTGTCCTGATTGCTGTTTAAGATGTCTTTGAGTTGCTGTAAGCGATAGAGCTGATGCTGGTTAGCCAGCTTGCAGGCGATATTGAGCCGCTGCGGCGGATACTGACTGGCTAATCGCAAGGCACCCAGGCAGACACGGAACGCCTGTTGGGGATGTGGTTTACGTTTCAGCTGTGCTTTTACCCAGAGAAGCACGTCATCACCGATGTCTTTCGCCCAGTTCATCAGGCTGCCTTCGCTTACTTTGTGGTAGTGCTGATGCTGCGCAGGCATGTGTTGCGGCGTGGTGGTAAAGCCGTAACGGTCATTGCGGGGATGGCTGGCCACACGTTTGCCCTGGAAGTAGATTTCCACCAGGCGTGGCTTGGCGTGAAGCTCCACTTTTTCACTCACCAGTTGATGTGGCACCGAGTACAGGTGATTCTCATACTGCACATGGTAATCGATGTTCACCTTAGTATTGCGGATGTCGGTATATTCATAGGCATGGCGCGGCAGTGGTTTTAAGGCAGGCTTATCCAGTTCATCGAACCACTGCTGACGCGTGCCTGTCATTTGTTTGAACGGTTTATTGTTCACCTCTGTCAGCAAGGCGCGGATACACTGGTTCAGCTCATGTAGTGAGAAGAAGGTGTGATGGCGAAGCCGGGCTAATATCCATCGCTCTATGATTTGCACACCCACTTCGGCCTTGGCTTTATCTTTGGGTTTATACGGTCTGGCGGGCACAATCGCCGTATCATAATGAGCTGCCAGTTGCTGATAGGCCGGATTGATATCCGGGTCGCTCTTGCAGGCTTTAGTCACTGCACTTTTTAAGTTATCCGGCACCACCATGGTGGGTACGCCACCAAGATACTCGAAGGCCCGTACATGGCTGCCGAGCCAGTCTTGCAAGCCCTGAGTCCAGGTCGCCTCTGAGTAGTAATAACTGCTCGCGCCCATAGCTGTAACGAATATTTGTGCATACCGGATTTCACCCGTTTGCGGGTTCACGACAGGCATAGTTTGCCCTGCATAATCCACGAACAACACGTCGCCTGCCCGGTGATGCTGACGCATGGAGCGGCGTTGCTTATTCAACCACTGCAGGTAACGGTCGCAGAACTGAGAGTAACTGTAACAGCGGTTGGGGTATTGCTGGGTGTATTCTTCCCACAACAGTAGTTTGGTTACGCCCTTTCGGCTTAATTGTTTGCGCAAGTCTGCCCAATCCGGCTCCTGGAATCGTTTGGCATGGCGGGTATCGGCTTGCGGGTAAAAGCGCCGGGCTAACTGGGCATCATCCAGTTCATCCGGCAGCGGCCAGGACAAGTTCATCCCCTTGGCTTTGTTGAGCAGTGTTTGGATGCTGCCAACACTGACTTTGGTGCTGCGGTGGATCTCGCGGATACTCAATCCTGCCGAGAAATGCAGCCTTAAAACCTCTCTGATTTTACGCATTGTAATCCTTTTCAAACCTAACCCTCACTCGCCAACTAAAAGTCAGTGGTTAAGTTATCAAATTAATAGTGATTTCAATGCGTTGAAAAGATTCCGGCGTACTTGAACACCGATTCCGGAAATCAGCCCAAAACTGTACTAAATAAATCCGGAATCAGTGTTCAAATAATTCCAGAATGAGTGTTCAAGTATTTCCGGAATCGCTGTTCAGATCCGGCCGGAATATGCA
>NZ_JAKRFA010000106.1:0-2081 GCF_022348305.1 Alteromonas sp. MmMcT2-2
TGCCACACTTATAAGTAGTAACCCACCTCCGCAGCCATTTATTGGTGTGGTCTACAGAGGATTAAGTCTTTTTAGAGGGGAAAATCCCTAGAACCCCAAGTTGGCGTAAAAGTTGTCGCCGATGTGTATATTGCGTCCGAACTCGCAGCGGAACGTAGGTTCGAAATGAACCTGCTTACCCATTGAGCCGATAAGCTTCGTCAGAACGGCTTCACGCTTTTCCGCGTTTTGGCCGAAGCTGGCATTATAATCATTCGTCAGGAACACTGCTTCCTCACGAGCCGCCACGAGTTCAGACGTTAGATCGTTGTACATCTGCCCAGATCGGATGAGTTCAAACTGTTCGGCAAGTGTCATGCTATCTCCATTTAGAGCGTTTTCCTATCATAGTGGATCGTATCCGCATGATGGCCCCTGAACATTAAAGGGGCACAAATATACGGTAGGCCGATTTCACGCCTTTTGCGCAGCCTTCTTGATGGCAGTTACGAAGCCCGACAGTTCGGCCGGCGAGGTGAACCGGAACACCCGACCGGCAAATCCTTCCATTCGAGCAAGGTCGCGCTGTCGTTGCACCTTTCGGTAATTGATCACAAATCGGAAGAAGGCCCAATCAAAGCGTTCAGGACATCCTGGCGCGAGCTGATCACCGCGATTTCGGCCCAAACCGGATACCGTTCGTCGAATAACTCGCCACAGGCATAATGATGTTGGGTAATCGAGATGGATAAGCGTATTGTCTGGCAAGATAGCGGACGATGGCGTTCGATTCCCATAGGACTAAATCACCATCCTTCAGGCAGGGAACAAGGCCATTAGGGTTCATCGCGAGATAATCGGGGTCGCTCACCACGCCAAAGGTGCCACCCGCATTGATATGTTCATAGGTGAGGCCAAGTTCTTCAGCACACCAAAGCACCTTGCGGTTTCAGGATTTGCGCGACTTACCAAGTGCCCGCGAAGGCAGCGACCGCCAATAATGCCCCGGTCAGAATGTTCGACAGAAAGAGCCGGAAATTCAGCTCCGGCTTTTCGAGGTCAACACGCCATATCTGCCAAGCCAGATGAGCTGCAATAATAACCATACCGATAGCGTAGGGCATCGCCATGTCCAGTAACCACCCCCCAACCGCCCATGCCCCGACAGTCAAGGCGTAGAACAATCCGACGATAGCCTGCCCCCTGCGTCCAAATAGAATCGCTGTTGATTTCAAACCCAAACGGGTATCATCGGCTACATCGACATAAGCATACACCGTGTCATAGCCGATCTGCCACGCTATAGCGCCGACCCACATTACCACGGCTCCTGCTGGAATATTGCCTGACACCTCCGCCCATGCCATCAGCATTCCCCAATTGAACGCGGCCCCCAAAACAGCTTGGGGCCAATGGGTGAAGCGTTTGCAAAGCGGGTAAATGAATACCAGTGGCAGCACGCAAACTGCGACAAGCGCTGTGAATGGGCTTAAGAAAAACAATAGCAGCGCCGCCAAGGCGAGTTCGACGGCGAGGAATATTAGCGCGTGGCGCGTTCGAAGCTGACCACTCGCGAGCGGACGAAGGCGCGTCCGCTCGACATGCCCATCAAAGTTACGATCCGCAATGTCATTGGCTGTCGAGCCTGCGCTTCTCATCAAAAATGCGCCGAGAAAAAACACTACCAAAAGCCGAAATTCGGGGAGCCCTTGGGACGCTTGAATGAGCGCGGCAAGGCAGGGGAAAAAGGTGAGCCATATTCCTACCGGACGGTCGATCCGGGCAAGCCTTGCATAAGGACGCCAAGCAGCAGGCAACCAACGGTCAACCCAATCGCCAATATGAATATCGCTGAGGTCAGGACGGTTCAAAGTAGTCATCATGTGCTCCAATTCTGTGTCACAAAAATTCCGAAATTTGCGACATATTATACGAATAAAACCAGTGACGTAACAGGTTTCAGGAACTATGCGAACGACTAGCCCCCGTAGGCCCGCTCTCCTCATCTAGGGGTTCTAGGGATTTTCCCCTCTAAAAAGACATAATCCTCTGTAGACCACACCAATAAATGGCTGCGGAGGTGGTTTACTTTCAGCTTGGAG
>NZ_JAKRFA010000107.1:0-1777 GCF_022348305.1 Alteromonas sp. MmMcT2-2
GCCGAGCGTTCATTACGAAGCTATGTGCTGTGGCGAAAAGGCAGCTATGGCGTGTGGTCACATCGGGGCGAACTGTTCAGACAACGTATACTCACCATCGTAGAAACCTGCCGAAAACAAAAGTTGAATCCTCTGAAGTGGATCCGGGCAATACTTGCTGCGACGCTGAATAAAACCACTTATCCTCTGCTCAACGACTTTAAAGCTGCCTGTCAATAGGGCCCTGGTGAACGGTTACGATATCCAAGACCTACCATGAAAAGCGGAACAGCGGGAGATATCGCTAGTTATTCTCTGTAAGCATCTGTTAGACAGGCATAAATTCGTCCATCATCTTTTTTTAGTAGCCTTTGTGGGTTACACTACGCAAGTGCGTGCCGCGTTAGCACATATTAATTTGTTTTTTATATACTGAATTCTTAATTTTCCAAACTTTACTGAATCCAGCGGCTGGGTAAGACGGGAAAAACATGGGGTCAGTGTTTGCGCAATTCGATTAAAAAAAAACCGTTTGACAATTTCAACCTGAAAACAATAAGAAAAGAAGCGTCATTAGTCTGTGACGTCTATAACCAACTATCCCCCATAAAACTTAGAGAAAAAGATCTGTTAAATTCTTTTGCCAAAAGTTTTGGTTACAAAACCTGGGATCAGATCGTCTCCGTCAATAAATCGAGACGATATTATTTGCCTTTCTCTTTTCACATCAGATGGCATGTTGTTGCTATTATTAAGGACTTAATGCAGGAACTTCCGAAGCATGTAGAACAAAATGCCTTCATAATAGCGGTGTCTTTGAAAGAACTATCAGTAACAAGTGTGAAAAATATATTTCAATTTGATATTACGTGCCCAATTGACGGAAAAACTACACTTTATTGGTTTACTGATAACTTAAATAGTCCTTTAAAATATCTCGCTGAATCGCCGAAAGCAGCAATACTCCGAAGAGAAGGTATATTTTTCAAATATTTTAAAACTCTATGGCCAGAGCTTTCGGCCTGGTTGCAACGTAAGTTCGACCTACAGAATAATTACGTTCTAATGTTCGGCGAGGCCATTTGGTGGAGATATTGTGATCACCTATCTGCAAATTTTTTGCAAGATGATATCGGCCACTGGGAAATAGACTTTGTAAACAAAGATATAAAGCGGACCTGTTATCACCCAATTAGTGTTCCAAGCAAAGGGAGTTCGTACGCAGAGTCGCTACAATTTGATGAGTACGGTCTGTTTGATCTTGAGCCTCCTCCGCTTGACGAAAGGTTATCTCTAGAACAGGATTTAATGCGATGCTTATATCATTGGAAGTCACTTCCGCATGTCTCTGATATAAGGATTACGTTTAGTGGGAAGTACGAATATGAGTTAGAGCCTCCCTTAAGAACTTTGCTATGCGATTTTCTCGCCCATCACAACCAAGAAGTAGAAGCAAAAAGAAAACAGCTAACTAAGCTAGACTTAACTGGTACTTACTCGAGTTTCGAAGAAAGGGTAGTTAGACATGAAGGGAAAACAAAGGTTTACAATGAACCATGGATAGAAAAAAGTGAGCTCGAAAAGATCAAAAAGATAAACGAATTGATTCACTCGGAGCTTATCAATCAAAGTATGCTACAGCCAAGAACCGTGATAGACGCGATAGATAATTATAAGAGAGCTTTTTATCGGTTTTAGTGTAAGCGATCAATATAGGCCGTCTTCCCCAGATTTAGCTACTCCGTAAAATAGCCTCCGTAGATTTTACTAACGGAGACTTTACTGATGGCAACAAAAA
>NZ_JAKRFA010000108.1:0-1635 GCF_022348305.1 Alteromonas sp. MmMcT2-2
CGGCGTTTTTCAAGGTAGTTGTCGCCTGAGCTGTTAAGCTGCTTCTTTTTTATTCTCCGGATTTAGCTCTACGCTTCCGATCTTATCCCAGTTTCTGGTTTCACCAGACCAACGACTTGGATTTCTCACTTTTGCCTCGGCATATAACTCAGTGCGCTTTGCCAGTATCTGTTGGTCTTCACCTTTGTGTCGCTGCTCTGGGGTAACGAATCTTATGCGGCTATGGCGATGTTCGGTGTTATACCAGCGGACAAAATCTCGCACCCAGGCTCGCGCTTCCTCCAGCGACTTAAAGCCTTCACTCGGCCATCTATGGCAGTATTTGACTGTGCGGAACAGAGATTCTGAGTAAGGGTTGTCATTACTGACACCGGGTCGGCTACGTGAGCCGATAACGCCCATTTCAATCATCTTAGCTTGCATGGTCAGGCTCTTCATCGGACTGCCATTATCAGAATGTAAGATTATCTCTTCATTCACGCATTTCTCAGACCATAGCGTGCGTTCTAATAGGTTAGCGGCATGCTCACCAGACTCGCAATCATACACTTCCCATCCCACAACTTTACGGCTAAAAATATCCATTATCATGTACAGATAAAAGAACCGACCAATAACTGTAGAGGGGCAGTACGATATATCCCAGGTCCACACTTCACAGGGTCCCGTAGCCGTAAATCCATCAGGTTTTGCCAGTGTACCTTTGGGTTTTGCTTTGCCTCTGTGGCTAAGCTGATTATTGGCTTTCAATATACGGTAAAAGCTGGATTCCGAACCCAGATAAACTCCCTCATCGGCCAACATGGGCACAATCTGACTGGGCGGTAAACTGGCAAACCGCTCTTCATTGCAGATATCCAAAATGGCTTGTTGTTCTACCTCAGTTAGTTTATTAGCAGGTGTCGGCCTGACCGCCTCCGGGCGTTTATCTGCTCGAATCCCATCCGCATCACGCCAGCGTTGTAACGTGCGCAGGGATAAGCCGATGATGTCACAGGCTTTGTGTTTTCTGGCACCCGAGCTAACGGCTTCGTCAACCAGTGAAACATAGTATTGCCTATCTGAGAACGTGGTTAATTGTCCTCGTCTTCCCCCCAGTAGGCATTTAACTTTTTTCTGAGCACCAGTAGCGCAGCAGTTTCGGCTAAAGCTGCGTCTTTGCGTTTTAGCTCTTTTTCCAGCTCTTTAATGCGCTTCTTATCCGCTTTGCGTTCCTGGGCCTGCTGTTTACGTTTATCCGCCTCGGATTGATTACCGGAGATGCAACTTTGTTTCCATTGCTGGATTTGCTCCGGGAAAAGGCCCTTTTTCCGGCAGTATTCACTTACCTCAACTTCCGACATGGCAGCAGTCTCTATCACCGCAGAAAACTTCTGCTCTGCGGTCCAATTCTCTGGCGTATTACTTTTCGTCAAACTGAAATCGGCCTCTGTATACTTGTCCCGCCAACCATACAACGTAGACAGGCTAATACCTTCTCTTTGCGCAAACTGGCGTAATGATAAACCGCTTTCAATCAACTTACTAACCACTGCCTTTTTATGTTCTTCTGGATAATGTCTCACTCATGCCTAACTTCCGCACCCTGTCTAATACTATGAAAAACTGAGGCGACAACTATCCTGACACAGGGGG
>NZ_JAKRFA010000109.1:0-1625 GCF_022348305.1 Alteromonas sp. MmMcT2-2
AAGCTTCAAGCTCTTTCTTATTCATGTTCATCTGCCTATCCTTAACTCTCTATAGAGTAAATTGAGATAGGCAGTTACACAAAATTAGTTACAGTCTCTCGTCGGTGAACTTATCAAAAGGTGTCGTGTGCTTTATAGGATTAGTATTCGGTATAGGTGAATAGTCAAAATTAAACAGCTTTGCTTCCGATATTTTCCCTTCTGAAATCGCTTGCTCGAAACGCTTTCCAACAGTTTTAGCTGCATTGACTGCAATGTCTCTAACTTCGCTGTTTCGATCATTTACATCGAAGCTTTCCAGTAGCCTGAAAATATCTTCAGCTTGACTACTCAGTGATAGCGCCTGAGTAGAAACATCAGTGAGGTCGTGCTCTAATTTTTCTGTCGTCGTGTGCAACTGAAGTATATTGGTACTTATACCTGCGCTATGTTCTGCATTATTTTCTACCATTGCTTGCATAGCGCCCATCGATTCCCGAGCTTTTGTAGAGAGCATACTGGAGTGTGAGATAGCTTCTTCGCTCTCCTTTAATTTCACATTCATGTTATCACTAGAGTTAAGCACCGTTTCCATAGTAGCCACTGCGGCCTGGCTACTTGTATTCATATCCTGCAGCAAACTTTCAATTCCTGAGGTGGCATCAGTTGTTTTCTTGGCAAGCTCGCGTACTTCATCAGCAACAACGGCGAAACCACGTCCTTGATCTCCCGCTCTTGCAGCTTCAATAGCCGCATTAAGCGCTAGCATATTTGTTTGATCGGCTAATTGGTTAATGGTGTTTGTTATTGTACTTATTCCCTCGGCCTTACTTTTTAATGTAGTAAGCGCTTCAGATGACGCATTTATGTTTTTAACCAGCTGCTGTTGCTGGCTTAATACTTCTTTTAACGACGTACTTCCGAACTGCGTTTTCTCGTCAGATTCATTCATAGAAGATGCAGCATTCTTGGCAAGATCATCTAACTGAGTTGAGGAAAGTTCTAATTGTTGGAGTCTACCGCTCATCTCGCCGATGTTCGCGACTTGCTCATTAAATGCTTTTGATAACTGCTCTAAAAAGAAAGAGATAGAAGCACCACCAATTGCAATGTTACTCGCGGCATGACTAACTTTCGTTGCATCATTGCTGTGTGCATTGTTCTTATAATCGTCAGATAGAACAGTATTACTAGCGGCTATATTTTGGTTTTGAAATACCTTCTCAATAATAAAGGCCGCGAAAAGGATAGTAAGAAACGTAGCAACTGCAGAGATTAGTAGATGTGAAGTAACAAAAGACATCACTACATTAACGAGACCGGCAATAACAGCTAAAACTAAATACTTCATCATGCACACTTAACATTTTATTAACACCTCAAAAATGTAAAGCGTTTTAAACCAATTATCCATAAGCGGATAGTATTAGTTATGGGGTCAAAGTACTTTATTAATTGAGCATTGTATTCATTAGCAAATGAAATAAACGCTTCAAGGTACGAGTTGTCAGATTAATGAAGTGAGTAGATTGACTCTACCCCATTAGTAATGGGGTCAGAGTCTGAGGTATCCCCACAAATAATATTGCGATATCAATAAGATAAAAAAGATAGGAACATTCATGACGTTTGGTGATCAGATCAAT
>NZ_JAKRFA010000110.1:0-1488 GCF_022348305.1 Alteromonas sp. MmMcT2-2
AATCCGATCACTTAAGGTAAAACTGGCAAGGACGAAAAAGAAGAAGAAAAAGTGATCGGATAAAACCGAAACGACCGATCGGATTCACCGAAATACGCACCGTTTCAAAACCATCAGAGGGATTTGGTAATGCAAGAGTAGATTTAACGTTTATTTCTATAGTGCATGATGTCGAAATGAAGATAACAATAATGGTATGGGTTCCATCGAGACAGCCAGAAATTCTGCGTTTCAGAACAATCTTGTTTGATAATCGTGAAAGGGATGAAATGAAAAATAACAGTGAATGCTGGGATGAAGTATTTAGACTAGTAGGTACAACGAATGAAAACGCATTTGGATTTTTGTCTTTGTCAAATGCATCAGGGATCACCTTGGATTACAGTTTGACTATTGAGGGGGGAATTGCAAACTCAACTCTGTGTAATACGGCTAAAGAGATAGCAAGAATTGCTCTATTTTGTAAGTCGAATATTTTAGAAGAGATTTCTAGCGATTAAACGTATTTTTAAATTTGAGAAAAATAGTCGCTGTTGAGCATGTGAGGAGTGTAAATGAAATATAATGGTGATGATGATTTTATGTGTATACGTATTGATAGTGGGAACACGATCACCACGTTTAAAAGCGTTACTGTGCTCGCATCAAAGCGCAAGAATAGTGTAGAAAGAAATGATAAAGGGACTGCGAAATCTAAGTCATTGTGGCGCAGACTACTAGGTTGCTAAAATCTGGATTAACTCTGATTGTCTCCGGTGATGTAAAACTGACCTGCTAACGAAATTTTAAAAATAATCCACTTGAGGCGCACTTAACATTTTGAAATTATTTATTTGATATGTATTTTTCTCCCAACTGTTGTAAACGACATGAATAATTATTGGCAATCCAAATTACTCCACCTAATCCTGTAAAAAATAGAGTGATTGCTAATGTTACGAATTCAAGGGTACTCATGATAACCTTTTCACTAAAATAATTAATAAGTTAAAATAAAAATCGATTGGGAAAACTAATTTCCCATAATAAAAAGCTTAGTAGATTTTCGTTATCTATTTCTTCTTATCAACCAATAAAACCCACCAAACAAAACAACCAAGCTTAATATAGCCATTATTGTTCCGAGAAGCTGAATATTACTCATTGCGTTAGCTCTCCTGTGCATTTACATCTATAGTTGTACATTTCTGGTGTATGCGTTCACAAATTCAAAATTAACTGATTTTCGAAGGTATGCCCCCCAAAAGGCTTTATGAATTTTCAATCACCCATATCAAGAGTTTTGAGCAGTTCTACCTTCACACAAAGAAGCTTTTTTGTCATCTTTCTACCCATTAAACCTGCTGCTTAATAATATCTCCTGGCTTACTTGCAATCCTTAGAAGTAATTCCCCCTGTGTCAGGATAGTTGTCGCCTCAGTTTTTCATAGTATTAGACAGGGTGCGGAAGTTAGGCATGAGTGAGACATTATCCAGAAGAACATAAAA